>NZ_JBOHDT010000105.1:0-12132 GCF_050700635.1 Aeromicrobium sp.
CACCAGGTAGCGACCGCGCCAGGCCGGCAACGTGACGTCGTCGTCCTGAAGGGGCGGGATCCGGTCGTCCCCGACGAGCGCGGCCTCGGCTCGGTAGGCCGCATGCTGCAGCCGCAGCAGCTCGCGCGCGAACCACGGATCGAGGGCCGGGTCAGGCGCGGACAGGTTCGCGCTCCAGTATGTGCCGATCCCGGTGCTCCCGGTGGGACTCGAACCCACACTGGTGACGGTTTTAAGCCGCCCGCCTCTACCGATTGGGCTACGGGAGCGCCGCCAGCCTAGTCTCGGCGTATGGCTGAACTCCGCTGGATCACGGCCTTCCTCGACCTGCCGGCGGACTCCTTCGACGCCGGCACGGAGTTCTGGCAGGCCGTCACCGGCAGTGGACTGTCGGAACCGCGCGGTGATCGCAAGGAGTTCGCCACCCTCGTCCCGCGTGACGGAGACCCCTACCTGAAGGTCCAGCGCGTCGAGGGCGGGTCCGGCGGAATCCACCTCGACCTGCACACCGACGACGTGGCGGGCTACGTCGAGCACGCCGCCGGCCACGGCGCGACCGTCAGGCAACGCGGCGACCACGTCGTGATGACCTCGCCCGGCGGGTTCACGTTCTGCGTCGTCGGGCATCCGGCCGGCGCCGCAGTACCCACGCCGGTGCCGTGGTGGGGCGGCTCGAGCATCGTCGACCAGGTCTGTCTCGACATTCCAGGCCCCCTGCACGAGATCGAGACCGCGTTCTGGGCCCGGCTCACCGGGTGGGAGCACACCGCGGGACGCTTCCCGGAGTTCAGCAGCCTCGAGCGTCCCGACGGTCAGCCGATCAGGCTGCTGCTGCAGCGACTCGACTCCGACGACGGACCCGTACGGGCCCACCTCGACCTGTCGAGCACAGACCCGATCGCCGAGGTCGTGCGCCATCGCTCCCTCGGAGCCGCGCACGTTCACGAGCACCCACGATGGACGGTCCTGCGGGACCCCGCAGGGCTGGCGTACTGCGTCACCGAGCGAGACCCCACGACTGGGACGCTGCCGCCTCTCAGCTGACGTCGACGACGTTGATCAGCGGTTCGCCGGCCTGCAGACGCGCGACCTGCGCGCGCACGAGGGCCTCGACACGGTCGTGCATCGTCGTCACGGCACCGCCGACGTGCGGCGAGACGAACACGCCGGGCGTCGTCCAGAGCGGGTGGTCGGCCGGCAAGGGCTCGGGGTCCCACACGTCGGACGCGACGCATACCTGCCCGCTGGCCGCGTGACGGACGAGTGCATCGGTGTCGGCGACCTTGCCGCGAGAGACGTTGACGATGAGTGCGCCCGGCCGCATCGCGGTGAGGAACGCGTCGTCGACGAGGTGATGCGTGTCTGGCCCGTAGGGCACGGCCACCACGACCGCGTCGACGTCCGGCAGCAGCGACCACAGCTCGTCGATGCCATGGACGTCACCGTGGTCGTCGCTGCGGGCGGTGCGCGCCACCCGGACGAGCTCCACGCCGAATCCGTCGAGCCGAGCACGGATCTCGGTGCCGATGCCGCCGTACCCGAGCAGCAGGACGCGGGAGCCCAGCAGGCCGTGGTTCCAGCCGCGAACCCACCTGCCCTCCGGCATCGCCCGCGCGAACTCGTCGAATCCCCGCAGTGCGGCGATGAGCAGGCCGACGGCCACCTCGGCCGCCGATCCTTCATGCACCCCGACCGCGTTGCACCAGGTGACGCCGTCGGGCACGTTCCCGACCGCGTCGTCATAGCCGAGCGTCTGGGTCTGCACAGCGCGCACGCGGGTGGGGTCGAGCAGACTCAGGTCGCCCTGCAGGACGTACGGCCGCACGGCGAGGTCGATCGGGTCGCCGTCGGGCAGTGGGCTCGCGAAGTCCCACTCGACGAGATCGACGTCGACAAGGTCGGTGAACCGCGCCAGAGTTCGCTGGTCCGGCAGGCTGATGCGAAGCGTCACACCGCACCCCAGGCGATGCCGTCGAGGATGTCGTGCTCGCTGACGATCACCGTGCCGGTGTCGAGCGGCAGCTGCTCGAGCACCCGGTCGAGGACCAGGGCTCCGCCGCCGATGACGTCGGCACGACCCGGGTGCATGAACGGCAGCGCGCGCCGGTCGGCGACCGACATCTGTACCAGCGACAAGCACGCCCCTCGGACATCGTCGACTGACAGCCGGGCACCGTGGATGGCGTCGCGGTCGTATGACGGGAGCCCGAGCGCGTGGGCCGCGACCGTGGTGACGGTTCCGGCGACCCCGACGACGGACTCGACCGGCTCCAGCCCGGCTACAGCCGGCGCCAGCACGACGTCGAGGTGGTTCATGCACGTCGTGACCTCGCGGACAGGTGGCGGGTCGCTCGGCAGGAAGCGCTCGCTGAGCCGCACCGAGCCGATGTCGAGCGAGGTGGACCACTCCACGTCCGATCCGTCGCCGACCACGAGCTCGGTGGAGCCTCCCCCGATGTCGACAACCAGCGCGCGGTGTGGGTCGAGACCGCGGGTCGCACCGATGAACGACGCCAGCGCCTCCTCCTCGCCGCTGAGCACCTGCGGCCGCACCCCGAGAATCGACTCGACGCCGTCGGCGAACTCGTCGGCGTTCTCGGCGTCGCGGGCGGCCGACGTGGCGCAGAACCGGACCTCGTCGGCGCCCAGCATCACGATCAGCTCCGCGTACTCACGCGTGGCCCCGAGGGTGCGCTCGATCGCCCCCGAGGCCAGGCGTCCGGTGGCGTCGACCTCCTGCCCGAGCCGGACGATGCGCATCTCCCGCACGAGCTCGGTCATCGTGCCGTCCGTGATGTCGGCGACGAGCAGGCGGATGGAGTTGGTGCCACAGTCGATCGCGGCGACGCGGTCACGGGGCATGGTTTCGAGAGTAACGGCGCCGTACGTCAGGAGAGGTCCGAGGTGGGAGCGCACTCGGTCCCACCCCACCAGTCGCCGAGGAGTCCGACGGCCTCGTCGCCCAGCGGATTGAGGCCCGGGCCCTTGGCGAGGGAGTGGCCCACGAGCACGTGCAGGCACTTGACCCGGGTGGGCATGCCACCGGCGGAGATTCCGTCGATCTCCGGCACGTGCCCCAGCTCCTCACGCTCAGCGAGGTAGGCGAAGTGCGCCTTGGCGTACGCATCAGCCAAACCCGGGTCAGTCGAAAGTCGGACACTCATCTCCGCCATCAGCCCGGACGCCTCCAGGGTGCCGATTGCACCGGACAACCGCGGGCACGTGACGTAGTACAGCGTCGGGAACGGCGTGCCGTCGGGCAGCCGCGGCTCGGTCTTGACCACGTTGGGATGCCCGGACGGGCAGCGGGAGACAACGCCGACGATGCCTCGAGCCGGTCGTCCGAGCTGCTCGGCCACCGCCTCGAGATCGGCTGCGGAGGCGCTCACCGTTTCCTTAGCACCTCGTCCGGATCGGCGACGGGCTTGGGCTTCGCAGGCTCCTTGCCGGCCTGCTCCACGCTCCCCCAGAGCGTGTCGTACCACTCACGTTCCTGCGCCGTCGGCGGTGCGTCGAGCGTCGGCACGTCGCCCTGCACCGATCCGTCGCTGCCGATGACGCGATAGCCGACCTCTCCGGGCATCACCCACCCGAACCGGGCCCGCGCCTGCTGCTTGATGTACGCCGGATCGTTGAAACGTGCCTTGGTGTCGTTGAGCTGAATGATGGCGTCGCGCCGCATGATGATCTCGGCCTTGGCCGACTGGATCTCGCCGCGCTGCTCCCACCACGCGTGCAGCGCGGACGTGTAGGAGGCGACCAGGAGCAGGACCACCGACAGGAGCACGACGGCGCGCGTGGTGAAACGCGGCCCCTGCCGTCCGCGCTTGGGCGCCGGACGCGGGTGGCCCCCACCCTCCGGCCGCCGACTCGCAGTGGACGACCCGGAGGGGCGCCGCGACGACGCCCGGCCGGGACCGCGTGAGGGAGCCGTGCGGGAGGCCATGGGGCTAGAGGACCAACCGCGGGAAGGCGGACGCTCCTGCGTAGACCGCTGAGCCGCCGAGCAGCTCCTCGATGCGCAGGAGCTGGTTGTACTTGGCGACGCGGTCGGACCGGGCCGGCGCTCCGGTCTTGATCTGGCCGCAGTTCGTGGCGACCGCGAGATCGGCGATCGTGACGTCCTCGGTCTCGCCTGAACGGTGGCTCATCATGCAGGCGAACCCGCTGCGGTGCGCGAGGTCGACGGAGTCGAGCGTCTCGGTGAGTGAACCGATCTGGTTGACCTTGACGAGCAGCGCGTTCGCGGCGCCCTCGTCGATGCCGCGGCCGAGACGCTCGACGTTGGTGACGAAGAGGTCGTCGCCGACGATCTGCACCTGGTCGCCGATGGCCTCGGTCAGAGTGGTCCAGCCGTCCCAGTCTTCCTCGTCGAGCGGGTCCTCGATCGAGACGATCGGGTACGACTTGACGAGATCGGCGTAGTAGTCGGCCATCTCCGCAGACGTCTTCGACACACCCTCGAACGTGTAGTCGCCCGCCTCGCAGAACTCGGAGGCCGCGACGTCGAGGGCCAGCGCGATGTCGGTGCCGAGTGTGAGACCGGCCTCCTCGACCGCCTTGGCGATGAGATCGAGCGCGGCCCGGTTGGACGACAGGTCGGGCGCGAAACCGCCCTCGTCGCCGAGACCGGTGGTCAAGCCGTCAGCCTTGAGCACGCTCTTCAGCGCGTGATAGACCTCGGCGCCCTGGCGCAGCGCCTCGGCGAAGGACGGTGCTCCGATCGGCGCGATCATGAACTCCTGGACGTCGACGTTGGAGTCGGCGTGGGCGCCACCGTTGAGGATGTTCAGCATCGGCACCGGCAAGAGGTGGGCGTTCGGTCCGCCGACGTAGCGGAACAGCGGCAGCCGGGCCGACTCGGCAGCGGCCTTGGCCGCGGCGAGCGAGACGCCGAGGACCGCGTTGGCGCCGACCTTGGCCTTGTTGTCGGTGCCGTCGACTGCGAGCATCGCATGGTCGATGGCGCGCTGGTCGTCGGCGTCGAAGCCGGCAAGGGCGGGGCCCAGCTTGGTGTTGACGGCCTCGCAGGCCTTGCGCACTCCCTTGCCGAGGTAGCGCTTGCCGCCGTCGCGCAGCTCGACAGCCTCGAACTGTCCGGTGGAAGCACCGGACGGGACGGCCGCGCGCCCGATGGTGCCGTCGTCGAGGGCCACCTCCACCTCGACGGTGGGGTTGCCGCGCGAGTCCAGAATCTCGCGGGCTCCGACGGCTTCGATGCTGGCCACGAATGCTTCTCCTTCGACCGGAAGAGGTACGAGGATCAGCCTAATGGGGCCGGTCTGAGATCCCCGTCCGGCTCACCGGCGCTCACCCTTCTCCGCAGCCTTGATGCGCTGCCAGGTGGCGTCGACCTCCTCGGGCGTGGTCGCGTCACCGTCAGCGAAGACGTGTGGGTTGCGCCGGATCAGCTTCGCGGTGATGTCGGCGGCGACGTCGTCGACGTCCCACCCGTGGGGGTCGTCCGGCGTCCCTTCAGCGGCGACGGCGGCATGGAAGACGACCTGCATCAGCAGGTCTCCCAGCTCCTCGCGCAGGTGCGCGGTGTCGCCGGACTCCAGCGCGTCGAACGTCTCCTTGGCCTCCTCCAGGACGTAGGGGGCGAGGGACTCGTGCGTCTGGAGCTTCGTCCACGGGCACTCGCGGCGCAGCCGGCCCATCACGTCGACGAGGTCGAGCAACCGGGCTCCCGGCAGGTCGTAGGAGCCAAGCACCACCTCCACGGGTGCGCCGTCACCGCCGACCAGGGAGTCGGCGACGTCGCGGGCCCACTGGAGGTCGCCGGGCGGGGCGACCCAGACGACGTCGTCTCCGGCGTCCGGACGATCCGAAGCGATCGCGACGTCGATGCCCGCGGCCCGGATGGCCTGGACGTGCGGGCCGTCCTCGGCCGAGAGCACACGGGCGGCGCCGCGGAGGGCGTCCCACGCCTCGAGCGTCAGCACGCCGGGGGCGACGCGCGGACTGACGACCAGGATGCGCATCAGCCAGAGCACCGCTGCGTGGCGGGTAGCTCCTTCACGTCGGACGGCTCCGGTGCCTCGACGGGCACCGAGAGCGACCCGGTCGGAGCGTTCTGCTGGCCGTCCGACCCGATCGCGAAACGTGGGTCGAACCGGACGTCGCGGCGGGCGAGCTCGCCCTGGATCAGCTGGAACCCGGCATCACGCACCTGCTCGGGATTCGCGTTCGGCTCGTCGAGCTCCTCCGCTCCGAGCAGCTGCGCGATGGCGAACGTGTGCTGCGAGTCCTCGATGGCGTCGACCACGGCGTCGACCTCGTCTTCGGGGAACGCGGCCGCGATCTCCTTGCGCTGGGACGGCGAGATCTCATAGGTCGAGGGGTTGGGCTCGATGTTCGCCTCGGCAGACATCTCGCGCGCCACCACACCGAAGACGAGGTCGGTGACGGCCTGCCGGCGGACGTCGGCGTTGTTGACCGGGGTGCCTTCGGGCGCCGAAAGCAGGGTGAGCTTGCAGTAGACGACGGCAGTGTCATCGGCGCGACCCATCGAGATCGTGGTGTCACCGACGACGGCCGCCGCACCTGGTTGAGCCGATCCGCAGCCGGCGAGCAGCATGGCCGCCCCGGCCGCGACGAGGGAGACGTGCCCGAGGACGCGCAGCTTCATGGCGACACCCTACCCACGGCCCATGCCACGTCAGGCGGGTGGGACGAGGGTGTCGACGACGGTGCGGGTCCACTCCAGGAGCTCGCGGTCGCGCAGCGGGACGCCTCCGACCGGAGACGTGCGCGGGTGAGGCACGAGCGCGACCTCAGCGGCCACCTTGTAGATGCTCTTCGGGTGGATGCGCCGCAGCCTGAGCTGGGACGACTCCGGCAACGTGACCCCGCCGAACCGCACGTTCGAGCCGGCGGTGGTGACCTCGGAGAGGCCGGCCGCACGGATGCGGACGCGGAGCCGGGCGACCTCGAGCAGCGTCTCGACCGTGGCCGGCGGCTCGCCGTAGCGGTCGACGAGCTCAGCCCTCGTCTCTTGAACCTCAGCCATGGATATCGACGCCGCCAGGCGGCGATATATTTCCAGGCGCAAGCGCTCGCTGGGCACGTAGTCGTGCGGCAGGTGCGCCTCGATCGGCAGCTCGATCTTGACCTCGCGCTCCGGCGCTCCCTCGCCACGGAACTCCGACACCGCCTCGCCGACCAGCCGCACGTAGAGGTCGAACCCGACCTCGGCGATGTGGCCGGACTGCTCGCCGCCGAGCAGGTTGCCGGCTCCACGGATCTCGAGGTCCTTCATTGCGACCTGCATGCCGCCGCCGAGCTCGGAATGCTGCGCGATGGTGGCCAACCGGTCGTGGGCCGTCTCGGTGAGCGGCTTCTCCGGTGGGTACAGGAAGTAGGCGTACGCCCGTTCGCGACCGCGGCCCACCCGCCCGCGCAGCTGGTGCAGCTGCGAGAGACCGAGGGTGTCGGCACGCTCGATGATCATCGTGTTGGCGTTGGAGACGTCGAGTCCGGACTCGACGATCGTCGTGCACACCAGGACGTCGAAGCGCTTCTCCCAGAAGTCGACCATCACCGTCTCCAACTGGTGTTCACTCATCTGCCCGTGTGCGGTCGCAACCCTTGATTCCGGGACCAGCTCGCGAAGGCGAGCTGCTGCGCGTTCTATCGATTGCACCCGGTTGTGGATGAAGAACACCTGGCCCTCGCGCAGCAGCTCGCGCCGGACGGCGGCCGTGATCTGCTTCTCGTCGTAGGCACCGACGAAGCTCAGCACCGGGTGACGCTCCTCCGGCGGCGTCGCGATGGTCGACATCTCACGGATGCCGGTGACGGCCATCTCCAGCGTGCGCGGAATCGGTGTCGCGGACATGCTCAGCACGTCGACGGCGGCCCGTAGGTGCTTGAGGGCCTCCTTGTGCTCGACGCCGAATCGCTGCTCCTCGTCGACGATCACCAGGCCGAGGTCCTTGATGCGGATGCCAGGCTGCAGAAGCCGATGAGTGCCGATGACGAGGTCGACGGTGCCGTCCGCCAGCCCGGCGAGCGTCTCCTTGGACTCACGGTCGCTCTGGAACCGGGAGAGTGGCCGGATGTTGACCGGGAACTGACCGAACCTCTCGGCGAACGTGGCGTAGTGCTGCTGCACGAGCAACGTGGTGGGCACGAGCAGGATGACCTGCTTGCCGTCCTGGATCGCCTTGAACGCGGCCCGCACCGCGATCTCGGTCTTGCCGTAACCGACGTCGCCGCAGACCAACCGGTCCATCGGCACCGTGCGCTCCATGTCGCGCTTGACCTCGTCGACGGTGACGAGCTGGTCGGGCGTCTCGACGAACGCGAAGGCGTCCTCGAGCTCGGCCTGCCACGGAGAGTCGGGGCCGAAGGCGTGGCCCTTGGTGGCCTGGCGCGCGGCGTAGAGCTTGATCAGCTCGGCGGCGATCTGCCGCACGGCCCTGCGCGCTCGGCTCTTGCGCGTGCTCCAGTCGGAGCCACCCAGCTTGTCGAGGCTGGGATGCTCACCGCCGACGTAGCGGCTGACCTGGTCGAGCTGGTCCATCGGCACGAACAGGCGGTCGCCCGGCTGCCCACGCTTGCCGGGCGCGTACTCGATGACGAGGTACTCGCGGGCGGCTCCGTGCACGGTCCGGTTGACCAGCTCGACGTAGCGCCCGACGCCATGCTGCTCGTGGACGACGAAATCACCGGCTGCGAGCTCGAGCGGGTCGACCTGCTTGCGACGCCGCGACGGCATGCTGCTGCGCTCGACCCGTTCGGCCGCCCGCTGACCGACGAGGTCGTCATGCGTGAGCACCACGAGGTCGATGGACGGCAGCACGAGTCCGTGGCCGAGCTCACCGCACAGCACCTGCACCACTCCTGCCGATGGCTCGGTCTCGAGCGATCCGGGAAGGTCGTGCTCGGCCAGCCACTCGACGGTGCGTTGCGCCTGACCGTGGCCGGGCACCACGATCACGACGTGTCGCGACGCTGACAGCCAGTCGCGGATGTCGGTCAGAGCCGCCTCCGTATCGCCTCGGTAGGCCGGCGTGGCCACGACATCAGTGCCCGGCGACTCGTCGTCGAGCCCGAAGGGTGAGAGGCCGAGCCAGGCGTGTCCGAGCTTGCGAGTGTCGTCGTGAGCCTCGTCGAGCGTGCGGAACGCGGCTGGTTCCAGATCGATCGGTGCCTCGGCTCCGGTGGCCGCCGCGGCCCACGACGCCTGCAGGAACTCCTCGCTGGTGGCGACGAGGTCGTGGGCACGAGCGCGGATCCGCTCCGGGTCACACAGCAGCACCGTTGACGACGGCGGAAGAAGATCGACGAGGTTCTCCATGTCGCCGAACAGCACCGGGGCCAATGACTCCATGCCCTCGACGGCGTGGCCGTCTGCCAGCTTCGTGAACAGCTCGCGCAGCGACGGGTGCTCCCCCGCCAGCTTGGCCGCGCGCAACCGAACCTCGTCGGTGAGCAGCAGCTCGCGGCACGGCGGCGCCCACAGCTCCTCGACGGCGTCAAGAGAACGCTGGTCGGCGACCGCGAAACGCCTGATCTCCTCGACCGTGTCGCCCCAGAACTCCAGCCGCAGCGGGTGCTCCTCAGTGGGCGGGAAGACGTCGATGATGCCACCACGCACCGCGAACTCACCCCGGCGCTCGACCAGGTCGACGCGGACGTAGGCGGCAGCGGCAAGGTCGCGGACCAGATCCTCGAGGCCATGGTCACTGCCGGTCGACACGGCGACCGGCGCGAGGTCGGCCAGCCCCCTGACCTGGGGCTGCAACAGCGAACGCACCGGGGCCACGACGACCTTCAGCGGCCCTCCCCCGCTCCCTGAGCCTGTCGAAGGGTGGACGAGGCGCCGCAGCACGGCGAGTCGCCGGCCGACGGTGTCCGAGCGCGGTGAGAGCCGCTCGTGCGGCAACGTCTCCCACGCCGGGTAGTAGGCGACCGAGTCGGCACCGATGAGGTCGCTCAGCTCGGCGACGAGATCCTCGCCCTCTCGCGCCGTGGCCGTGACGACGAGGACGGACTCGGCGCGAGACAATGCGGCCGAGACGAAAGGACGAAGCGACTCGGGTCCCTGCAGCGTGAGTTCGTCAACGCCTCCTCGGCCGACGAACCGCGCGACGCTCTGATCCGCCTCGAGGAGCCCGGCGAGCGGGGCCAGCGGAGCCGTGATGTCGGCGGTGGAGGTGCTCACCGGTTGAACGCGCCCTGCGTGGCTTCGAGGCCACGCGTCACCAGGCTCTCGACGGCGTCGGCGGCCTCCTCGACGTAGACCGGGAGCTCTTTGCGCTCGGCGGATGAGTAGGGCTTGAGCACGAACTCGTGGACGCCTTGGCGACCGGTCGGTCGGCCCACGCCGAGGCGAACCCGGAAGAACTCGCCGGAGCCCAGCGACTGACGCACGCTGCGTAGCCCGTTGTGGCCGTTGTCGCCCCCGCCGAACTTCACCCGCAGTCCACCGAAGGGCAGATCGACCTCGTCGTGGACGACGACGAGGTGGTCGGGCTCGACGTCGTAGTAGGACCCGAGCGTCGAGACGGGGCCGCCGCTCTCGTTCATGTACGAGCGGCAGCGACCGAGCACGGCACGCTCATCGGCGAGCCGACCCTCGACGACGTCAGCTCGCTTCGACGGGTGGGACTTGAAGGTGCCGCCCATGCGTGCGGCCAGCACGTCGGCGACGAGGTAGCCGACGTTGTGCCGGGTGGCGGCGTACGTCGGGCCCGGGTTGCCGAGCCCGACGACCAACCAGGTCACTCGTCCTCGGAGTCCTTGGAGTCCTCGGACCTGCCCTCGCCGGGCTCCTCGCCCTCGGCAGCCTCGCCCTCGGCCTCTTCGCCCTCTTCGGCTTCGGCGGCGGCCTCGATCTCTTCGTCGGAGAGGTCGTGCTCGATACCGGCCTCGGCCTCGGCCTCCTCCAGCTCCGCCTCGATCTCCTCGGCCGTCGGGGCGGCGATGATGTTGACGATGAGCCAGTCCTCGGGGATGGCCAGGGTGCTTCCGGACGGGAGGTCGAGGTCGACGGCGTGGATCTGGGCGCCGACGTCGAGGCCCTCGACGGACACCTCGACCCACTCCGGGATGTGCGTGGCCTCGGCCTCGACCGAGATCGTCGAGTTCTCGGTGACGACGAGCGCCTCCGGCGAGGCCTCACCGACCAGGTGGACGCGGATGTCGACGGTGACCTTCTGGCCCTTCTTGACGATCAGCAGGTCGGCGTGCTCGATGAATCCCTTGAGCGGGTCGCGCTGGACCTGCTTGGGGATCGCGAGATGAGTGTCGGAGCCGACGGAGATCGAGAGCAGCGCGTTGGAGTTCTTCAGCGCCAGGGCGAGGTCGTGGCCTGGCAGCGTGATGTGGGTGGGGTCGATGCCCGAGCCGTACAAGACGGCGGGCACCTTGTCGTCGCGGCGGATGCGCCGGGCGGCGCCCTTGCCGAACTCGGTGCGGCTCTCGGCGGCGATCTTGATCTCGGCCACGGGTTGATGCTCCTCGGAAGTGCTCGTCTGTGTGGTTCGGGCTGTGCCGCGGTGGGGATCGAGGCGCTCGACACGGCACTCAGCGGTGGAGCGCCCTGTCGATCACGGCCTGGGACCTGAGTCCCGGCCCTCGCCGAGGCAACTCCGGAAGTCTAGCCCAGGCCCTCACGCCAGCGGAAATCGGATGAGACCAGGGTCTTCATGCGACCGCCGAGTGGCGCAATCCGAACCGCGTTCCGTTGTGCTTCGCTCAGCGGTTCTTCTTGCGCGACTTCCGCTGCTGCTTGGCCTTCTGACGGGCCTTGTTCTTGACGTTGGCCTGATGCTGCCGCACCTGGGCATCCGTGTCGCCTGCGTCGGCCGCGCCCTCGCCACGGACCTCGACCTCGCCGCCCTCGCTGGGAGCGGAGTAGGAGAGGTTTTGGGCCTTGCGCTGCTGCAGACCCTTGGCCTGGAGGTTGAGCTGGGGCTGGGCACCGACCGACGCAGCCGGGGCCTCGGCCTCGGCCGCCTCGACCTGTACGTCGAGGTTGAACAGGAAGCCCACCGACTCCTCGGCGATCGCGTCCATCATCGCGGTGAAGAGGTCGAAGCCCTCTCGCTGGTACTCCACCAGCGGGTCGCGCTGCGAGTACGCCCGCAGGCCGATGCCCTCGCGCAGGTAGTCCATCTCGTA
>NZ_JBOHDT010000106.1:0-24484 GCF_050700635.1 Aeromicrobium sp.
CTGAACGCCTCGGCGGCCTCACGGTCGCCGATGGCGATGATCGGGGTGCCGACCGGCACGGTCTTGCCCTCCTCGACCAGCAGGGCGGTGACGACGCCGGCGTACGGGCTCGGCAGCTCCACGATCGACTTGGCCGTCTCGATGTCGACGATCACGTCGTTGACCTGACCGTGTCGCCGACGGCGACGCGCCACGAGACGATCTCGGCCTCGGTGAGGCCCTCACCGACGTCGGGCAGCTTGTACTCACTCATGCAGCAGAACTCCTAGAAGGCGCGGGCGGTGTCGACGGCGTCGAGAATGCGGTCGATCCCGGGGAGGAAGTCGTCCTCGGCCCGACTGGGCGGGTACGGCGTGTCGTAGCCGGTGACTCGTTGCACAGGGGCCTCCAGCGAGTAGAAGCACTCTTCGGTGACGCGGGCCGCCACCTCGGCACCGATGCCGAGGTTACGCGACGCCTCGTGCACGACGACGGCGTGGCCCGTACGCCGCACCGACTCGTAAACCGGGTCGAGGTCGAGCGGCGAGAGCGTGCGCAGGTCGATGATCTCGAGGTCGAGGTTGTCCTGGCGCGCGGCCTCGGCGGCCTCCATGCAGGTGGTGACGGTCGGCCCGTAGGTGATGATCGTGGCGTGCGTGCCGGGGCGTCGGACCTGCGACTCCCACAGCGGTGCGGGTTCGGCATCGAGATCGACGTCGCTGGACTCCCAATAGCGCCGCTTGGGCTCCATGAACACGATCGGGTCGTCGGACGCGATGGCCTGCTGGATCATCCAGTAGGCGTCGTGGGCGTTGGACGGCGAGACGACCTTGAGCCCGGCGGTCATCGCGAACTGCGCCTCGGGGCTGTCGGAGTGGTGCTCGACCGCACCGATGCCGCCGCCGTAGGGGATGCGGATGACGATCGGCATCTTGATCTTGCCCTTGCTGCGGAAGTGCATCTTGGCGACCTGGCTGACGATCTGGTCGTAGGCCGGGTAGACGAAACCGTCGAACTGGATCTCGACGACCGGGCGGTAGCCGCGGTACGTGAGGCCGATGGCGGTGCCGACGATGCCGGACTCGGCCAGCGGCGTGTCCATGACCCGGCTCTCGCCGAAGTCCTTCTGCAGTCCGTCGGTGACGCGGAAGACGCCGCCGAGCGGGCCGACGTCCTCGCCCATGATGAGCACGTGCTCGTCGCCCTCGAGGGCAGCGCGCAGGCCGGCGTTGATGGCCTTGGCGATCGGCATCTTCTCGGTCATGCGACGCTCCCTTCGTACTGGCCACGCCAGGCGACGTAGGCGGCCTGCTGCTCACGCAGCTCATCGGTCTGTTCGGCGTAAACTTGATCGAAGAGCTGGGCGAGATCGGGGTCCGGAAGGGCGGCGCACGCCTCACGCATCCGCTCGCCCAGCTCCTCTGCCTCGGCTTCGAGGTCGGTGAAGAACTGCGGTGCCGTGCCGGCCGCGTCGAGGTAGGCGCGGACGCGGTCGACCGGGTCCTTGGCCTTCCAGGCCTCGACCTCGTCGGCGGCGCGGTAGCGGGTGGGGTCGTCGGACGTGGTGTGCGCGCCCATGCGGTACGTGACCGCCTCGATGAGCATCGGTCCGCCGCCGTCGCGGGCCTGCTGCATCGCCGCGGTGGTGACTGCGTGGACCGCCAGCACGTCGTTGCCGTCGACCCGCACGCCGCGGAAGCCGAATCCGGACGACCGCTGAGCGATCGGCACCGCCGTCTGACGCGCGATCGGGACGCTGATGGCGTACTGGTTGTTCTGGCAGAAGAACACGACCGGTGCGTGGTTGACGGCCGCAAAGTCGAAGGCCTCCATGACGTCGCCCTGGCTGCTCGCGCCGTCGCCGAAGTACGCGATGACGGCGGCGTCGCGCTCAGGGTCGCCGGTGCCGACGGCGCCGTCGAGCGTCAGGCCCATGGCGTAGCCGGTGGCATGCAGCGTCTGCGCGCCGATGATGATGCTCGGCAGACCGTAGCCATGGAGCGTTGGATCCCATCCGCCGAGCTCGACACCGCGAACCCAGCCGAGCATGTTGGCCGGGTCGACGCCACGGCACCAGGCAACGCCGTGCTCGCGGTAGGTGCCGAAGGCGAAGTCCTGCGGACGGAGGGCGCGGCCGGAGCCGACCTGGGCGGCCTCCTGACCGAGCGCCGGCGGCCAGAGGCCGATCTCGCCGTGGCGCTGCAAGGCGAAGGCCTCGATGTCGATGCGGCGCGAGAGCACGAGGTCGCGATAGAGATCGCGAATCGATGCGTCGTCGCCGTCGTATGTGAATTCCGGGTGCTCGACCCGCTGGCCCTCAGGCGTCAGCAACTGGACGAGTGGCACAGCTGAGTGCTCTTCTGGACCGGTCTGCTCTGGCGTGCGCGCGCTCATGCGGCTCCCTCATCTCGGCCGGTCGCGGGGTTGCCGCTCCGGTTCGACTGGTGCCGATCGATGCCGTCACAGGGGTGGTGGACGACGAGGACCGGACGAGGACGTGACTGGTGTCACACCTGCGGTCCCACCGTATCCCGAGCAGGTGCCCTTCTCCAATTCGACGCGTTGTTACTTGAGCCACCGTTCGGCGACGTCGAGGAAGCGGTCGTTGACGTCCGGGTCACCGATGGTCACACGCACGCCGTCGCCGGCGAACGGACGAACTGACACCGGGTCGCAGGCGGCGGCGAAGTCGAGCGAATCGTCGCCGAGCGGAAGCCACACGAAGTTGGCCTGGCTGTCCGGAACGTCCCAACCCTGGTCACGCAGGGCCGCGAGCACCCGAGCTCGTTCCGCGACGATCGTCTCGACCCGCTCGGCCAGTGCGTCGGTCGCATCGAGCGAGGCGACGGCGGCCGCCTGCGCGACATCGGTGACGCTGAACGGGGCGATGGCCTTGCGGATGCTCTCGGCCACCGAGGGCGCGGCGATCGCATAGCCGACCCTGAGGCCGGCGAGCCCGAACGCCTTGGAGAACGTGCGCAGCACGATGACGTTCTCGTGGTCGGCGAGGGCGAGTCCGCTCGCGGCGTCGTCCTGACGCACGAACTCCACATAGGCTTCGTCGACGACGATGATCACGTCGTCGGGAACGGCCTCGACGAACCGCTCGAGCTCGGCGTGGGTTGCGACCGGACCGGTCGGGTTGTTCGGTGTGCACACGATGACGACGCGGGTGTGCTCGGTGACAGCGGCGGCCATCGCGTCGAGGTCGTGCGTGGCGTCGGGGCGCAGCGGGACGCGGATGGTGCGGGCGCCGGTGAGATCGGCTCCGATCGGGTAGGCCTCGAACGAGCGCCACGCGTAGATGATCTCGTCGCCCTGCTCGCAGAAGGCGGTCAGCAGCGAGAACAGCACGGCCACCGACCCGGTGCTCGCCGCGAACCGTTCCTGCGGCAGGCCGTACGTGCGGGCGAGGGCCGCGTACAGGTCGGCGACACCGGCGTCCGGGTAGCGGTTGACGCGGCCGAGCGCCTCCGTCGCCTTCTCCATGACGCCCGGCAGGGGCGGATAGGGGTTCTCGTTGCTGGAGAGCTTGAGCTCGTCGCTCTCGGCGGGCTTGCCGGGCCGGTAGACGGGGATGTCGTCCAGGGCACGGCGCGCAGACGGGGTGGGCATAGAGCGAGGCTAGTGCCCGGCGGTGGAGGTCCCTCGACGGTGGGCGTCGTTCAATGGGATGCACCGCAAGGCCGAGGAGGGATGCGCACCGGTGTTGTGCGCAGACCGACGAGAACGCAGCGGGGCGCCCATTGGGCGGCGGCCACCGAGAGAGACCTCCACCGCCGGGCACTGGGTCACCAGGTCGTCACTGCCAGAATCGAGGCGTGACGGCTCGTGAGGCCCGGTGGGGCTACCTGCTGGTGTTGCTCGCGGCCGCGCTGTTCGGGCTCAATGCCGGGGTGTCACGCATCCCGTTGCGATCCGGGACACCGACCGACACCTTCACGACCGTGCGCATCACCGGGGCCTTCGTCGCGTTCGTCCTGATCGCGCTGGTCGTCGACCGGTCCGCCCTGCGCGTGCCGCGGGGCCGCGCACTGCTGCTGATCGCCGGCCTCGGCATCGTCGGCTTCGCCGGGTTGCAGTGGACGTACAACATCGCGATCAACCGGCTGCCGCTGGGCATCGCGCTGCTGCTGGAGTATCTCGGTCCGGTGCTGGTGGTGCTGTGGGTATGGATGGTGCGACGCGAGCGCGTGCACCAGCGGATGTGGCCCGCGCTGGGTCTGGCGGTCGGCGGGCTCGCCGTGGTCAGTCAGGTCTGGAAGGGCCTGACGCTCGACGGCCTCGGCGTGGTCATGGCGCTCGGCGCCGCCGTGTGCTTCGCGACCTATTTCCTGCTCGGTGAGCACACCGGCACGGCCGATGTGGGCGGGCCGCTGCACGTCATCCTGTGGGCGTTCGCCGCCGCCACGGTGGGCATGAATCTCGTGCAACCGGCCTGGACGATCGACACGCTCGGCGACGACGTCTCGATGCTGGGCCGCTACGCGGAGTCGTCCGTGCCCGTCTGGGGGGCGATGACATGGATCGTCCTGCTCGGCACCGTCGCCCCGTTCTTCCTGCTGCTGATCGCGCTGCGCGTGCTGTCCGCGACGGTCGTCAGCATCGTGGCGATGCTCGAGCCGGTAGTCGCCGCGCTCGTCGGGTGGGTGTGGTTCTCGGAGACGCTCAACGCCATCCAGCTCCTGGGCGTGGCCGCGGTGCTCACCGGCATCATGCTGGCCCAGACCGCCCGCGACGTCGAACCGGCACTGCCGCCTCCGCAGTAGCAGCTGTCGCTACCCTTGGCGACGGAGCGTCAGCTTCTCGTGCGGACGTAGTTCAATGGCAGAACATCGACCTTCCAGGCCGAAGACGTTGGTTCATATCCAGCCGTCCGCTCCACTCCCGTGCAGAGGGCACAATGGAGCAGTGTGGGTAAGACTGCTCATCGGCGCGATGCTCATGGTGCTCGTCGCGTCCGGCTGCACCGACGAGGACCCGGAGCGACCGGCCGGATCAGGTCAGGATCGCGCGTCACCTACCCAGTCACCCACCCCGACGGAGACCTCACCTCCGCCGCCGCACCCGGTCTCCCTACGCGCACTCATGCAGCGCGAGTACAACGGCCGCGGCCTGAAGCTTGGACGGGTGCTTGCCAGCACGGAGACCTACCGCCAGCGCAGGGTGACCTTCCGCAGCGGCAAGCTGCGCATCTCCGGGGTGCTGAACGTGCCGCGCGGCTCGGGGCCGTTCCCGGCCGTCGTCCTCGCCCACGGCTACATCGACCCGGACATCTACGTGAACGGCCAGGGGATGCGACGCGAGCTGGACTGGCTCGCCCGCCGGGGCTTCGTGACCCTGCACGTCGACTACCGCAACCACGCAGGATCCGACGACGACCCACAGGCCGACTCGAACCTGCGGCTCGGCTACACCGAGGACGTGATCAACGCCGTGCACGCCCTGCGCAAGTGGGACGGGCCGGTCGACGACGAGCGCATCGGCCTCGCGGGCCGGTCGATGGGCGGCGGGGTGATCTACAACGTGCTCACGGTCCAGCCCGGCCTGGTCGACGCGGCCGTCGTGTTCGCCCCGGTCAGCTCCAACACCGTGGACAACTTCAATCGCTGGATCCGTCGTGATCCGAGTCGGTCGGGCATTGCGCAGCGGATCATGCGCCGGCACGGCGCACCCGAGGACAAGCCGGGGTTCTGGCGCAACGTCAGCCCGCGCACGTACTTCGACCAGGTCACCGAGCCGATCCTCATCCACCACGGAACCTCCGACGACAGCTGCCCGATCCGCTGGAGCCGGCGCACTGAGGCGGCCCTGGAACGCGCCGGCGCGGACGTGACATTGCGTGTCTATCCCGGCGAGGAGCACGCCTTCGGCCCGCAGTGGCCGCTCGCGATGCAGCGCACCACCCGCTTCCTGCGCAGTGAGCTCTCGTAGCGTCCGCCGAGCTCGAGGACGCCCGACCCTCGTGATTGCAGGCAATGCCACAATCGGCGCATGATGATGCGATTCCTGTTGTCCTGGGTGCTCAGCGCCGTCGCCCTCGCTGCCGCCGCGGGCCTGCTGGGCGAGCACATGAACATCGGTAGGGCTGGCGACACCGATACCGACACCATCATCGCGCTCGCGCTGGTCGCTCTCGTCTTCAGCCTTGTCAACACGTTCATCGCACCGATCGTCAAGACGCTCTCGCTGCCGTTCATCGTCCTCACGTTGGGCCTGTTCCTGCTGGTCATCAACGCGCTGCTGCTGATGCTGACCGACTGGATCGCCGGCAAGCTCGACGTCGTCTTCTACGTCGAGAGCTTCGGCTGGGCCGTGCTCGGCGCCATTATCATCTCGATCGTGAACGCCATCCTCGGCGCGTTCGTCAAGCGCGCGTGAGCGAGCCGTTCCGGATAGCCCTCGTGTGCCTCGGCAACATCTGCCGGTCACCGATGGCGCAGGTCGTGCTGGAGGACCGCCTCGAGCGGGCCGGACTCGACGACCGTGTCGAGGTGGCCTCGGCCGGCACCGGCGGCTGGCACGTCGGCGACCCGATGGACCCACGCGCGGCAGCCACGCTCGCAGCCGCCGGCTACGACCCCACCCGGCACCGCGTCCGCACCTTCTCCACCGACTGGTACGCCGAGCACGACCTCCTGCTGGCGATGGACGCGAGCAACCGCGCCGACATGGCCGACCAGGCTCCGACCGTCGAGGCGCTCGAGCAGGTGCGCATGTTCCGCGAGTTCGACCCCGAGGCGTCCGAGGACGACGACGAGGTACCCGATCCCTGGTACGGCGGGGCCGAAGGCTTCGCCGAAGTACTCGCCATGGTGGAGCGCACAGCCGACGAGATCATCGTGCGACTTCCGGAGATCGCGCCCGGTATCAGACGGTAATCTCGGCGCCATGGCACGGATGACAGGCACCGCGGCCCGCGCGGAAACTCTGCTCGGCCATGGCGTCATCTCCACCACCCCGGTCGCGGGCGGAGACATCTGCACGGCGACGCGGCTTCGGATGAGCAACGGCCGCAGCGCAGTCATCAAGACCCGGCCGCAACCCCCGGAAGGCTTCTTCGAGCGAGAGGCCGAGGGACTACGTTGGCTTGCCGACGCCGGTGGCGCCAACGTCCCGGAGCTGCTGGCGGTGTCCGACGACTGCATCGTGCTCGCGTGGGTGGAGCCGGGCAAGCCGTCCGGCGACGTCGCCGAGCGGTTCGGGCGTGCCCTCGCAGCGACGCACGCCGCCGGTGCGGAGAAGTTCGGAGCCGACGTCGACGGATACGTCGGCCTCGCCCCGCTGCCCAACCGGTCGATGCCGACGTGGCCTGAGTTCTACGCGTCACGCCGGGTGATGCCGTACGTGCGTGCGGCGCGAGATCGCCAAGCGTTCTCGCACGAGCAGGCCATGACGATCGAGCGGGCCATGTCGCGCATCCACGACTTCGCCGGCGACCCGGAGCCGCCGGCGCGCGTGCACGGCGATCTCTGGTCGGGCAACCTCATCTGGGGCACCGACGGGGCGGCGTGGATCATCGACCCGGCCGCGCACGGCGGCCACCGCGAGACCGACCTCGCGATGATGTCGCTGTTCGGCCTCCCCCACCTCCAACGGGTGATCGACGCCTACGACGAGGCAGCACCGTTGGCGGAGGGGTGGAAGCACCGAGTCGCGTTGCACCAGCTGCATCCGCTGCTCGTCCACACCGTGCTGTTCGGCGGCACCTACGGCGCCAAAGCCACCGCGGCCGCGCAGGCCCTGCTCGACGGCCCGCAGGACGACTGACCGCCGAGTTGCAGGTTTCCCACAACCCGATTCGCGCTTATCGAAACCTCAGCCGGGCGCGGCACACTGGGGGCATGCGGATTCTTGTCGTGGACGACGATCGAGCGGTGCGCGACTCCCTGCGCCGCTCGCTGGAGTTCAACGGGTACTCGGTCGAGCTGGCGTCCGACGGCGCGGAGGCGCTCGTTCGCGTGCCCCAGGTCGATCCCGACGTCATCGTGATGGACGTGATGATGCCGCGCCTCGACGGGCTCGAGGCCACGCGGGCACTGCGCAGCGCCGGCAACGATGTCCCGATCCTGGTGCTCACCGCCCGCGACGCCGTCACCGACCGCGTCGACGGCCTCGACGCCGGAGCGGACGACTACCTCACCAAGCCGTTCGCGCTCGACGAGCTGCTCGCCCGGGTTCGCGCGCTCCACCGCCGGGCCTCCCGTCGCGCGGACATGGAGGCCGATGAGGCCCCGCTGGTCTTCGCCGACCTGACCCTCGACCCCGTCACCCGCGACGTCACGCGCGGCGAGCGCAAGCTGTCGCTGACGCGCACCGAGTTCGCGCTGCTCGAGCTGTTCCTGCGCCGCCCGAAGCGCGTGCTCGAGCGCTCGTTCATCCTCGAGGAGGTCTGGGGATTCGACTTCCCGACCACGGCCAACTCGCTGGAGGTCTACGTGGGATACGTCCGGCGCAAGCTGGAGGCCGAGGGCGAAGACCGGCTGCTGCACACCGTGCGGGGGGTCGGCTACGTACTTCGCGAGACGCCGCCGTGAGCGCCACCAGTAGGCCCATCAGGGCCGTCCTCACGCCGATCCACCGGACCATCCAGCCACTGACGGCCCGCGCGTCGCTCGCGCTGCGGGTGGCCCTGCTCACCACCGCCGCGGTCGCCGTCACGCTCGCAGCCGTGAGCGCGCTCGTGTTCGTCACGGTGAAGGCGGAGTTCGAGAGCTCGCTCGACGAGTCCATGCTCCGTCGGGCCAACGCTGCCGTCAGCGAGGGCTACACCGCGTCCAAGGAGGAGCTCGACGTCGCCGGGATCAAGATCTTCGTGGTCCGGGGCGGCCAGATCTTCAGCCGCCGCGGCGAAGACACGACCCTCCCCCTCAACAACAACGAGATCGAGGTGTCGATCGGCGAGGCGAAGAGCTCGCGCCGCACCACGATGATCGACGGCGAGCTGTACCGCGTCATCGCCGTGCAGGCCGGTGAAGGCTCGGCGCTCGTGCTCGCGCAGCCGATGGAGTCGATCGACCGCGCACTGGAGCGCCTGAAGATCATCCTGCTCCTGGCCAGCGCGGCCGGCGTGGTGCTGGCGGGGGGCGCCGGCTGGGTGGTGGCCACCAACGGCCTGCGCCCGGTGCGACGGCTCACCGCCGCCGCCGAGCGGGTCGCCCGAACCTCCGAGCTGCGCCCCATCAAGGTGACCGGCCACGACGAGCTGGCCCGCCTGACCACGTCGTTCAACCAGATGCTCCTCGCGCTCGACGCCTCGCAGGAGCGCCAGCGTCAGCTGGTGGCCGATGCCGGGCACGAGCTGCGCACGCCGTTGACGAGCCTGCGCACCAACATCGAGCTCCTCGGGCAGGCCGCGGAGAACCCGGATCGGCAGCTCTCCCTGTCCGAGCGCACCGAGATCATGGACGACGTCCGCGTCCAGCTGCAGGAGCTCACGACGCTTGTCGGCGACCTCGTCGAGCTGGCGCGCGACGAACCGATGGCCCGCGACCCAGAGCAGCTCGACCTCGCCGACACCCTGACGTCAGCCCTCGACCGGGTGCGTCCGCGGGCGCCGGGTCTGACGTTCGACGTCGAGGCCGAGTCGTGGACGGTCATCGGCGAGCCGCCACTGCTGGAGCGCGCGGTGACGAACCTGCTCGACAACGCGGCCAAGTGGAGCCCCGCTGGTGGCACCGTCACGGTGCGCCTCGTCGGCGGCGTGCTCACCGTGCGCGACGACGGCCCCGGCATCACCGCCAGCGACCTGCCGCACGTCTTCGACCGATTCTACCGCTCCAACGAGGCGCGCACGCTTCCCGGCTCGGGTCTCGGGCTGTCGATCGTGCGCCGCGCGGCCGAGCGTCACGGCGGCAACGTCACGGCGGAGTCGCCGGCGGGAAGCGGCAGCGTCTTCACGATGACCATCCCGCCTCCCGACGGCAGATCTTCCGCATCTCATACACGCGCCTCAGCGCGTTCTCAGTCATGAGGGAGAATCTGGAGACATGAGTGATCAGAACGACCCTTTCGCCGCGCAGCCCTACGTCCCGCCTCCCAGGCGCCGTACCGAGCCGGAGCCCCAGGTCGAACCCGAGCGAGCGTCTAAGCCTGACCAACCCGAGCCAGACGTCGCTTCGACGAGCTCGACGACCGGGGATGCGGACAGCTCGACGAACGAGGACACCGTCGAGGTCCAGCAGCCGCCTGCGCCGGACACCGAGCCCACTCGCGAGATCCCGTCCGGTGAGGCCGATCAGGACGACCGCGAGCCGACCGTGGAGATGCCGACCGAGCCACAGACCGACGACGGCACACCACCTCCGCCCCGGCGGGGTCGCCGACGTCTGGCGGGAGCCCTCGCCATCGTCGTCCTGGCCGCCGGGGCGGGCGTCGGCGGCGCGGCCGCGTACGAGGCGCTTCAGGGTGACGACAGCACCGTCGTCAGCTCGCTCGACACCGACACGAACACCAAGCAGGCCCCGGCCGGCGACATCCAGAAGGTGGCCCAGCAGGTGCTGCCGTCCGTGGTGCAGGTCAACGTGTCCGGCGGAGGTCAGGCCGGCTCCGGAACCGGCATCATCATCAGCAGCGACGGCCAGATCCTCACCAACGACCACGTCGTCGAATCAGCCTCCGACAGCGGCTCGATCACGGTCGCGTTCAACGACGCCAGCAACGCCAAGGCCGAGATCGTCGGCCAGGACCCGGTCACGGACCTGGCGGTCATCAAGGCTGAAGACAAGAGCGGTCTCACGCCGGCCACGCTCGGCAGCTCGGCCGACCTCAAGGTCGGCCAGCAGGTCATCGCCATCGGCTCGCCGTTCGGCCTGGAGAGCACGGTCACGAGCGGCATCATCAGCGCGCTCAACCGACCGGTCGCCTCCTCCGACGCCAGCGGTGCCAACCAGACCGTGTTCCCGGCGGTCCAGACCGATGCGGCGATCAACCCCGGCAACTCCGGCGGCCCGCTCGTCGACCTGCAGGGTCGCGTCATCGGCATCAACTCGGCGATCCGGTCCAACGGCACCACGCCGACCGACTCCGGCTCGATCGGACTCGGCTTCGCCATCCCGGTCGACCTCGCCAAGAACGTGTCGAAGCAGCTCGTGGACGGCAAGAAGGTCGAGCATGCCCGCATCGGCGTCACGGTCGGCCCGGCGGTTGCCCAGGACGACATCACCGGCATCGGCGCGGAGGTCAAGGAAGTCACCAAGGGCAGCGCCGGCGACAAGGCGGGGCTGGAGAAGGATGACGTCATCACCAAGGTCAATGGCAACCCGATCGTGAGCTCGAACGCCCTGGTCGCGTCGATCCGCGGCTTCCAGCCGGGTGAGACCGTCACCATCACGTACCGGCGCGGCGGCGACCTGCGTGAGACCGAGGTCACGCTCGACTCGGACGGGGGCAAGCTCAACAGCTGACTGGGACAGCCGTCGGTATTGCATGGATGGATGTCCGATTTTCGCTCGTGGAACGTCGGCGGGCATGGCTAGCGTGAAGTGGTGAGCACCAAGACCATCGAAAAGCGTGACCTGTCCGTCGGCGCCCTGGCGGTCACGGTCGTGCTGTGGGCCTCGGCGTTCGTTGGCATCCGCGATGCGGCGGACTCCTTCTCGGCGGGTCCGCTGTCGCTCGGGCGACTGGTCGTGGCCGCCCTCGTGCTCACCGTGCTGTCACGGCCGTGGCGGCACCGCCTCCCGAGCGGGCGACCGTTCCTCCTTCTGGTGCTCGCGGGCGTCACCTGGTTCGGGGCGTACAACGTCGCCCTCAACGCCGGGGAGCAGCAGGTCGACGCCGGCACCGCCGCTCTCGTGGTCACCGTCGGCCCAATCCTCATCGCGCTGTTCGCGGGTGTCCTGCTCAAGGAGGGATTCCCCAAGCCGCTGCTGATCGGGATCGCCGTGGCGGCATCGGGCGTCGTGCTCATCTCGCTCAGCACCCGTGACGAGTCGGCGGTCGACACCGCCAGCACCACGGGTGTGCTGTTGTGCCTGGCGGCCGCCGTCCTTTATGCCGTGGGTGCGCTCGCCCAGAAGCCGACGCTCACGGTGGTCACGCCGGTCATGTCGGTGTGGCTGATGTGCGTCGTCGGCGCGGTCGTGTGCCTGCCCTACCTCCCGGCCCTGGTGCGCGAGCTGGGCAACGCGTCGACGGCCGACATCGTCTGGTTGGTCTACCTCGGGGTGTTCCCGACCGCGATCGGCTTCAGCACCTGGTCGTACGCGCTCAAGCGGCTCAGCGCCGGCCAGGTCGCGTCCGCGACCTACCTTGTGCCCGCGGTGGCGACGCTCATCTCGTGGGTCATGCTCGACGAGGTGCCGGCGGCGCTGGCGTTCGTCGGCGGCGCGCTGTGCCTCGTCGGGGTGGCGATCACGCGGTACCGGAAGCGGACGGGTCCAGCAGCTGGGTCACCAGATCCCGCAGGATCGAGTACCCGTTCTGGGTGAGGATCGACTCGGCGTGGAACTGCACGCCGCGGTAGTGCGGTCCGGCGAGCAGGTGCACATCGCCGGCGTCGTCGGCCTCCACCGTCACGCCGTCGGGAAGTGAGGTATCCCCGACTCTCGCGACGAACGTGTTGTAGAAGCCGACCGTCTCGGGCCGGTCGAGCACGGTGAGTCGGCTCTGCGTCCCCTGGAACACGATGTCCTTGAACGCGAGGTCGAGGCCGAGCTGGCGGCTCAGCACCTGGTGACCGAGACAGACGGCGAGGAATGGTCGTTCGGAGTCGAGCAGCCCTCGCACGACCTCGTCGATCACAGCGATCTTCGCGTCGTCGATGTCGCGGGGGTCGCCGGGGCCGGGGCCGACGACCACGAGGTCGTAGCCGTCCAGGTCTCCGTCCTGGTACACGTCGTGCCGCACCACGTGGGTGGTCATGCCGAGCACGCCGAACACGTGCGACAGCATGTTGACGAAGTCATCCTCGCCGTCGAGCACGACAACGCGCTTGCCGACCAGCGACCGCACCGGCGGGGTTCCGGACTGGTCGGTGAGCCAGAACCGGCTGATCCGCTGGTTGCGTGAGCCGAGGGCGATGAGCACGTCCTCCTCGCGGGTGAACGCGTCGAACCCCTCCACCGGATCGGGCGCCGCCTCGACGAGTCCGAACGCGCTGAGGATGCCGGACGCCTTCGCCCAGGTCTCCTTCGTCTCGTAGGCGGGGTCGGAGTCGCGCACCAGCGTGGCGCCGGCGGTGACCTTCACGTTGCCGTCGAGGTCGACGTCGGCCGTGCGAATGAGGATCGGCGCATCGGCGACCGGGAGGCCGTCCTCGTCGCGGCCAATCAGCGCGGCCACTGATGCGTAGTAGCCGCGGCCGTGCTCCTCGTACTTCTTGATGAGGCGACAGGCGTTCTCGACCGGGCTGCCCGTGACCGTGGCGGCGAACATCGAGTCACGTAGCACCTCGCGCACGTCGCGGCGGGTGCGGCCGGCGAGCAGGTACTCGGTGTGGACGAGGTGGCTCATCGGCTTGAGGTACGGCCCGAGCACGAGGCCGCCCTCGTGGCAGATGTCGCACATCATCTTGAGCTCCTCGTCGACGACCATGCAGAGCTCGTAGATCTCCTTCTCGTCGCTGAGGAAACGCAGCAGCTCGCGCTTGCGGTCGGCGTGCGTCTCGAGGCCGCGCATGCGGAACGTGCCGCTGATCGGGTTCATCCGCACCTGGCCGTCCTCGACGCTCACGTGCCGCTCGGGGCTCGCGCCGATGAGGTAGCGGTCGCCGGTGAAGATGCAGAACGTCCAGAACGCACCGCGCTCCCGTTCCAACAGGCGACGGAACACGGCGAGCGCCCGCTCGTGGCCCCAGTCGGCGACCCGAGCGCGGTAGTGCCGTCCGATCACCAGGTTCGCGCCCTCCCCGCAGCCGATCTCCTCGTCGATGACGTGACGCACCATCTCGGCGTAGTCGTCGTCGGACGTCTCGAAGCCGCCCCGGTCGGCCAGCTCGATGTCCGTGTCCGGGAGCTCAGCCAGCAGGTCGGCCAGCGGAACATCCTCCTGCACCGTCGCGTGGATGACGCTCAGGGGCGTGCCATCCTGGTGCGCCTCGAAGCCCCGCTCGCGCACCTGCGCGAAGGGGACGAGGACCAAGTGGTCCCACCGGCGAGACGTCCCGGCCTCGAGCGGGATGTCCGACAGGTTCTCGACGTCCGTGCGCGGCCCACCGACGAGCGTGACGGTGTCGGCGTCACGCACGCGAATCAGGGCAAAGACCGGCTGGGCCAGCAGATCGTCGAGCATGAGGCGTCGATCCTATCGGCGCCGTGCCCCTGGCCGGATGACATGCTTGGCCGCGTGGACAACCTGATCGACGTCGACCTGGTGCGCCGGGACCTCGCGCAGCTCGTCAGCTACGCCAGCGTGGGCGGCAGCGAGTCCGAGGTCGCCGCGCAGCGGTGGTGTGCCGCCACGCTGCAGGGACTCGGCCTCGTCGTCGACCTGTGGCGTCTCGACCTTGACACGCTGCGCGCCGACCCCGAGTATCCCGGCGAAGAGGTCGATCGCGAGGAGGCGTGGGGATGCGTCGGCACCTCCGGCAAGGGCACTCCGGCGCTGATCCTCAACGGCCACGTCGACGTCGTGCCGCCCGGCGAGCACGAGTGGTGGACCGGCGCCGATCCGTGGGACCTGCAGGAGGTCGACGGTTCCTGGTACGGGCGAGGCGTCTGCGACATGAAGGGCGGCGTCGTCGCGATCCTTGCCGCGGTGCGGGCCGTCGGCGAGGACCTCAGCCGTCCGTTCGCCGTGCACACCGTCATCGGCGAGGAGGACGGCGGCATCGGCACGTTCGGCACGCTGCGCAGCGGTCACACCGGCGAGGCCTGTCTCATCGCCGAGCCGACCGCCGGCCAGATCGTGTGTGCCAACGCCGGAGCGCTCACGTTCCGGCTCGAGCTGCGCGGACTCGCCACCCACGGCTCGCTGGCCGGTCTGGGCGTCAGTACCGTCGACCTGCTGGAGAGCGTCCGCGCGTCCCTGTATCGCCTCGACGAGAAGCGCAACGTCGCACCTCCGGCGCCGTTCCGAAAGCGTCCGTGGCCCATCTCCACCGGCATCGTCAACGCCGGCGGCTGGTCCAGCACCGTGCCCGACTACCTCGTCGCCGAAGGACGCTTCGGCGTCAAGCCCGGTGAGTCGTTCGCCGAGGCAATGGCGGAGTTCGAGCAGGCGGTCCGCGAGGCGGACGACCCGTGGCTCCGCGAGCATCCGGTCGAGGTGAGCTGGCCGGGAGGCCGGTTCGCGGCCGGATCCCTTCCCGACGGGCATCCGTTCGGTGACGAGGTGGTGGCCGCCGTGCAGGCCGCCGGGGGCGAGAAGCCCCAGCTCATTGGCGCGCCGTACGGATCGGACCTGCGCCAGTACGCCGCCGTCGGCATCCCCACCGTGCAGTTCGGTCCCGGCACCATCCAGAACGCCCACGCGATCGACGAGCAGGTGACGATCGACGAGGTCGTCAGGTGCGCGGAGACCTACGCCAAGCTGCTCGTCGACCGCTGCGGCTGACCTCTGGTCAGCGACGCGACGTCTTGACGCGGGTGTGGTCGGCGACGTCGATGGTGCCGCCGGGCCCGAAGGTGACCGGCTGCAGTCCGACCGGACGTCCGTCGCGGAACGTCACGACCGTCACCTGGGCCGGACGACGCAGCTTGCTGCCGAGGGCGAAGGTGTAGACGGCGCCGCCGGTGGAGCCGGTGGTCAGTGTCGTGGTGGTGCGTCCGTTGAGCCCCTCGATCACCTCCGGACCCACCTGGCGGTGCAGGTGGCCCGACAGCACCAGGTCGACGCAGCCGCTCTGAGACGCCTGCTGGGCCGACGCTGCGCTGTGGACGACGAGCACCGACACCCGCTCATCGGCGCAGGCGACCTCGGTGAGCTCGGCGTCCTGCTTGGTGATGGCCTCGATGTTGTCACTCTCGTCGCCGTCGTAGCCGGCGGTCAGGCCGGAGCTGCGCGGGTCGCTCGACCCGAGGAAGCGCACATCGTTGATGGTGACCGGCCGCCCGTCCAGCACCCGGAAACCGCGCTCGCGCATCGCTTCGGTGACACTGGCGCCCTGGTCGTGATTGCCGGCCACGGCGACGATCCGGAAGCCACGGAACTCTCGCGCCAACGAGTTGATGCTGAAGGTCTCCCAGGTGCCGCCGTTGGACGTGTCGTCGCCCAGGTCGATGAGCAGCTTCGACCGGGCCCGGACGGCGACGGCGTGCGCGACCGGATCCATGCCGATGTTGTCGTGCCGGTCGGTGACGACGATCGCGGTCGTCTCGTCGTCCTTCGGGCGGCGGATGTCAGTGGTCGCGGCTCTCAGCGCGAGCGCTCCGTAGAACAGCACCGAGTCGTGGTACGTCTCCAGTGCCCCTTGGACGAGGGCCTTGCTGCCCTCGGTGGCCGAGCCGTTGACGATCTCGAGCTGGTCGAGCACCGGGTCGCTGGGTACGTCCGGGAACGCCTGCACGAGCGGGACCCACGACGCGGTCGGTCGCTGCTCCCGCTCGGGCAGCGCGATCAGGACCGTCGACCCCACGACCATGACACCGAGGCTGACCGCCACCACCACACGTGCGCGGGATGGATGACGCGCCGCCTGACGGATCTGCGCGCGGCGTTCGGCACCCACGGCCTGCCACGTCAGCGCGACACCGATGGCCGCCAGTGCGCCGACCCCCACACCCCTGAGGATGGAGAGCTCGAGCATGTCGCGGACCTCGGCCCGCACCGCGGCGATCTCTCCCTCGGGCTGGCTGGCGATGACGGCGTCGCGCGCAACGAGCTGGTCGAGGCTCTCGACCTCCGCGTTGCCCAAGGAAATGTCGACCCCGATGCCCGCGATGGCGTCGGCGGGCAGCCGCACCTGCGGGAGCAGCGGGCCGAAGTCGAGCGTCACGTAGCCGTCGAGCACCGGGACGATCGTGGCCTCGTGGGCACCGATGACGATGTGGCGCTCGCTGTGCACGAACGTGCTGAAGGCGACCGGCGTTCCGACGACCACGGCGACGGCGAGCAGCGCGAGGGCCTGCAGCCCTTGCTTGACGGTCGGGAGTCGGCGTCTCACGCGATCGTGGAGCGCCAACGATCGGTGCTGCCGACCGTGGTGAGTCGCTGGGTCGCACGGGTCAGGACAACGTAGAGCGTGCGCCACCCCGAGCCGGACTCCTCGGTGATCGCGTCGGGCTCGACCACCACGACACCGTCGAACTCCAGCCCCTTGGTGTCGAGACCTTCGAGCACGCGCAGCCGGTCCGGGTACTTCTCCATGAGCGTGGCGACGGCATCGCCGATGGCGCCGACATCAGCCCGGGAGGCGACAAGGGCGACCGTGCCCTCGAGGTCGGACAGCATCGCCTCGGCACTGGTCAGCACGTTGGCCGGGAGAGCCGACCGCTCGACGACGTGATGTTCGGGCTGCTCGCCCGTGCGCCGGACCGCGTCGGCGAGGTCCGGGTCGGGCACGGCGACCGTGGCGACCTGCGCGGCGAGCTCGTAGATCTCGGCCGAGTTGCGGTAGTTGGTGGACAGCCGGAACGCGTGCTCCGGCTTGCCCTCCAGAGCCTCGGTGCGGGCGCGCTCGGACTCCTCCGGGTACGGCCAAGACGCCTGCGCCGCGTCGCCGACGATCGTCCAGCTGGCGTGGCGTCCTCGGCGGGCGAGCATCCGCCATTGCAGCGGCGAGAGGTCCTGGGACTCGTCGACGAGCACGTGGGCGAAGCTGTCGTCCTCGATGCTGCGCGTGGCGCGCATCCGGTCGTCGCGGTCGTCGCGCTCGCGGCGCTCGAAGCTCATGAGCTGGCGCGGCACGTCGTCATCGTCGTCGTCGGTGTGCGGTACCTCGCCGAGGAGGTAGCGCAGCTCGTCGATGAGCGGGATGTCCTCGATGCTCGGCTCACCCCCCTCGCCGGCACCGGCCCACGAGGCGTCCAGGGCTGCGAGCTCGTCGGGGGTGAACGCGCCGTCGGCGAGCTCCCCGATCCGCTGCGGCAGGGTGCGCCACAGCTCGACAGCGTCGACCGGCGGCCACCACGCCTCGACGAAACCGGCGAAGGCGTCGTCGGAGGTGATGGTGTCGATGAACCCGCTCTCGCCCTTGTCGAGCGCGCGTTCGCCGGCGACCTGGCGCCACAGTGCGTCGACCAGTGCCGCGGGCGCGCGTGTGTAGGCGCGGTTGCGCTTGAGGCCCGAGAGCAGGTGGCGACGGATCCCGGCCAGCTGACGTGCGTCGAGCCGCAGGACGTCGTCCTTGTAGAAGTAGCGGAACTCGGTGGGCTCACCGCGCTGCGGCGCGGTCGTCAGGCGTCGCAGCACCGGCATCATCCGCGACGAGCCCTTGGCGGCCGCGGCGACGCTCTCGTCGTGCCGCGCGGCCTTGACGCCGTCGACGACCTCACCGAGCGACCGCAGGGTCACGCTGGTCTCGCCCAGGCTGGGCAGCACCCGCTCGATGTACTTCATGAAGACCGTGGACGGGCCGATGACCAGCACGCCCCCGGACTCGAACCGGCGACGGTCGGTGTAGAGCAGGTAGGCGGCGCGGTGCAGCGCCACGACGGTCTTGCCGGTGCCCGGGCCGCCTCCGATGATCGTGGCGCCGCGGCTGGGGGCACGGATGGCCTCGTCCTGCTCCTTCTGGATGGTGGCGACGACCGAGTGCATCGAGCTGTCGCGGGCCCTGCTCAGACTGGCGAGCAGCGCGCCCTCGCCGATGACCTCGAGGTCGTCGGGTGCGTTCTCGGCATCGAGCAGGTCGTCCTCGACCCCGATGACGCGGTCGCCGGAGCAACGCAGCACGCGCCGGCGGACCACGCCGGCCGGGTCCTGTGCGGTGGCCTGGTAGAAGACCGCCGCCGCCGGCGCGCGCCAGTCGACGAGGAGGATCTCGCGATCGGCGTCGCGCACGCCGATGCGGCCGATGTAGCGGGAATCGCCGCCGGTGAGATTGAGGCGTCCGAACACCAGCCCGTCGTGGGCGGCGTTGAGCGCGGACAGGCGGCGTGACGCCTGGTAGACCATGGCGTCACGCTCGACGAGACCGCCCTCGTTGCCCACGTGGCCGCGCGCGAAGCCCTCGGCGACGAGCGACTGGGCGACCTTCGCGGACTCCTCGAGCCGCTCGTACACGGCGTCGACGTACGACTGCTCCGCAGCGATCTCGTGCTGCTCGGCGCTGGAGGATGCCACCGACTCCCCTGTCTGACAGATGCATTCCCGGATACAGAACTGACAAGTCTATGCCGTTCCGGCCCGGTTCGGGACCACAGTGTCCAACTTCGGCGACACGGGCGACGTCCCCGGGAAATCGGCGTTCGTGGCCATACTGGTGCCGCGAGCTCGAGGCCTCGGGCGAGCTCGACCGGCACGACAGTGCCGATCAGAGGTAGCGGGCCAGCTCGGCGGCCAGGCCGTCGTCGGCCACCGTTCCGGTGACGTCGTCGGCGACATCCTGCACAGGCTCCGGCGCCTGCCCCATGGCGACGCCGCGTCCGGCCCACTCGAGCATCTCGACGTCGTTGAAGCCGTCGCCGATCGCCAGCACGTCCGCCTGGGCGACGTCGAGCCGCGCGCACACCATCTCCAGGCCCGACGCCTTGGAGACGCCTTCCGGCGCCAGGTCGAGCCACGACGTGTAGCCGATGTAGTAGTTGGTGTCGCTCAGCCCGAGACCGTGCACGAGCTCGGCGAACTCCCTGGCGTCATGGTCGGGCGCGCGGATGACGACGCGGGTGACCGGCTCGGACACGAGCGAGTCGACGTCCTCGACGGTGATGCGTCCGCTCACCTCCCCCTCGGGGAAGGGTTGGTTGACGCGGTAGCCGACACCGATCTCCTCGACCGCGACCAGCGCATCGGGCACGTGCTCGAGCACGCGACGCACCGCCTCGGAGGCGTCGAAGGTGACGCTGTGCAACACCTCGACCGGGTGGTAGCCGATGACGATGGCGCCGTTGCTGGTGACCGCGAACCCGTCGGCGAGGCTGAGACGCTCGACGACCTCCATCGTTCCGGGCATGGCCCTGCCGGTGGCGACGACGATCGCGACTCCGGACTCGGCGAGCGCCAGCACCGCGTCGTGCACCGCCGGACTGAGTGCGTTGTTCTGGTCGACGATGGTGCCGTCGACGTCGAGCGCCGCCAGCCTCGGGGCGAACGTCACGCGATCGGCTCCAGGACCTCGCCCATCAGCGGGTGCAGAGCCTCGGGAAGGCGGACGGAACCGTCCGGCTGCTGACCGTTCTCGAGCAGCGCGATGATCGTGCGGGTCATGGCGCACAAGGTTCCGTTGAGCGTGGCCGCGGGCACCGTGGCGCCCTGGTGGCGGAGGCGGATGTCGAGCCGTCGCGCCTGGAACTGCGTGCAGTTGGACGCGGACGACACCTCGCGGTAGCGGTCCTGCGTGGGTATCCAGGCCTCGCAGTCGAACTTGCGGATGGCCGAGAGCCCGAGGTCGCCGGCCGGGACGTCGATGACCCGGTAAGGCAGATCGAGCGCGTCGAGCCAGGACCGTTCCCACCCGAGGATGCGCTCGTGCTCGGCGTAGGACTCCTCGAGCGTGGTGAAGGTGAACATCTCGACCTTGTCGAACCAGTGCACGCGGAAGATGCCGCGGGTGTCCTTGCCGTAGGAACCGGCCTCGCGCCGGTAGCAGGGGCTGAAGCCGGCGTAGCGCAACGGCAGCGCACCGGCGTCGAGGATCTCGCCGGAGTGGTACGCCGCCAGCGCCACCTCGCTGGTGCCGACGAGGTAGAGGTCGTCCTTCTCGAGGTAATAGACGTCGTCGGCCGCCTGGCCGAGGAACCCGGTGCCCTCCATGGCGCTCGGCTTGACCAGCGCCGGCGGGATCATCGGCGTGAAGCCCCACTCGGACGCCCGGCTCATGGCGAGCTGCGTGAGCGCCAGCTCGAGCCGCGCGCCGGCTCCGGTGAGGTAGTAGAACCGCGCGCCGCTGACCTTGGCTCCGCGCTCGGTGTCGATGGCTCCGAGCACCTGCCCGAGCTCGAGGTGGTCGCGCGGCTCGAAGCCCTCGGCGGCGAAGTCGCGCGGGGTTCCGACCGTGTCGAGCACGACGAAGTCGTCCTCGCCGCCCTCCGGGGCCTCCTCGGACGCCGGATTGGGCAATGCCTTGAGCAGGGCGTCGAACGTCTGCGCGGCCTCGTTCTGTGCGGCCTCGGCCTCCTTGACCTGAGCGCTGAGCTGCTTGGTCTGCGCGAGCAGCGCCTGCTTCTCGTCACCCTGCGCCCGCGCGATGAACTTGCCGATGTTCTTCTGCTCGGACCGCACCGCCTCGAAAGCGGCGATGGACGACCTGCGTCGTTCGTCGGCCACGACGAGGTCGTCGACCAGCTCGGGGGGCTCACCGCGGCGGCGCTGAGCCGCCCGGAGCGCGTCGGGGTCGTCGCGCAGGAGTCGTGGATCGATCACCCGGTCACCCTATCGACCGTCCGACTGACCGGGCGTTGACAATCCCCTACGCTGGATCGACCCATCCGGCGGCCGAGAGAGTGAGTCCGTTGTCGATCGACCTGCGTCGCGCCGAGCCCACCCGCCGGGGGCGGTACCTGTGGGCGACGGCGCTCCCGGCGGTCGCCTGTGTGGTCCTCGCGATCCTGGTCGGTACCGAGAACGCCGCCCTCCAGAGGATGGACGACCGCGTCGCCCTTCGTGGCTACAACCTCGGGAGCGGCTCCGAGGCACTCAACTCGTTCGCCACCTGGTTCAGCCTGGCGTCCTCCAACTGGACGGTCGCGGCGGTCCTGCTGCTCGTCGCCGGGTACGCCGCGTGGCGAGGCGAGCGGCGGATCGCGATCTGGATCGTCGCCAGCAGCCTCATCGTCATCGCCGGCAACGCCCTGCTCAAGCTGGCCTTCCGGCGCCCGCGGCCGCCGTGGGACGAGCCGCTCTACGACATCGTCGGCTACTCGTTCCCCAGCGGCCACGCCGCCGGCGCCGGACTGTTCTCCACGGTCGCCGTCCTTCTGACGATCGTCCTGACCCGCCGTGGTTGGCTGCGACGTCTGCTCATCACCGGCTGGGTCCTGCTCGGCCTCTTGATCTGTGCCGACCGCATCGTCCTGGGCGTGCACTACCTCTCCGACGTCACCGCCGGCCTGAGCTTTGGCATCGCGGTCACCGTGGGGGTGTGGATGCTGCTCGTTCCCGACCCGTCGCGGATCCCGCACGAGCTCGCGGTGTTCACCGGAACCGGACGCAAGCGCGTCGCGGTGATCCTCAACCCGGCCAAGATCGGCGACGTCGACGTCTTCAAGTCGCGCGTGCTGGCCGTGGCCGAGCGCGAGGGCTGGAGGCCGCCGGTCTGGTTCGAGACGTCGGTCGAGGATCCCGGCCCCGGTCAGGCCCAGGCGGCACTCGAGGAGGGCGTCGACCTGATCATCGCGGCCGGCGGCGACGGAACGGTGCGCGCCGTGTGCGAGGAGGCGGCCCGCACGGGCGTGGCCGTCGGCATCCTGCCGCACGGCACCGGCAACCTGCTGGCCCGCAACCTCGGGCTGCCGCTCAACATCCGCGACGCACTCGACGTCGCGTTCGGCGGGCAGGACAAGGCCATCGACCTCGCCACCTTCCGTGCGAACACCGTGCTCGAGGACGATCCCGCGGGCGAGCTGACTACCAACGTCGACGCGCCGCTCGGTACCGACACCTGCTTCCTCGTCATGGCCGGGCTCGGCATGGACGCCGAGATCATGACCGGTGTCGACGACCAGCTCAAGGACAAGGTCGGCTGGTTCGCGTACTTCGTGTCCGGCGTCAAGTCGCTGCGCTTCCCGGCCATGCGGGTCGAGATCAGCGTCGACGACGGCGAGTTCAAGAAGTTCAGGGCGCGCACCGTGGTGGTCGGCAACGTCGGCTTCCTGCAGGCCGGCATCCCGTTGCTCCCCGACGCCCGGATCGACGACGGCAAGCTCGACGTCGTGGTGATCGCGCCGAAGCGGTTCATCGGCTGGCTCGCGATCATCGTCCGCGTGCTCGTGCGGCACCGCCGCACCAACAAGCGTCTCGACCGGCTGTCGGGGAAGAAGGTGGCCATCCGCGCGGAGAAGCCGATGCCCATGCAGCTCGACGGTGACCCGGTCGGCTCCGGCACCGAGATCACCGCCGAGGTGCAGCACGGCGTCCTGCTCGTCCGCGTCCCCGTCCGCCCCGCGGCGGCCAAGCCCTGACGCGCCAGTCACAGGTTAAGGCTCAGTCGCGCCGGACGGCGTACTGGAGGTGGGTGGCCCCGGTTCCCGGGATCACGACCGGGTCCTCGAGCCGGTGCGGCGCGGCGCCGAGGTGGGCGAAGTAGGGGATCCCCTCGCCCATCAGCACCGGGACGAGACTGACGTGAACCTCGTCGACCAGACCGAGATCCAGGGCTTGGGCGGCGATGGCGGCGCTGGCGATCGTGACGTCCTTGTCGCCGGCGATCTCCTTCGCCCGTTCGATCGCGGTGGTGACGTCGTCGGTGAACGTCGTCCTCGGCCACCGGTCGGCGTCCTCCGGTGCGTGGTGGGTCACCACGACGACCGGAGGTCCCATCGGATGGTGGTCGTCCCAGCCGTTGGTGATGTCGAACAGTCGCCGACCGCAGACCAGGGCCCCGCTGTTCGCGAGGTAACCCCGCAGCAGCTCGGCCGAGTCGGCGTCGACGCTGAACGTGAACTGCTCGACCGTCGTGGGGACGGTGACCTCCCCTGCGCCGTACCAGCCGAACAGCTCGTCGATGCCGTCGTTCGGGTCAGCGATGAAGCCGTCGAGGGACATGGTCATGTGGGTGTGGACCTTGGTCATCGGAATTTCTCCTGTCGGTGGTGTTGGTCAGAGCGTGGCGAGGAGATCGTCGAGGCGCTCGTAGCCCTCGTTGATGCCCACGTCCATGCCGCTGGCGGCCATGCCGTCGCGGTCAGCGACGCTCATGAAGACCGAGCTGCCGTGGACGCGGGTGCGACCGTCGCCGAGGTCCTCCAGGCGCAAGGTTTCGAAGGACACGTGGCCGGGCATGCCGAGCCACTCGAACGTGCGCTGCGACAGCTCGGGCGTCGGGTCACCGTGGACGACGCCGCGGAACCCGTGCTCGTTGCCGTCGGGATCGCGCTGCACGAGCGTCCAGGTGCCGCCGTGGCGTGCCTCGAGGGTGCACTCGACGTTCTCGAGGTACTTCGGGCCGATCCACTTCGCGACCAGCTCGGGGTCGTGGAGGGCGCGGAACACCTTGTCGACCGGGGCGTCGAAGTCGCGGGCGGTGGTGATCTCGTACGAGTTCGGCTCGACGCCGATCGTCGTCTCCCTGTTCAGTGTGCTCATCGTTCTTCTCCTTGTGTGTGGTGGTTCAGTCGTCCATCTGTGTCAGCAGGTCGTCGAGGCGTCGGTAGCTCTCGTCCCAGTAGGTGCGATAGTCGGCCAGCCAGGAGGTGGCGTCCTTGAGCGGCGCGGCCTCGAGATGGCTGAGGCGCATGGTGCCCTTCCGGGTGCGGGAGACCAGCCCGGCCTGCTCGAGCACCTTGAGGTGCTTGGAGACGGCCGGCTG
>NZ_JBOHDT010000107.1:0-51137 GCF_050700635.1 Aeromicrobium sp.
GCCGGGCCAAGATCATCGACGTCACGCCCGGACGCCTGCAAGCTGCTCTCGCCGAGGGGGCGATCGCGATCGTCGCGGGCTTCCAGGGCGTCTCGCAGACCACCAAGGACATCACCACGCTCGGCCGGGGCGGCTCCGACACCACCGCCGCCGCCCTTGCGGCTGCCCTGGGCGCGGACGTCTGTGAGATCTACTCCGACGTCGACGGCATCTTCACCGCCGACCCCCGCATCGTGCCCAACGCCAGGCAGATTCCCCGCATCTCCTACGAAGAGGCGCTGGAGATGACGGCCAACGGCGCCAAGATCCTCCACCTGCGGTGCGTCGAGTACGCGCGCCGCAACGACATCCCGATCCACGTGCGCTCGTCGTTCAGCAACCGGCCCGGCACGTGGGTCGTCTCGAGCGAAGACGTTCGGAAGGACCCCGACATGGAACAAGCCATCATCAGCGGAGTCGCCCACGACCGCAGCGAGGCCAAGGTCACGGTCGTCGGCGTGCCCGACAAGGTCGGTGAGGCGGCGGCCATCTTCCGCGCGCTCGCCGACGCGCAGATCAACATCGACATGATCGTGCAGAACGTCTCGGCTGCGGCCACGGCGCTCACCGACATCTCGTTCACCCTGCCGCGCGCCGACGGGCAGACCGCCATGACCGCGCTGGCCCGGCTCAAGGACGAGATCGGCTTCGAGCGTCTGCAGTACGACGACGGCGTCGGCAAGGTCTCCATCATCGGAGCCGGCATGCGCTCGTCACCGGGCATCACCGCCACGTTCTTCCAAGCGCTGGCCGACGCGGGCGTGAACATCGAGATGATCTCCACCTCGGAGATCCGCATCTCGGTCGTCGTCAGTGAGAACCAGGTCGACGCGGCCGTCAACGCCGCCCACGACGCGTTCGAGCTGGGCTCGGACGAGGTCGAAGCCGTCGTCTATGGAGGCACCGGCCGATGACGAGCATCGGCATCGTCGGTGCCACCGGTCAGGTCGGCACTGTCATGCGGCAGCTCCTCGCCGAGCGCGACTTTCCCGCAGACGAGGTGCGCTTCTTCGCGTCCGAGCGTTCAGCGGGCAAGACCCTGCCTTGGAAGGGTGGCGAGATCGTCGTCGAGGACACTGCCACGGCCGATCCGTCCGGGCTCGACATCGCGTTGTTCTCGGCGGGCGCCACCACGTCCCGTGCGCAGGCGCCTCGTTTCGCCGCGGCCGGCGCCATTGTCATCGACAACTCCTCGGCGTTCCGCAAGGACCCCGAGATCCCGCTGGTCGTGAGCGAGGTCAACCCCCAGGACATCCGCGGCCTGAAGCACGGGATCATCGCCAACCCCAACTGCACCACCATGGCGGCGATGCCGGTCCTCAAGCCGCTGCACGACGAAGCCGGACTGGTGCGGCTGGTCGTCGCGTCGTACCAAGCCGTATCGGGATCGGGTGTCGCCGGCGTCGAGGAGCTGCACACGCAGGCGCTGGCGGTCGTCGACAAGGCCGACGCCTTCACCCACGACGGGTCCGCGGTCGACTTCCCCACGCCGGTCAAGTACTCCGCCCCGATTGCGTTCAACGTGCTGCCGCTGGCCGGCACGATTGTGGACGACGGGTGGAACGAGACCGACGAGGAGCAGAAGCTCCGCAACGAGAGCCGCAAGATCCTCGGCATCCCCGATCTCAGGGTCGCGGGCACCTGCGTGCGTGTGCCCGTGTTCACCGGCCACTCGCTGTCGATCCATGCCCAGTTCGACCAGCCGATCACCCCCGAGCGCGCGACCGAGATCCTCGGCACGGCACCGGGTGTCCGGCTCGTCGACGTGCCGACGCCGCTGCAGGCGGCGGGCGCCGACCCGAGCCTCGTCGGACGCATCCGCCAGGACCAGTCGCTCGATGACGGCACCGGACTCGTCATGTTCGTGAGCGGCGACAACCTCCGCAAGGGCGCCGCGCTCAACACCATCCAGATCGCCGAGCTGCTCCTCGCCTGACGCTGGCGCTCAGGTGTCGTCTCCGCGCTGGTCAGCTATGAACGCAGGCCGACGAAGACGTCGAGCGAGTCCGGGTCGGTCAGCGCGCCCTTGGCCGCGACGTCGTCGACGGCAGCACCGCGCAGGATCTTCTTGACCGGAACCTCGAGCTTCTTGCCCGAGAGCGTGCGCGGCAGCGCCGGGACGGCGTGCACCTCGTCGGGGATGTGGCGCGGCGACAGGCGGGTGCGGAGCTCCCGGGCGATGGACGCACGCAGGTCGTCGTCGAGCTCCTGCCCCTCGGCCAGCACGACGAACAGGATCAGCGTTCCCGCGCCACCCTCGTCGTCCTCGAGGTGCACGACCAGGCTGTCGGCCACGCCGGGCAGCGACTCGACGACGGAGTAGAACTCCGAGGTGCCGAGCCGGACGCCGCCGCGGTTCAGGGTCGCGTCGCTGCGTCCGGTGACGACGCACGTGCCGCGCTCGGTGATCGTGATCCAGTCGCCGTGCCGCCAGACGCCCGGGAAGTCCTCGAAGTACGCCTCGCGGTAGCGCGACCCGTCGTCGTCACCCCAGAAGCCGACCGGCATGGAGGGCATCGGCTGGGTGATGACGAGCTCTCCGAGCTCGTCGACCACCGGACGACCGGTCTCGTCGAACGCGTCGACCGCACAGCCGAGGCTGCGGCAGGAGATCTCGCCGGCGTAGACCGGCACCGTGGGCGCCGCGCCGACGAACGCCGAGCAGACGTCGGTGCCGCCCGAGACGGACGCGAGCTGAAGGGTGTCGCTCACCGCCTCGTACACCCACCGGAACCCTTCGGCCGGCAGCGGAGCGCCGGTGGAGCCGAGCGCGCGCAGGTACGACAGGTCGGCGAGGTCGCGCGGCACCAGCTCCTCCTTGCGGCATTGCAGCAGGAACGGGGCGGACGTGCCGAAGTAGGTGAGCTCTAGTTCGTCGGCCAGGTGCCAGAGCATCGACAGGTCCGGGTGCGCGGGGTTGCCGTCGAACAAGGCGATGGTGGCGCCGACGCCGATGCCCGATGCCAGGTAGTTCCACATCATCCAGCCGGTGGTGGAGAACCAGAAGAACCGGTCAGTTGGGCCGAGATCGCTCTGCAGCGCGAGCACCTTGAGGTGCTCGATCGTGATGCCGCCGTGCCCGTGCATGATCGGCTTGGGCAGGCCGGTGGTGCCGGACGAGAACAACACGTAGAGCGGCGTGGCGAACGGCAACCGCTCGAACTCCAGCGGCGCCGGCCCAGAATCATGCACAGCCACCAGATCGGCCCAGGTCTTCGCGCCGTCGACGACTGTGCTTGCCGGGTCTGGGGCGTGGTCGTCGAGGTACGGCAGCCAGACGACGGTGTGGACACTCGGCAGCCGGGCCCGGATCGCCTCGACCTCGCCCCGGCGGTCGACGGCCTTGGTGCCGTACGTGTACCCGTCGACGGCGAGGAGCAGCTTCGGCTCGATCTGCTGCCAACGGTCGATGACGCTCTGCACGCCGAACTCCGGGGCACACGAGCTGAACACGGCGCCGAGGCTCGCCGCGGCCAGCATCAAGACGAGCGTCTCCGGGATGTTCGGTGCGTACGCGGCCACGCGGTCGCCGGGTCCGACGCCGAAGCGCACGAGTCCGGCGCGGGCGCGTGCCACCTGGTCGCGCAGCTCGGCCGCGGTGATCCGGATCTCATCTCGCGACTGCGAGCGGGCGATCACGACGACGTCGTCGTCGGCGCGGCCGGGCATCTGCAGCATCGCCTCGGCGTAGTTGAGCCGGACGTCGGGGAACCAGACCGCCCCGGGCATCGAGTCGTCTGCGACCGCGACCGTGGCGTCACCGTCAGCGGGTAGGTCGAAGTGGCGCCACACCGCTGACCAGAAGGCTTCGAGATCGGTGGTCGACCATCGCCAGAGCTCCTCGTAGGAGTCGAAGGCGGGACCGCCGTCCGCCACCACCGCGTCGGCGAATTCGTCGAGCCGGGTGCGTTCGCCGGTCGGTCGCCAGAGGACCTCGCCCATCAACGCGGATGGGGCTGGTCAGCGGCGAGGTGCATCACGCGGCACGACACCATGAAAGTCAGCGTGCCGAGGGCGGGCAGGAGGAGCCACGCGCCGGGACCGGCCGCGAGCTCAAGGAGCGGCGAGAACATCAGCACGAGCACGAGGACGAGGAGGATCGACATCGCACTGATGACGCGGGCGTGCATGACACCAAACCCCTCGAGCAGGAGCTCGCCGGCCGCGTACGTCAGGAACGCCACCACGACGAGGACCAGTGCCTTCCAGCCGCTGGCGGCCGTGGCGCTGCCGGCAGCGGAGAACAGCTCGTACGACAGCCACCCGAGCGCCACGGCGAGCAGGCCGGCGAGGAGGCCGGTGACGGCGGCGCCGAGCAGCGGCGAGAGGTGAGGCAGCCTGAGGCCGCGGGCAAGACCCAGGCTTCGGCGAACGGATCGGCTGGCTCCGTACCTGGCGTTGCGTGCCCTCTCGCCCACCCGGCTGCCGGCCAGGCGTGCCCGCCCGGCGAGTCCTGCTCCTGGGCGCCGTGGTGGTGACGGGATGCGGATCGAGGGTCGCCGGCGGGGCGCCGGTGACGCCGCCTTGCTCTTGAGCTTCGCGCGCGGAGTGCTGGCCGTCGCACGTGCGGTTGGCCGCACCTTCGTGGAACCCGTCTGAGCAGGGCGGACGACGACGGTCTTCTTCACCACCTTCTTGACGACCCTCTTGGGGTGGCGCCGCTGCTCGACCATGTGGTCATTTTCGCACAGCGCTGGCCGAGCGCCGGGCGGCGTCAGAACGCTGGACACATGAGTCGGGGTGACAGGATTTGAACCTGCGGCCTCGTCGTCCCGAACGACGCGCGCTACCAAGCTGCGCCACACCCCGGTGCCCTACGTGGGCAACCCGGGCGAGTCTATCCCAGTCAGCGTGAGCAGGGTGGCCTCGGGGCGGCAGGCGAAACGCACCGGTGTGAAGGGCGACGTGCCGAGCCCGGCCGACACGTGCAACCACGACGGATCGTGGCTTGAGTCATGGCGACCTCCGGGCGCGGGTGCGGTATGCGTGTGCAGACCCTTGGCCCGCTTGCGGTCGAGGTCGCAGTTGGTGACGAGCGCTCCGTAGAAGGGCAAGCACACCTGCCCGCCGTGCGTGTGCCCGGCCATGATGAGCGGATAGCCGAGCGTGTTCCAACGGTCGAGCACGCGCAGATACGGAGCGTGCGCCACGCCGATCGCAAGATCCGCGGACGCGTCGGCCGGCTCCTCGTCGAGCTCGTCGAACCCGAGGTGCGGGTCGTCGACACCGACGAAGGCGAGTCGGCGGCCGGCGACCTCGAGCGTGGCGTGGGTGTTGCTGAGATCGGTCCATCCTCGTGCCGCGAACGCCCGCCGCATCGGCCCGAACGGGAGATCCCGCTTGCGGGTGAGCCACCAGTCGTTGCGTCCGGACGACATGCCGGTGCCACCGGTCAGGTACCGGACCGGGTTCTTGCGGATGGGCGAGTAGTAGTCGTTCGAGCCGAGGACGAAGACTCCCGGCAGGTCGAGCAGGTCTCCGTACGCGTCGAGCACCGACGGAAGCGCGTCGACGTGGCCGAGGTTGTCGCCGGTGTTGACCACCATGTCGGGCTCGAGCTCGGCGAGCCCTCGCAACCACTGCTGCTTGCGATGCTGCCCGGGCGTCATGTGGGCGTCGGAAAGGTGCAGGACGCGAAGCGGAGACGAGCCGGCCGGCAGCACCGGAACGGTGACCTCGCGCAGCGTGAACGCCCGGACCTCGTACAGCGACGCGTACGCCAGACCCGCCGCCATGGCTCCGAAGACGCCGAGGGGCCAGTGGGTGGGTCGCATTGCCTCAGCCTAGGAGACGCGTCCTGGTCGGGCACCCGGTGAGAGGATGACGCCATGTCTGAGCTCAAGGACCGACTCCGTGCCGATCTCACCACCGCGATGAAGGCGCGCGACTCGTTGCGCACCGGCACCCTGCGGATGGTCCTGACCGCCATCTCGACCGCGGAGGTGGGCGGCAAGCAGGCGCGCGAGCTGTCCGACGACGACGTCATCGGCGTGCTGACGTCGGAGGCCAAGAAGCGGCGTGAGGCCGCCGACGCGTTCGACGCCGGCAACCGGCCTGAGCTCGCCGCCAAGGAGCGCGACGAGTCCGCGATCCTGGCCGAGTACCTGCCGGCCCAGCTCGATGAGGACGAGATCCGCGAAATCGTCACTGCAGCGGTCGAGTCGACCGGGTCGGCCGGCGCCGGCATGAAGGCGATGGGTGCGGTGATGGGTGTCGTGCAGCCGCAGGTGAAGGGTCGCGCCGAGGGCAAGATGGTGGCCGCCGAGGTCAAGCGTCAGCTCGGAGCCTGACCCGGCTCCTCAGTCGTCCTCGTCGTTCTTCTTCTTTTTCTTCTTTTCTGGCTCGTCCTGGCTCGGTGTGAAGACCCGGGGCTGGCGAAGCGGCGGCGGGTCGAACGGCTCCGGGCTCAGGTACTGCTGGATCGCGCCCATGGCCTTCTTCCACATCGGGCCGGCGAGCGAGGAGCCGCCGACCTGCTGGAAGCTGATCGGCGTACCACGGAGCGTGGCTCCGGAGAGCGAGATGGGCACGCCCTTGCCGTTCGCTCCCGCGATCATCGACGCGGCCACGAGCTCGGGCGTGTAGCCCATGTACCAGACGGCCCTGTTGCTCTGCGTCGTTCCGGTCTTGGCTGCCGACGGGATCTGGAGTCCGGTGCCGTTGGAGAATCCGAAGCCGCCCGGCTTCTGCAGTCCCGTGAGGATGTCGTTGAGCTGCGCGGCGTCGTCCTTGTCCATCACCCGACGGCACTCCTTCGTGTACTCCTTGATGACCTTGCCCTCCATGTCGACGATGGCGTCGACCGGCTGCGGATCGCAGTACATGCCCCCGCTGGCCGGAGTGGCATAGGCGGCGGCCATCGTGAGCGGACTCACCGACGTGACGCCGAGCGTGAACGGACCGACCTGGTCTGAGACGCCGCTCTCGATGTCGTAGGGCACCGTGATGCCCATCGCCTCGGCCGCCTTCACGGTGTTGCAGAGGCCGGCTTCCTTCTCGAGCTGGGCGAAGTAGGTGTTCACCGACTCGCGCAGGCCGGTGTACATGTTCTTGCGGCCGGAGGTGGTGGAGTTGGAGACCTTCCACGGAAAGGTGCTTTGGCCTTCGCAGTCGAAGTACGTGCCCTGCGGCATCGTGAGGAACTTGGGCGCGTAGTAGGTGCGACTGGGCGGGATGCCTTTCTTGAGTGCCGCGGCGGTCGTGAACATCTTGAACGTGGACCCGGCCTGGAAGCCGCCGGAGTCGCCGAACCTGGTGGGCACCGTGTAGTTGATGTACGACTCACCGGCCTTCTTGTCGCGACCCATCGGGCGCGACTGCGAGACGCCACGGACCTTTCCGGTGCCGGGCTCGACGAGTGCGAGGGCGCCGATCGCCCTGTCCTTGGGGCCGACCGTGCTCTGGACCGCCTTGTTGATCGCCTTCTGCATGCGCGTGTCGATGCTGGACTTGATCGTCAGGCCGCCGCGCTCGAGGCGGGCACGCCGCTCCTGCACGTTGGCGCCGAGGGCGGGTTCGGTGAGCAGGTAGCGGCGAACGTAGTCGCACGAGAACTCGGCCTTCGACGTCACACATCCGTTCGGGAAGGAGGTGATGTCGAGTCCGAGTGGCTCGGCCATGAGCTCGTCGGACTTGCTCTGGGACAGCTTGCCGTTGGCGACCATCGCGCCTAGCACCAGATTGCGTCGTTGCAGCGCCCGCTCGGGGTAGACCCGTGGATCGAACTCGACCGGGTTCTTGACGAGGCCGGCGAGCGTGGCCGACTGCAGCACGTTGAGCTCGTCCGGGCTCTTCGAGAAGAAGTGGTTGGCCGCCGACTGGATGCCGTAGGCGCCGTCGCCGAAGTAGGCGATGTTGAAGTAGCGCTCGAGGATCTCTTCCTTGGTGTGGTCCTGCTCGTACTCGATGGCGAGCTTGAGCTCACGGATCTTGCGGGCGATCGACTCCTTCGTGGCGGCCTGCACCTGCTCCTTGGTGGTGGCCTGCTGGATGAGTGTCAGCTTGACGAGCTGCTGGGTGATGGACGAGCCGCCCTGGGTCTGGCCGTCGGAGGCGTTGTTGACCAGGGCTCGCAGGGTTCCTTCGAGGTCGAGGGCGCCATGCGTGTAGAACCGGGTGTCCTCGATCGAGAGCAGGGCGTCCTGCATGTTGCCGCTGATCTTCTTGAGCGGGATGTCCTGCCGGTTCTCCTCGTAGAAGTACGCCAGCAGGCTGCCGTCGGACGCGAGGAGACGGGTGGTCTGGGCGGCCGGGGCGTCCTCGAGCCCGAGCGGCAGGTCGACCACGGCGTCGCTGACGTTGTTGACCGTGACCGCCGTGAACGCCGCGGCCGGCACGAACACGGCGGCGAGGATGACGCCGGCGAGGGCGGAGAGACGTGCCATCGCCCAGAGGATCGAACCGTCGTGCTCAGGGGGAGGACCCGACTGGACGCGACGGCGCACCGAGTCGGTCAGATCGTCCCAGGACATGGGCCAAGACTACGGGACGCCTTGAGAGCTTTCCGCCTGCCTCCGCGGTAAACGCCGCCATCGACGCAGGTCAGGGGTAGCCCAAAAGGACTACATGAGAACCACTCGGTCGTGTCTTATGTGCACCCCGTCAAATTCGTACGTTTGTCTCCACGTCACTGCTCGGTCAATGGGTGGCCGATCTCGGGAAGGGTGATCGTCATGGGGTGGAACGAAAACTGGGCCGCGGCCGCCGCGTGCAAGGGCAAGTCTGATGCTCTCTTCGTCAAAGGTGCTGAGCAGAATCGCGCCAAGCAGGTCTGCGGCGGTTGCTCCGTCCGTGCCGAATGCCTCGCCGAGGCGCTCGACAACCGCATCGAGTGGGGCGTCTGGGGCGGCATGACCGAGCGCGAGCGCCGTGCTCTCCTGCGTCGTCGTCCGAACGTGACGACCTGGCGCAGAATCCTTCAGCCCGCCGCTTCCTGAGGCTAGGGCGCGTCGCCCTACCCGTCTGCCAGCAGCTCGCCGATGCGGCGGAGCCCGTCGAGGTCGTGCACGTCGCCGGGGAGCGCCGGCACCGAAACCTTCGGCACGCGTGGGTGCGCCGCGGAGAACCGCTGGGCCACGCGTGTCTCCCGCTTCGACAGCCGGGCTCGATCGGCGTGCACGGCCAGCAGCTCTGACGTCGCTCGCTTGGCACCGCCGCCCGTGGCGAGCTTTCGTCCTGCTGACTCGGCATCTGCCGCGGTGATGCTCTCGATGCCGTCGAGATGGACGCGGTTGACCACCAGCCCGGCGAGCGGCATCTTCTCGGTCGAGAGCCGCTCGACGAAGTAGGCCGCCTCGCGCATCGCGTCGACCTCGGGCGCTGCCACGACGAGGAACGCCGTCCCGTCCGCCTGCAGCAGCGAGTAGGTCGCTTCGGCGCGCTGCCGGAAGCCCCCGAAGAGTGTGTCCAGAGCGGCGACGAACGCCTGCACGTCGGTGAGGAACTGCGCGCCCAGCACTTTGTTGAGTGCCTTGGTGACGATTCCGAAGCCGGCCGTCATAAGCCGGGCGGGGCCGCGCGCCGGCGCGACCATGAGCCGCATGAAGCGGCCGTCGAGCAGGGACGACAGGCGCTCCGGCGCGTCCAGGAAGTCGAGAGCCGAGCGCGACGGTGGCGTGTCGACGACGATGAGGTCCCAGCGTGGCCGATCCGCATCATCGGCCACCGCCTCGGCGTGCAGCTGGCCGAGCTTCTCCATCGCCATGTACTCCTGCGTGCCCGCGAACGAGCTGGAGAGCGCGACGTAGAACGGGTTCGCCAGGATCTGCTCCGCCTTCTCCGGTGTGGAGTGTGCCTCGACGACCTCGTCGAACGTGCGCTTCATGTCGAGCATCATCGCGTCGAGCCGTCCGCCCCCCGTCTCGTCGACGCCGTCGACCAGGCGGGGGACGTTGTCGAGCTCGGTGAGCCCCATGGACTGGGCGAGCCGTCGGGCCGGGTCGATCGTCAGGACGCAGACCTGGCGTCCCTGCTCGGCCGCCCGGAGTGCGAGGGCAGCCGACGTGGTGGTCTTGCCGACACCACCGGAACCGCAGCAAACGATGATCTCGGTGCCGGGATCGGCCAGCAAGGCGTCGACGTCGACGGCGTCGTGCTGAGGGCCGGGTGCGGCCGGTCCGGTTGAGCGAGAGGTTCGATGCTTCTTCCTCGGCATCGTCGTGGGGCGACCCGTCATGCCACCTCGCCCCGTTGCAGAAGGTCGTCACGCAGGAACCCGGCGAGCTCGAAGAGAGCGCCTTGGTCGATGGCGTCCGGGAGGGTCGGCAGCTCGATGACGGGACGGTCGGTCTGGCTGAGCATCTCGCGCTGCGCGTCCTGGAGCGCCTGCCGCTCGACGTGCGCGGATCCCTGGTCGATGAGCGCTCGAGCCGCGTCGGCTTCCAGGGCGACGGACTTGAGCGCGGAGGCGACCTGCTTCGTGCCGAGCGCGCCGGACCGGAAAGCGTCGCGGGTGTCGTCGCTGAGCAGCGACGGCTGGACGAGGTTGACGATGACATGGCCCACCGGGAGTGTCGTGTCGCGCAGCCCGTCGATCCCGTCGAGCGTCTCCTGGACGGGCATCTCCTCGAGCACGGTCACGAGGTGGACGTGCGTGGACCTGCTCCGCATCATCGCCATGATCGAGCTCGCCTGGCGACGCACCGGGCCGACACGGGCGAGTCCGGCCACTTCCTCGTTGACGTTCAGGAATCGCGCGATGCGGCCGGTGGGCGGGGCGTCCATGACGACGGCGTCGTAGGTGAATCGGTCGCCGTTGCGCCGGCGGGCAGCTTCGTAGACCTTGCCGGTGAGCAGGACGTCGCGGACACCCGGTGCGATCGTGGTGGCGAAGTCGATGATGCCGAACCGGTCGAGTGCCTTCCCGGCGCGGCCGAGCCGGTAGTACATCTGCAGGTACTCCAGCAGCGCGGCCTCCGGGTCGATGGCGAGCGCGTAGACCTCGCCGCCGCCGAGTCCGACCCCGACCTTGCGCTCCTCGTACGGGAGTGGCGGGACGTCGAAGAGCTGGGCGATTCCTTGCCGGCCCTCGACCTCGCACAGCAGGACGCGTTGTCCGGCGTCGGCCAGCGCCGTCGCCAGCGCGGCGGCCACGGTCGTCTTGCCCGTGCCGCCCTTGCCGGTGACGACGTGGAGGGGAGTCGCGTTGGCCACGGGTGAAGGGTAGCGAGAGCCCTACTGCCACCGGCGATACAGTCGCTCCATGACGCAATGGGAGTACTTGACCGCACCGGTGCTGGTGCACACGACGAAGCAGATCCTCGACAACTTCGGGTCCGACGGCTGGGAGCTCGTGCAGATCGTGCCGGGCATGAACCCGGAGAACCTGGTCGCCTACTTCAAGCGGCCGGTGCAGTCGTGACGTCCTCACCCGAGGAACGCTTGGCCGAGCTCGGGCTCAGCGTCCCATCGGTGGTGCCGCCGGTCGCGGCCTACGTCCCGGCAGTGCGAAGCGGCTCACACGTCTTCACGGCCGGGCAGCTGCCGCTGCGTGACGGTGAGCTCATCGCCACCGGAAAGGTCGGCGACGCCGTCTCGGTCGAGGAGGCCACCGAGTGCGCGCAGCAGTGCGCGCTCAACGCGATCGCGGCGGTCAAGTCGGTCGTGGGCGACCTCGCGAGCATCCGCCGCATCGTCAAGGCGGTCGTGTTCGTCGCCAGTGCGCCCGACTTCACCGGGCAGCCGGGCGTCGCCAACGGCGCGAGCGAGCTGCTCGGTGAGGTGTTCGGCGACGCCGGCGTGCATGCACGCAGCGCCGTCGGCGTCGCGGTTCTTCCGCTCGACGCGCCGGTGGAGGTCGAGCTCGTGGTCGAGGTGTCCTGATGCGCGTGCCGGTTCCCAGCTCGCTGCGTGATCACGTGGCGAAGCAGAAGGGTGAGCCGGCCGTTGCCAAGGACGCCGCCACGATCGCGCTGCTGCGAGACGGCGACTCCGGCATCGAGGCGTACCTCCTGCGCCGACAGAGCACCATGGCGTTCGCGCCGGGCATGTACGTGTTCCCGGGCGGCAAGGTGCATGACTCCGACCGCCTGGTCGAGGCGTGGGTCGGACCGTCGCCGCAGGAGTGGGGTCAGCGGTTCGGTTGTGACGCCGACATCGCTCGCACACTCGTCGTCGCCGCCGTGCGCGAGACGTTCGAGGAGTCGGGCATCCTGCTCGCAGGCCCGGACGCCGACTCGGTCGTCGCCGACACGAGTGGGCCGGACATGCAGACCGCACGGCTCTCGCTCGAGGAGGGTGAGTACGGGTTCGCCGACTTCCTGGCCGAGCACGGGCTGGTCCTGCGGGCCGACCTCCTCGGCGCGTGGTCGCATTGGATCACGCCGACGTTCGAGCCGCGGCGCTACGACACCCGGTTCTTCGTGGCCGCGCTTCCTGACGGCCAGGTCGTGGGCGAGGTGCCCAGCGAGGCCGACCGCGCCCACTGGGCGCCGGTGGAGCGTGTCCTCGAAGCGGTCGAGGCCGGGGAGGCGTCGATGCTGCCCCCGACAGCGATCACCTGCCGGGAGGTCTCGAAGCTCGCGGCGGCGGACATCCTCACGGCGTCCGCCGAACGGAAGATCATTCCCATCGAGCCGCGCCTCGTCGAGGTCGATGGCGAGCTGTTCCTCGAGAATCCCTTGGAGGATGTGTGAGCGACGACGTTGCCACGGTCACCGAACGCGCGTCGACCGTGCGGGCCGACAACCCGGGCATCATGACGCTCGGTGGAACGAACACGTGGATCCTGCGCGAGCCGGGCGGCACTCGCTCGGTCGTCGTCGACCCCGGCCCGGACGACGTCGAGCACCTCGACCTCGTGCGCAAGGCCGCCGGCGACGTCGCCTTGATCCTCTTCACGCATCGGCACTTCGATCACACCGATGCCCTGCAGGGATTCGCGGCACGTACGGGCGCGCCCGCGCGGGCCACCGACCCGGAGTTCTGCCTCGGCGCCGACCCACTGGTCGACGGCGAGACCATCGAGGTCGACGGGTTGCGGCTCGACGTCCTGGCCACCCCAGGCCACACCTCCGACTCCACCTGCTTCCGTCTCCTCGACGAGCCCACGCTGCTCAGTGGTGACACGGTGCTCGGCCAGGGCACGACGATCATCGCCCACCCCGACGGCGTGCTTGGCCCCTACCTCGACTCCCTCGCCCTGCTCCGCGAGCTGGTGGAGGAGGGCCTCGTCGAGCGCATCCTTCCTGGCCACGGCCCGGTCATCGACCAGCCCGGCGCGGTGCTCGACTACTACCTCGAACACCGCCAGGAACGCCTCGACCAGGTCCGCGCAGCCGTGGAGGCCGGCGCCACCACTGCCCGCGAGGTCGTCGAACGGGTCTACACCGACGTCGACGAGTCCCTCTGGCCAGCAGCAGAACTGAGCGTGAGAGCCCAGCTCGACTACCTCCGCCCCTGACTTCCAGAATTGAAGGGTGGTGCAGGTTCTCGAGCGATCGTTCCTGCAGAAGTCTTCGAATCTCGGAGTTAGGGCCGGCCCGGTGGGCTAGCGGGCGCGGCGCTGGAGGCGTTCGAAGTCGAGGATGACGACGCTGCGGGGCTCGAGGCGCATCCAGCCGCGGGAGGCGAAGTCGGCGAGGGCCTTGTTGACGGTCTCGCGGGAGGCGCCGACCAGCTGGGCGAGCTCCTCCTGGGTGAGGTCGTGGTTGACGTGGATGCCGTCGTCGGCCTGGCGGCCGAAGCGTCCGGCGAGATCGAGCAGGGCTTTCGCGACGCGGCCCGGGACGTCGGAGAACACCAGGTCGCCGACGACCTCGTTGGTGCGACGCAGCCGCCCGGCCAGCTGGTGCAACAGGGCCAGCGCGACGTCGGCGTGATCGGCGAGCACGGGGCTGAGCGCGTCGTGGCCGAGGCTCATGAGCTCGACGTCGGTGACCGCCGTGGCCGTGGCCGAGCGGGGTCCGGGATCGAAGAACGAGAGCTCGCCGAACATCTGACCGGGGCCGAGGATGGCCAGCAGGTTCTCGCGGCCGTCGGCTGAGGTGCGCCCGAGCTTGATCTTGCCGTCAGTGACGACGTAGAGCTGGTTGCCTTCGTCGCCCTCGTTGAACAGCACCTCGCCCCGGCCGAGTGTGGCCGCCGTCATGGAGTCCTCCAAGGCGCCCGCTGAGTCGTCGTCTAGTCCGGAGAAAAGCGGGGCCTGGCGCAGCACATCGTGAGTCACGGGGATCCTTGTCTGTTGTTGCGTCGGTCACAGTCTCGCGCACCAGCCTGCAGTTTTCCACATCGCGGGTCGGCCCGGCGACCCGCACGACCGCCCCCGTACGCTTGACTTCGTGCCGAGCGACGCCGGTCGGGAAACGCCCGTCAAACCCCCCACCACGCTCGTGCGCCGTGCGCGAAAGATGAATCGCGTCCTCGCCGACACCTACCCCGACGCCGGCTGCGAGCTCGACTTCGAGGACCCGTTCCAGCTCCTGGTCGCCACCGTCCTCTCCGCCCAGACGACCGACCGTCGCGTCAATGCCGTCACCCCGGTGCTGTTCGCCGCGTACCCCGACGCGACGGCGCTCGCGGCGGCCGATCGTGCGGCGGTCGAGGAGATCGTCAAGACCACCGGGTTCTTCAGGCAGAAGACCAACAGCCTGCTGCGGATGTCCGCCGCGATCGTCGAGAACTTCGACGGCGAGGTCCCCGGTCGGCTCGACGATCTGGTCTCTCTCCCCGGCGTCGGACGCAAGACGGCCAACGTCGTGCTCGGCAACGCCTTCGACGTGCCGGGCATCACCGTCGACACCCACTTCGCGCGCCTCGCGCGGCGCTTCGAGTGGGTCGACGACGCGGTGGTCGGGGACGCCGTCCGCACCGAGCACGCCGTCGGCGCGCTGTTTCCCAAGCGCGACTGGACGATGCTCAGCCACCACCTCATCTGGCACGGACGCCGGTGCTGCCACGCCCGCAAGCCCGCATGCGGCGCCTGCCCGCTGGCGCGTTGGTGCCCGTCCTACGGCACCGGACCCACTGATCCCGACGTCGCCGCCGCCCTCGTCACCACGCAGGGACGGGCATGACCGTCCGCGCGGTGATCGCGGCCGTGCTCGTCGCCGTCCTCGCGGCGGGCTGCGGCTCTGAAGGGAAGGAGAAGCCCACCTTCGGTGGTGGGTCGGAGCCAGCCGGTGCCTCCACCGCAGAGCTCGTCGAGCTCAAGGCGGCCGCGAAGATCGAAGACTGCCCCACATCCGCCAAGATGGCATCGGGCAAGGACGCACTGCCCGACCTCGAGCTCGACTGCCTCGGCGGCGGACGACCGGTCAACCTGGCCGGGCTCACCGGCAAGCCGGTGGTGATCAACCTCTGGGCGAGCTGGTGCAAGGAGTGCCGCGACGAGCTTCCCCTGCTGGCCCGGGCGCACCGCGAGTACGGCGACCGTGTGCAGTTCATCGGCATCGACGTCGTCGACGCCGCGCCCGAGGCGGCGTTGCGTCTGGCCGGGCAGTCCGGGATCACGTACCCGCAGCTCGTCGATCGGCCGGGCCGCACCCGCGCACCGTTGCACTACGCCGGGCTGCCCCAAACGGTGTTCGTGGATGCGCAGGGAAGAATGGTGTTCACGGAACGCACGCCGTTCCGGTCGTACGCCGACGTGACGGCGGCGATCAGTCGGCATCTGGGGGTCACGTCGTGAAGCACGAGGGGTCGCGTGTGTCGCTGCCCGACTGGCTGAAGCCGGTCGAGGAGCTCGCCGCTTCGGTGGAGGCCGAAGACCTGGCGCCACGTTTCCCGCACCCGCCGCCAGACGCCCGGCCGGCCGCCGTCCTCATCTGCTTCGCCGACGGCACCGACGGGCCCGAGCTGCTGCTCACGCAGCGCGCCACCACGCTGCGCAACCACGCCGGTCAGATCTCGTTCCCCGGCGGTGCCTCCGATCCCGGCGATGCGGACGCGATCACCACCGCGCTGCGGGAGGCAGAGGAGGAGGTCGGCCTCGACCCGGCTGACGTCCTCGTCTTCGGTACCCTGCCGACGCTCTGGCTGCCGCCGAGCAACTTCGCCGTCACGTCGGTGCTCGGCTACTGGAGCGCTCCGCGCACCCTCGAGCCGGTCGACGTGGACGAGGTCGGCAGCATCCTGCACCATCCCATCCATCTGCTGATCGACCCGGACAACCGGTTCAGCGTCGAGCACCCGACCGGGTGGCGCGGGCCGGCGTTCGAGGTCGGCTCGGAAGTACCGCTCTGGGGATTCACCGCGGGCGTCATCAGCCGCCTGTTCGAGAAGCTCGGCTGGGAGAAGCCCTGGGACGACTCCGTCACCCGACCCCTGCCGGAGCTGTTGTGAACTCGCTCGACATCGTCCTGATCATCATCCTGTTCGCGTACGCCATCTCCGGCTACGTGCAGGGCTTCGTGGTCAACCTCGTGGCGACGATCGGCCTGCTCGCCGGCGGTCTTCTCGCGATCGCCATCGTGCCCCGCGTGCTGTCCGGGGGGCAGCCCACGCTGTCCACGTCGCTGCTCGCGCTCGCGCTGGTGGTCGGCTCCGCGGCCATCGGCCAGGCCATCGGCACGTATGTGGGCACGGACCTGCGGAGCGGACTCACGTGGCGACCGTTCCGCTGGGTCGATGCCGTCGCCGGGGCGGCCCTGAGCATGGTCGCGGTCCTCGCGGCCGCGTGGGCGCTCGGCTACTCGGTGAGCGGTACCTCGATCCCGTACCTGTCCACGGCCTCGCGCAGCTCGACGATCCTCGCGCACGTCGACGACGTCATGCCGGCCCGCGCCGCCGAGACGCTGCGCGCCTTCAACAAGACGCTCGACGCCAACCTGTTCCCGCGCTACATCGACCCGTTCGAGAACGAGCGCATCACCGCCGTCGATCCGCCCGACGACGCGACGCTGCAGCAAGCGGGTGTCCGGCAGGCGTCGGAGAGCGTGGTCAAGGTCATCGGCGTCGCGTCGTGCGAACGCGGGGTCGAGGGGTCCGGCTTCGTCTTCGCGCCCGGCCGGGTCATGACCAACGCGCACGTCGTCGCCGGCGTCGACGAGCCGTACATCGACGTCAACGGCCGACGCACCCGGGCGAACGTCGTGCTGTTCAACCCGCGGCTCGACGTCGCCGTGCTCTCCACCGGCGACCTCGGCCTCAAGCCGCTGAACTTCGAGGGCACCGGCAAGGCGGGCGACGACGCGGCCATCCTCGGCTACCCCGAGAACGGCCCGTTCGACGCGCGCGCTGCCCGCATCCGTGGCGAGCTCACGCTGCGCAGCCCCGACATCTACGACCGCGGTGAGCACATGCGCAAGACGTTCTCGGTGCGCGGGCTGGTGCGGTCGGGCAACTCCGGAGGGCCGCTGATCTCGCGGCAGGGCCGCGTGTTCGGCGTCATCTTCGCCGCATCGGTCACCGACAACTCCACCGGCTACGCTCTCACCGCGGAGCAGGTGTCCACTGCGGCCGAACGCGGCTCGACTGCTACATCCCGCGTCGACACAGGAGAGTGTGCATGATCCGGTCCACCCTCTCGTTCCTCTGCTGGGTGGTCGCCGTCGTCGCGGCCATCATCACCATCCCCACGTTCTGGCTGGCCACGCATGTCGCGGAGGAAGACGGCTACGTCAAGTTCACCAGCTCGTTCGTCGGGGACGTCGAGCTGCGCAACGCCCTCGTCAGTCAGATCGCCGACGACGTGGTGAGGACCGGCGGGCTCCCGGCAGTCGTGAAGCTGCCCCTCGAGGGGGCTCTGCGCTCGGTCGTCAGGGAGAGCGCCAGGCAGCCGGGATTCGTCGAGGCATGGGAAGAGTCCCAGCGCCGCACGCACCAGCTGACGTTCGGGCCCGACTCGAAGACCGACCGGCTGACCGCCGACATCGGTCCCATCGCCTCGTTCATGGGCAAGCAGGCGACGAAGGACCTGCCGGTGCGGGTCACGTTCCCCGACACGCTCCGGGTGCCCATCTACGGCGCCCCCGACCGCGAGGTCCTCGACCAGGTGCAGCAGACGCCCGAGCGCTCGCGCCTCGGTCTGCTCGTCGTCGTCCTGGCGTCGGTGCTCTGTCTGTTGTTCGCCAGACGCCGTATCAATGCGATCATCGCCCTGGCGGCCGGAGCGCTCCTCACGGCTGGGCTCTTGGTGTTCGGCACTCGTCTGGCGCTGCCCGAAGTGCTCGATCGCACGCCCGCACCGACGCCGTTCGCGCGTCAGATGCGAGACCTCCTCGTCGACCGGGCGTCTGACTCGCTCAACGACTGGCTGCTGGGCATCGCGGTGGTCGCCGCGGTCGTGCTGGTGCTCGGACTGCTCGGCCGCGCTCTGCCGCAGCGCTAAGGCTGCATTGTGTGCGGGGTGGTGTCGCCCTTGAGGGCGGCCGGGATCTCCTTGGCGGTGGTGATGGTCTTCGTCGGTGCCTTGACCTTCTTGATCATGACGACGCCGAGGAGGATCAGCAGCCCCGCGAGCAGGAGGTAGGTACCGGCGACGATGAGGAACGCCCACGCGGGGTCGAGCCCGGCCATCACCAGGAAGTACGCGAACGCGATCGACAGCATGATCGTGATGAGCAGGCCGAGGAAGCCGGCGACGACGAACATCGCGGCACCGATCCCGCCCGCCTTCGCGCTGAACCTGAGCTCGCTCTTGGCCAGCGCGATCTCGGAGTGCACGAGCGCCGAGATGTCACGACTGGCCTCGGCGACCAGTCGTCCGATGGTCGGGTCGTCGACGGAGCCGTGCTGATCGGTCCGGGGTTTGTCGGTGGTGCTCATGGAGCGAGCCTAGGGCGTGTCTCCCCATCCACGCGACACGACCACGGCCCCGCATCCCGACCGGCTGCGTTCTCGTCGGTCGCCGCACCGCCCGGTGCGGCCTCTGGTCAGTCCTCGTCCTTGGCGGTCTTCATGCCCTCGGAGATCTGATCCATCACGGATGAATCGGCAAGGGTTGTCGCATCCCCCACCTCGCGGTTCTCGGCCACGTCGCGCAGCAGGCGACGCATGATCTTGCCCGAGCGTGTCTTGGGCAGCTCGGTCACGACCATGATCTGACGCGGCTTCGCGATCGCGCCGATCTGCTTGCCGACGTGGTCGCGGAGCTCGCTGAGCACCGCTTCGTCGGCCTCCTCGCCGTCGACCAGGGCCGACTCGCGCAGGATGACGAACGCGACAGGCGCCTGTCCCTTGGTCTCGTCGGTGGCTCCGACGACTGCGGCCTCGGCCACCTTCGGGTGCGAGACGAGCGCGGACTCGATCTCGGTGGTGGAGAGCCGGTGGCCCGAGACGTTCATGACGTCGTCGACCCGGCCGAGGAGCCAGATGTCACCGTCGTCGTCCTTCTTGGCACCGTCGCCGGCGAAGTAGACGCCGTCCCAGCGCGACCAGTAGGTCTCCTTGTACCGCTCGTCGTCGCCCCAGATGGTGCGCAGCATCGCGGGCCACGGCTCGGTGAGCACGAGATAGCCGCCCTCGCCGTTGCCGACCGGCTTGCCCTCGTCGTCGACGACATCGGCACTGATGCCGGGGATGGGGGTCATCGCCGAGCCGGGCTTGCCGGAGGTGACGCCCGGCAGCGGGCTGATCATGTGCCCGCCGGTCTCGGTCTGCCACCAGGTGTCGACGATCGGCGTCGCGCTGCCGCCGATGTTCTCGCGGTACCAGACGTATGCCTCGGGGTTGATCGACTCACCGACCGAGCCCAGGATGCGCAGCGACGACAGGTCGAACTCCGCCGGGATCTGCTCGCCCCACTTCATGAAGGTGCGGATGGCCGTGGGGGCCGTGTAGAACTTCGTGACGCCCTTGTCCTGGATGATTTCCCACCAGCGACCCTTGTGGGGTGTGTCGGGAGTGCCTTCGTAGAGCACCTGGGTGACGCCGTTGGCGAGTGGCCCGTAGACGATGTACGAGTGGCCGGTGACCCAGCCGACGTCGGCCGTGCACCAGAAGACGTCGTCGGGCTTCTGGTCGAAGACGCCCCAGAACGTGTAGGCGCACTGCACCAGGTAGCCGCCGGTGGTGTGCAGGATTCCCTTGGGCTTGCCGGTGGTGCCGGACGTGTACATGACGTAGAGCGGGTGCTCGCTGTCGAAGTCCTCGGGCTTGTGGTCGGTGGACGACTCGTCGACCAGCTCGTGCCACCAGATGTCGCGGTCGCGGTTGATGGACACGTCCTGCCCGGTGCGTCGGACCACGAGGACGTTCTCGACGAGGCCTGATTCCTCCTCCTCGACCTTGGCGACGGCCTCGTCGACGGCCGGCTTGAGCGCGGAGGGGGTGCCTCGGCGGTAGCCGCCGTCGGCGGTGATGATCAGCTTGGCGCCGCAGTCGAGGACGCGGCTGGCCAGGGCATCGGCAGAGAAGCCTCCGAACACGACCGTGTGCGGAGCACCGAGGCGCGCACACGCCAGCATCGCGATGATCGTCTCGGGGATCATCGGCATGTAGATGGCGACGCGGTCGCCCGCCTCGATGCCGAGCTCTTCGATCGCGTTTGCGGCCTTGGAGACCTCGTCCTTGAGCTCGCTGAAGGTGATGTCGCGGGTGTCGCCCTCGGGCTCGCCGACGAAGTGGAAGGCCACCCGGTCGCCGTTGCCCTCCTCGACGTGCCGGTCGACGCAGTTGTACGCCGCGTTGAGGCGTCCGCCGACGTACCACTTGGCGAACGGAGCGTTGCTCCAGTCGAGGACCTCGTCGAACGGCTTGGCCCAGCTGATGCGCTCCGCCTGCCTGGCCCAGAAGCCGAGCCGGTCGGCGGCGGCGTCGTCGTAAGCGTCGGCCTTCAGGTTCGCGTTCTCGGCCAGGTCGGCCGGTGGGTCGAAGTGGCGGTCCTCGCGGGACAGATTGCTGATCGCTTCGCTGCTCACGGTGTCTCCTCGTCGAGTCTTTCCTGCATTGTTGCCCACCCGTCAGGTTCGTTCATCCCTGTCGCGTCCAGTGGCCCCCACCAAGACCGTCCCGAGCGTGCCGTGTGGCCAGCCCGGGACGGTGTCTTGGGGGTGTTTCGACCTACTTCTCCGAGCCCGCGCCCGTCATCGAGCGGACGTCGAGCTCCACGAAGCGCTCCTCGGAGTCGCGGTCCCGTGTCATCACGGTGCCCAGCCAGCCGAAGAAGAACCCGGCCGGGATCGAGATGATGCCGGGGTTGCTCAACGGGAACCAGGCGAAGTCGCTGCCAGTGAACAGCGCCGTCTCAGAACCGGACACGACTGGCGAGAAGATCACCAGGGTGACGCAGGTGATGAGGCCGCCGTAGATGCTCCACACCGCTCCGCGGGTACTGAACCGCTTCCAGAACAGGTTGTAGAGCAGCGCCGGCAGGTTGGCCGAGGCCGCGACCGCGAAGGCGAGCGCCACCAGGAACGCGATGTTCAGGTTCTGCGCCGGGATGGCGAGGATGATCGCCACAGCGCCGATCGCGAACGCCGCGATGCGGGCGACCCGCACCTCCTGCTTCTCGGTGACCTTGCCCTTCTTCCACACGTTGGCGTACAGGTCGTGCGCCACCGACGAGGCGGAGGTCAGCGTCAGTCCGGCGACGACCGCGAGGATCGTGGCGAACGCGACGGCCGAGATCAGCGCCAGGAGGATTGCGCCTCCGGTCGAGCCCGGACCACCACCGACGGCTTCGGCCAGCAGGGGCGAGGCCAGGTTGCCGGTGGAGTCGACGATCTGCTGCTTCTCGTCACCCTTGACCAGGGCCGCGGCACCGAAGCCGAGGACGAGCGTCATCAGGTAGAACGAGCCGATCAGACCGATGGCCCAGAGCACCGACGTGCGGGCCTGACGAGCGGTCGGGACGGTGTAGAAGCGGATCAGGATGTGCGGCAGACCGGCCGTGCCCAGCACGAGCGCGAGGCCCAGCGAGACGAAGTCGATCTTGCTCGTCGTGTTCAATCCGTACTTCAGGCCGGGCTCGAGGAACTTCTGGCCCTGTCCGCTCTCCGCAGCGGCGGTGCCGAGCAGGTCGGAGAAGTTGAAGTTGAACTGCGCGAGCACCAGCACGGTGATGAGGATCGTTCCGCCCATCAGCATGACGGCCTTGACGATCTGCACCCAGGTGGTGCCCCTCATGCCACCGACGACCACGTAGAAGATCATCAGGATGCCGACGGCGGCGATCGTGATGTTCTTTGCGGCGTCGCTGCTCACGCCGAGGAGCAGGGCGACGAGCGCGCCGGCGCCGACCATCTGGGCGAGCAGGTAGAAGATCGACACGACGACGGTCGACGTCGCCGCGGCGGTACGAACCGGAACCTGCCGCATGCGGAAGGCCAGCTGGTCGGCCATGGTGAACCGTCCGGAGTTGCGCAGCAGCTCCGCGACCAGCAGCAGAGCCACCAACCAGGCCACCAGGAACCCGATGGAGTACAGGAATCCGTCGTAGCCGTTCAGGGCGATCAGGCCCGAGATGCCGAGGAACGACGCGGCGGACATGTAGTCGCCCGAGACCGCCAGGCCGTTCTGCGATCCGGAGAAGCTGCGGCCACCGGCGTAGTAGTCGGCAGCGGTCTTGTTGTTGCGGCTGGCCCAGAAGGTGATGGCCACCGTCAGCAGCACGACCGCGATGAAGAGGCCTCCGGTGAGGTTCTGGGTGCTCATCGCTCGATCTCCCTCTCGTACTGGTCACGAAGTCGGTCGGCGATCGGGTCCACCCGGCGGGCGGAGTACCGCGCGTACGCGATGGCGATGCCGAAGGTGGAGACGAACTGGAGCAGCCCGAAGATGAGCGCCACGTTGATGTTGCCGTAGACCTTGATGCCCATGAAGTCGCCGGCCCAGTTGGAGGCGAAGACGTAGAGCAGGTACCAGCTCATGAACGCGACGGTCATGGGGACGACGAAGCCCAGGTAGGAGCGCTTCAGCTGCTTGAAGTCATCCGTGGCGTGGATGCGCTGATACTCCTCGTGCGCCTCTGGAGTGATCTTTTCGACCACTGGGTTCACCTCTTTCGGGAACGGGTGACGGCAGGAGTGCCGACCTCTTGACCGTAGGACCGCTCGTGGATGTGTGCCACATCACGGAACGGGCGCTGCGGCGGGCCTGGCCGGAACGTCGTCGTGCGGCCGGTGCAGCACGACGAGCGGTCGTGCTCGCGCGACGAACGGCAGGCCTAGGGAGACGCGCCCTAGGTGAACCAGGACGGGGCATCGCGGCGGAAGTCGCCGGGTGGAAGTGATCCGGCGCCGGCGGGGACGTGGCCGACAATCCGGCAGCCAGTCAGGCGCGGAAGGTCGGTGTGGTTGCTGCGCGCCTCGAGGGTCGGATCCGGATCGGCGGAACCGATGACGAGCACCGGGTCGAGCCCATCGGCGCGGAGCCGGTCGACGGTGAGCGCGGTGTGGTTCAGCGTGCCGAGGGCCTCTCGCGTCACCACGACGACGTCTGCGGAGAGGCGGGTGGCGATGTCGATGACCGTGCCACCTTCCCGGTCGAGGCGCACGAGAACCCCGCCGGCCCCCTCGACCAGGACGACGTCGTGGTCGAGGGCCCGGATCCGCTCGACGTGCTCGTCGACCGTCGGCAGGTCGACGCCCTCGAGGCGGGCAGCCGTCTCCGGCGCGAGCGCGGGTTCGACCCTCGTCAGCTCCTGAGCGGCGCCGGGGCCGCAGAGGCGCTCGATCTCAGCGGCGTCCCCCGGCTCGTCCGGGCGCACTCCGGTCTGCACGGGCTTGACGGCGACGACGTCGACGTCCTGCGCCCGGAAGTAGGAGACGAGCGCAGCGGTGGCGATCGTCTTGCCCACGCCGGTGTCGGTACCCGTGACGGTGATGTACCGCGTCATGGGCGTGTGACGTCGTGGAGCACCTTGCACGCATGCTCGACGTCGTGTTCGTCGAGCCGTGCCGAGGCGGTGATGCGCAGGCGGCTGATTCCGTCGGGCACGGACGGTGGACGGAAGCAGCCGACCCGTAGGCCCTCGGCGGCACACGCGGCCTGTGCGGCGAGAGCCGTGTCCGGTCCGCCGAATGCGACCGACAGCACCGCACCGGCCGGCTGCGCGACGCAGGCCGCCTCGGCCAGGTCGGCTGCGTTGTGGTTGACGCGGGCGACCAGCTCCGGCTCGTCGGCGACCACGTCAAGGGCTTCCCGGGCCGCTGCTGCGGCGGCCGGGGCAAGCCCGGTGTCGTAGATGAACGGGCGGGCGCGATTGACGAGGTGGTCGATGACGGCGTCCGATCCGAGCACAGCTCCGCCCTGGCTGCCGAGCGACTTGGACAAGGTGACCGTGACGACGACATCGGGACGTGCGGCCAGTCCCGCGGCGTGAACGAGCCCGCGGCCGCCGTCGCCGGCGACCCCGAGCCCGTGGGCCTCGTCGACGAGCAGCACCGCGTCGTGGCGTGCGCAGGCGTCGGCCAGCTCGACCAGCGGCGCCCGGTCACCCAGCACGGAGAAGACCGACTCGGTCAGCACGAGTGCGCGTGGTTCGGGTCGTTCCCGCAGCGCGTGGTCGACCGCCGCCACGTCACCGTGCGGCGTGACGACGACGCGGGCCCGGGAGAGTCGGCAGGCGTCGACGAGGGAGGCGTGGATGTGCGCGTCGGACACGACCAGGGTGTCGGCGTCGGTCAGGGCGGTGACGGCGGCGAGGTTGGCGTGGTAGCCGGTGGAGTGGACGAGCGCGGCGGGCGCGCCGGTCCAGGCTGCGAGCGCCGACTCGAGCTCCTCGTGGACGCCGAGGGTGCCGGTGACCAGCCGCGATGCGCCTGCCCCGGCTCCCCACCGCTTGGCCGCGTCGGCAGCGGCGGCGACCACTCTCGGATGCCGGACAAGTCCGAGGTAGTCGTTGCCGGCGAGGTCGACGAGGTCGTCCGCGGAGCCGCGGGGGACGAGCGTCCGCTGCAGGCCGGCGATGCGACGGGTCTGGGCCGCCCGGGCGAGCCAGGCGTCGAACGTCACCGACATGCCACGGCTCCCGCAACAACCGCCTCGGCCATCCGAGCGACGTCGTTGTCGGTGCTGACGTACGGAGGCATGACGTACACGAGGTCACGGAACGGGCGGATCCAGACCCCGAGGTCGGCCGCGGCGCGCGCAGCCGTTGGCGCGTCGACCGGGCGGTCGAGCTGCACGACGCCGACGGCGCCGAGCGTGCGGACGTCGACCACATGGTCGAGGTCGCGGGCAGGGTCGAGCCCGGCCGCGAGCCCGGCGCCGATGCGCGCCACGGTTCCGGGGACGTCCTGAGCTGCGAGCAGGTCGAGGCTCGCGCCGGCTACTGCACAGGCCAGCGGGTTGGCCATGAATGTCGGGCCGTGCATCAGGGCTCCAGCCTCGCTGGCCTGCACACCGTCGACGACGTCGGATGTGCACAGCGTCGCGCCCAGGGTCAGGTAGCCGCCGGACAGTGCCTTGCCGACGCACATCACGTCGGGCACGACGCCGGCGCGTTCGGCGGCGAAGAACGTGCCGGTACGGCCGAAGCCGGTGGCGATCTCGTCGAGGATCAGCAGCCAGCCATGGGCGTCGGCCAGCTCGCGGAGGTGGCGCACGACCGCCGGCGGGTACGCATGCATGCCTCCCGCGCCCTGGAGCACCGGTTCGACGATGACGGCGGCGATGTCGTCCGCATGCGCTTCGACGATCGGCTGCACCTCCGCGACCCAGTCGGCGAGGTCGGCATCGAGCCCCGCGGGCGGACGGGGGAGGAAAACGGTGGCCGGGAGCGCATCGGAGAACATCTCGTGCATCCCGCCGACCGGGTCGCTGACGCTCATCGCACCGAAGGTGTCGCCGTGATAGCCGCCACGGATGGTGAGCATTCGCGTGCGGTGCGGCTGCCCGCGGCCGCGCTGGTACTGCAGCGCCATCTTGAGCGCCACCTCGACGGACACGGAACCGGAGTCGGCGAGGAAGACGTGATCGAGGCCCTCGGGCGTCACCTCGACGAGGCGCCGCACCAGCTCCACGCCCGGTTCGTGCGTGAGCCCGCCGAACATCACGTGGGCCATCGACGTCAGCTGCGTGCGCACGGCATCGTCGAGGTGCTGATGGCGGTAGCCGTGCACGGCGGCCCACCACGAGGACATCCCGTCGAGCAGCTCGCGTCCGTCGGCCAGGCGGAGGGTCGCGCCCGACGCCGAGGCGACGACGTGCGGGCGGTGCGGATCGTCCATCGGTGCGTACGGGTGCCAGACGTGGCGGGCGTCGACCTCGGCGATGCTCACGAGCTCCCCTGTCGCTTGAACGGTGTTCAGGTTAGGATCGCAGCCGTTCGGTGTCAACGAGAAGAGGCCCCATGCCCGCAATCCTGCAGACCGCACGCATCCAGGTGCTCGACCAGGGACGCGGTCTGGACCGCGACCAGCTCGCGGAGGTTCTGCGGCTGCCCGACGAGGACGTCCCGGCGTTGCTCGAGCTCGCGCACGAGGTGCGGATGACGTGGTGCGGGCCCGAGGTCGAGGTCGAGGGCATCGTTTCGCTGAAGACCGGCGGTTGCCCCGAGGACTGCCACTTTTGCAGCCAGTCCGGTCAGTTCCAGTCGCCGGTGCGGTCGGTGTGGCTGAACATCCCCGAGCTCGTCGAGGCCGCGAAGCAGACCGCCGAGACCGGCGCCAGCGAGTTCTGCATCGTCGCGGCGGTCCGCGGACCCGATCAGCGCCTCATGGACCAGGTGCGGGCCGGGATCAAGGCCATCCAAGCCGAGGTGGACATCAACATCGCCTGCTCGCTCGGGATGCTCACCCAGGAGCAGGTCGACGAGTTCGTCGACATGGGCGTGCACCGCTACAACCACAACCTCGAGTCCGCGCGTTCCTACTTCCCGCAGGTCGTCACCACGCACTCCTACGAGGAGCGATGGGACACCTGCCAGATGGTGCGCGACGCCGGCATGGAGCTGTGCTGCGGCGGACTCCTCGGGATGGGCGAGACGCTCGAGCAGCGTGCCGAGCTGGCCGCCGAGCTCGCAGAGCTCGACCCGCACGAGGTGCCGCTGAACTTCCTCAACCCGCGTCCGGGCACGCCGTTCGGCGACCTGGAGGTCATGAGCTCGGCGGATGCCCTGCGGGCGATCGGCGCGTTCCGCCTCGCGATGCCGCGGACGATCCTGCGCTACGCCGGCGGCAGAGAGCTGACCCTCGGCGACCTTGGTACCCGCGACGGGCTGCTGGGCGGCGTCAACGCCGTCATCGTCGGCAACTACCTCACGACCCTCGGGCGCGAGGCCGACGAGGACCTCGCGCTGCTCACCGATCTGGGCATGCCGATCCGCGAGCTGTCGAAGACGTTGTGACGTATTGCGGGCACTGCGGCCGCGACGAGACGGAAGTCGACCACGCCGGTTGCGAGGGGCATCTGCGGATGGAGCCGCCCAGATTCTGTCCCGAGTGCCGCCGTCGCATGGTCGTACAAGTTGTGCCGCGCGGCTGGTCAGCCCATTGCGTTGAGCACGGCACCCTGACATCGTGAAGGCGGGCCCGCCCATTTCCTCGGGGAGATGGGCGGGCCTCTTGCTGTGCCAACGGTCTGGCCAACCTCAGTTGACGCTGACGGCACTCCAGGCGGTGGCCACCGTGTTCTGCTGGACGCTGCCGGCGCCGTACAGGTCACGGGCGGCGTTCAGCGTCGCCGTGCGGGCACCGGCGTAGTTCGTGCTCGACGTCATGTAGACGGTGAGCGCGCGGAAGGCTTCGGCTCCGATCCGGCGGCGTCGACCACGAGCTTGGGCTCGGTCTTCTCCTTCGAGGCCGGGGCGCGCTTCGCGGCCTTGGCGCCGGAGAGGGCCGGCTCGGTGTCAACGCTGATCACCTGGTCGAGGGTCTGCGAAGACCCGGCGAAGCTGCCGTCATCCGCGTGAGCGGCAGCCTTGGACACGTCACCGCTGCAGGTCGACGCCCTCGGGGGTGTGCAGGCGCACCATGGTGCGCGAGACGTCCGCGGGAACCTTCTGCCGGGTCAGCAGCGAGACGCCGATCATCAGCGCGAATCCGAGCGGCACGGACCAGGCGGCCGGCTGCAGGGCCAGCAGGCCGAACCACCCCTCCGGCTGCACCCAGATGGTGATGATCGGAGCGACGCCGGCGGACAGTCCGCCGCCGACCAGGCCGGCGATGGCACCGGGCGCGGTGAGCCCGCGCCACCAGATGCCGAGCACCAGGAGCGGACAGAACGTGGACGCGGCGAGGGCGAACGCGAACGTCACCGAGCTGGCCACCGAGATGCGATCGGCCGACAGCGCGAGCACGAGCGGCACCAAGACACCGCCCACGGCGGCCACGCGCAGTGCGGTGATGTGCGACAACCTACCGCGGCTCAGGGACTGCCCGACCACACCGGCGATCGACATCGTGAGTCCGGACGACGTCGAGAGGAAGGCCGCGAACGCGCCGGCGGTCAGCAGGGCGCCGAGCAGCTCGCCGGAGGTGCCGCCCAGGAGACGTGACGGCAGCTCGAGCACGACGGCGTCGGCCCGACCCTCGTCGACCAGGTCGCCCGCGTAGATGCGCCCGAGCACGCCGTAGATGGTGGGAAGCAGGTAGAACGTGCCCACCAGGGCGAGCACGATGAGCGTCGTCTGGCGGGCGGCGCGGCCGTCAGGGTTCGTGTAGAACCGCACGACGACGTGCGGCAGACCCATCGTGCCGAGGAACGTCGCGATCATCACGGAGTAGATGCGATACATGCTCTCGGCGTCGGGATCACCGAATGGCAGGAGCCAGTCGGAGGGAGCGACCGGTGACGGCTGTCCGTCGAGCGTCCAGGCGTGCAGCAGGAAGAACACCGGCACCAGCAGCGCGGTGAGCTTGAGCCAGTACTGGAAGGCCTGAACGAAGGTGATGCTGCGCATGCCGCCGGAGACGACGTTGATCATGACGATCACGGCCACCAGCACCGTGCCGACCCACCCCGGCGCGCCGGTGACCGTCCGCATCGTCAGCCCGGCGCCCTGGAACTGCGGCATCAGGTAGAGCCAGCCGACCGCGACGACCAGCAGGCTCGCCACGGCACGAACGCCGCCGGACTGCAGCCGAACCTGCGCGAAGTCGGGAATCGTGTACGCGCCGGACCGGCGCAGGGGTGCCGCCACCAGCACCAGCAGGAGCAGGTAGCCGGTCGTCCAGCCGATCGGGAACCACAGCGCCTCCACACCCGTGGACAGCACGAGGCCGGCCACACCCAGGAACGACGCGGCCGAGAGGTACTCGCCGCCGATCGCCGAGCTGTTCAGCACCGGCCGAACCGAGCGGGACGCGACATAGAAGTCGCTCGTCGTGCGGCTGATCCGCAGGCCGAACGCGCCGATGCCGATGGTCGCGATGGCGACGAGGGTGATGGCGATGAGGCCGTAGGTGGCGTTCACTGGCTGCCGTCACCCCGGTGCTCGTCGGGATTGGGCTCGTCGGGATGGGGCTCGACCGGATCGGGGTTGAGCAGCGTCGTGAATTCGCGTTCGGAGCGTTCGGCCTGACGGACGTACAGCCAGCCGAGGAGGAACAACCCCGGGTAGACCGCGATGGCGAGAACGATCCACGGGAGCGGCACTCCCCACAGCTCGAGCCGGTCGAGGTCGTCGAGCAGCCAGAACACGATCGGCAGGGACCCGAGGGTCAGCATCAGCGTGGAGATCACCGTGAGCGCGGCGCGCAGCTGCGACCGCACCAGCGAGCGCACGTAGACCTCACCGATGCCGGTCGCCTCGTCGATCTCCTGCTGCACGGTGCGCCGTACGAGCGCCGGCGCCGTGGTCAGCGGACTGGTGATGCGAATCCGGCCGGTCTTCGGGTCGGGTCCCTCTTCACCCGCGCTCACTAGGCCCGATCCTGGATCAGCTGGCGGAGCTCACGGGTGTGGCGACGGGCGACGGAGAGCTCGACCGGGTCGTCGCCGCCGGGGACGACGACGCTGCATCGCCCGGCCTGCATGCGCAGCTCGCGCACATGGGCGAGGTTGACGAGCAGGCTGCGGTGGATGCGGGCGAAGCCGGCTTCCTCCCACTGCTCGGCCAGGCTGCTCAAGGGCATACGGATGAGGTGTCCGGAGCCGTCGACGGTGTGCAGACGCACGTAGTCGCCCTGCGCCTCGGCGTACGCCACCGCCGAGCGCTGGATGAACCGCGTGACCCCGCCGAGCTCGACCGCGATCGACTCGTCGGAGGTTCCGTGGTCGCCCTCGGCGTCGGCCCCGGCCCGGCGGACGCTCTCCCGCAGGCGGTCCTCCCGGATCGGCTTGAGGAGGTAGTCGACGACCCCGAGCTCGAACGCATCGACCGCGTGGGCGTCGTGTGCGGTGACGAACACGATCCGCGGGGCACGGCGGAACCGGGCCAGCAGGCGCGCGATCTCCAGACCGGACAGCCCGGGCATCGCGACGTCGAGGAACACCAGGTCAACATCTCCGGACTCGAGGATGCGCAGGGCCTCCGTGCCGGAGCGAGCGGCCCGCACCGATGCGATCCGCTCGTCGCGCCCGAGCAGGAACACGAGCTCGTCGAGCACCGGTTGCTCGTCGTCGACCACAAGTGCCTGGAGGCCTTCCATGTCCTGATCCTGCCTCAGTTGTCCGTCATGAGTCGCCGATGCCGCGGGCGGCGAGCGCATCGCCGGTGGCGTGGGCGTGGGCGACGACACGGATGACCGCCGGCGACAGGGTCGCGCGGGGACTCCGCTCCAGTCCGCGGGCGCGGGCGGCGTCCCGGGTGTCACCGACGATGGCGAAGACGGCCGGGATGGAGGTGATCATCAGCGAGAAGGCGAGGGCGACCTTGTCGGGCTCGACGCCGAACCGCCGGAACGGACGCAGGCCACGGACGATGGTGTCGAGCAGCGCATCCATCGGCGTGGTCGCGGTGAACGTCGTGGCCGCGATCACGAGTGCCAGCGTGGTGGCGACGACCTCGACGGCGGTCGGCCACCCGCGCTGCCACCACTGGAAGGCCGCGAGGATCGCCAGCACCACCAGCAGCGGCCGGACGCCCAGCGCCACCGTGCGGGCCGGCACCCCGGCCCACGCGGCGATGCCCAGAGCGACGCCCAGCGCCACGCACGCCGGCCACGGTCCGCTCAGCGCCACCACCACGACACTCACGACGACGAGTGCGGTGAGCTTCGGCCCCACCGGCATCCGGTGCCAGATGGTGTCGCCCGGCACGCGGATGCCGAGGGGCAGGGAGCGCCTCATCTCGCGCCCACGCTCTGCCGGTAGTGCTCGACGGCGTCAAGTGCCGGTCCGTCGAACCCGATGCGTCCGTCCGCGAGCACGAGGGCACGCTCGCAGCGAGCGGCGAGGTCGAGATCGTGCGTGACGAGGACGAGCTGCTGGTCGAGCTCGAACAGCCGGTCCGCGATGTCGATGGCGTTGTGAAGGTCGAGCAACGTGGTCGGCTCGTCCGCCACCACCACAGCCGGCTCGCAGGCGAGCACACCGGCGAGGGCGAGCAGCTGCTGCTGCCCACCGGACAGCGCATGGACGCTGGTGTCGGCGAAGCGCTCCAGCCCGAATGACGTCAGCACCTCGACGACGCGGTGGTCGCGCTCGTCGCGGTCGGGGACGTGCCTGCGCAGGGAGAGGGCAACGTCCTCGGCCACGGTGGGCATCACCAGCTGGGCGGTGGGGTTCGTGAACACGAAGCCGATCCGACGACGCACCGCGCCGCCGTCCTTCGCGACATCGAGGCCGTCGACGCACACCCGTCCGCTGCTCGGCTCCACCAGGCCGTTGATCAGCCGGGCCAGCGTGGACTTGCCCGACCCGTTCGCTCCGATCAGGGCGACGCGCTGCTCGGTGAGGGTGGCCGAGACGTGATCGAGGATCCGGACCTCACCGTCGGGCACTTGGGCCGAGACGGTGACGTCGTCGATCTCGATCGTGGCCACTACCGGCGCGACAGCAGGGTCGGGAAGGCCCGGTGCACGGCGGCAGCCACAACTGCCGCGACGGCGAGCTTGACGAGGTCGGCCGGGATGTAGGCGGCCGCGCCTTTGAGCGTCGAGCCGAACGGGGTGTCGGCGTACAGGCTGATGCCGACGCTGCCGGCGATCCACACGACCAGGACGGCCAGCACGCCGCCGACCGCGACGACCGCGGCCGTGACTGCCACGTTGCTGCGGTGGGCACGTTCGACGACGAGGCCGACGATGAGCGCAGCGAACGGGAACGCGATGAGGTAGCCACCGGTCACACCTGCGAAAGGGGCGAGCCCGGACGCGCCACCAGCGAAGATCGGCAGGCCGGCGGCGCCGACCGCGAGGTACAGCAGCACGGCGAAGAAGCCGCGACGCGCACCGAGCACCGCGCCGCACAGGAAGATCGCGAACATCTGCAACGTCAGCGGCACGCCGTTGACGCCGAACGGCAGGGCGGCGGCGACCGAGCAGACCGCGATGAGGGCGGCGAAGACGGCGATCAGCGCGAGATCGGTCGTGTTGCTGGTCCGCCGCGTGCTGGACTTGGTGGTGGTCATCGGGGTCCTTCGTGCGTCGTCGAGTGAACGGTGTTCAGGTAGTGTTTCACGCCATGAGCCATCATCGCTCCGACGTCGTGGAGCACGCGCTCCAGGTGCTCGACCGGCACGGTCTGGCCGACCTGTCGATGCGCCGGCTCGCAGCCGACCTGGACGTCCAGCCCAGCGCTCTCTACTGGCACTTCGCCAACAAGCAGGCGCTGCTCGCGGCGGTGGCCGACGAGGTCCTGCGCCGTGGCGAGCGCTCCGTTCCGGACGGTACGTGGAACGAGCAGGTGACGGCTTATGCGCACGCGCTGCGCGACGCGATGCTGGCCTACCGCGACGGTGCGGAGCTCGTGGCCACGGCGCAGGCGTTCGGGCTGGGGGAGTCGGATCCGGTCGGCCGGTTGGTCGAGCTGCTCGGCGGCACCAGGTTCGACAGGGTCGCGGCCACCACGGTGCTGCACTTCGTGCTCGGGCACGTGAGCGACGAGCAGGTGAACCTCCAGGCCAGCAGCGTCGGAGCGATCGAGGACGACCCGCTCTCCCGCGCCGACACGTTCTCGACCGGACTCGGCATCATCGTGGCCGGGATCGCCTCCCGTCGTCACCAGGAAGCGTGGAGCGGTCGGCCCTCGTCGTAGCCGGCCGCGCTCTGGATGCCCACCGTCGCGCGCTCGGCGAGCTCGGCGAGGGTGCGTGCTCCCGCGTAGGTGAAGCTCGACCGCACACCGGCCGTGATGGCGTCGAGGAGGTCCTCCACACCGGGCCGGACCGGGTCGAGATACATCCGTGACGTGCTGATGCCCTCTTCGAACAACGCCATGCGCGCACGCTCGAAGCCGGCCGCGTCGCGGGTGCGATTGGCCACCGCGCGCGACGACGCCATGCCGAACGACTCCTTGTACGGCCGTCCGTCGGTGCCGTGCTGGATGTCGCCCGGGCTCTCGTAGGTGCCGGCGAACCACGACCCGACCATGACGCTGCCGGCTCCGGCGGCGAGGGCGAGCGCGACGTCACGTGGGTAGCGCACGCCGCCGTCGGCCCACACGTGCCGGCCCTCGGCGCGGGCGACCTCGGAGCACTCGAGCACAGCGGAGAACTGCGGGCGGCCGACGCCGGTCATCATGCGCGTCGTGCACATGGCGCCCGGCCCGACGCCCACCTTGACCACGTCGGCGCCGGCGGCGAGGAGGTCACGGGTGCCGTCGACCGTGACGACGTTGCCGGCGACCACGGGGACGGTGCGACCGCTGCTCGCGGTGTGCGCGTCACGGGCGGCAACGACCAGAGGCAGCGCCTCGAGCATCTTCTCCTGGTGCCCGTGGGCGGTGTCGACGACGATGACGTCCGCCCCGGTGCCCAGCAGCGCCTCGGTCTTGGCGCGCACGTCGCCGTTGATGCCGACGGCGGCACCGACCACCAGACGTCCGTCGGCGTCCACCGCCGGTGTGTAGATGGTGGAGCGCAGCGCTCCCGTGCGGGTGACGACGCCCGCCAGCATCCCGCCGTCGAGCACGGGGGCGACCGCGACGTGCGACCCGGCCATCGCGTCGAAGTACTGACGCGGCTCGAGGCCGGCCTCGACCGTGAAGAGCTCGTGGCTCATGACCTCTCGAACCTGGGCGAAGCGGTCGATGTCGATGCCATCGCGCTCTGTGACGATGCCGACGGGCTTGCCGTCGTCGACGACGATCGCCGCGCCGTGGGCGCGCTTCGTCAGCAGGCTCACGGTCTCGCCGATCGTCATCGACGGCGAGACGGTGACCGGGGTCTCGTAGACGGTGTGCGCTGCCTTGACCCGCGCGACGGTGGAGGTCACGACGTCGATGGGGATGTCCTGCGGGAGGATCGAGATCCCGCCGCGGCGGGCGATGGTCTCGGCCATGCGGCGCCCGGAGACCGCGGTCATGTTGGCCACCACGATCGGGATGGTGGCGCCGGTTCCGTCGGACGTCGACAGGTCGACGTCGAAGCGGGACGTGACGTCAGAGCGTCCCGGCACCATGAAGACGTCGTTGTACGTGAGGTCGTGCGCGGGCTGCAGTCCGTTGAGGAACTTCACCCTGTGAGTTTACGGCTCCTCGCAGGACCCTCGACGAGGAATGCGACGCCGCACTGCCGGCAGATGCCGACCTCCGACGCGAGATCGTCGGCGAAGTCGATCTCGCACTCACAGGTCTCACACACCAGGGCGGGGCCTAGGTCGATCAGCGAATCGTTCACGACGGACTCCTTCCGCTCCCCTCCACCGTAGGAACGGTCGGCCTCGGATTCGTGCCGACACGCACGTCATTGCTCGACGCCGGGGGCGAACTTCGGCACCCGCATCGTGACCTTGGTGCCCTTGCCGGGGGCCGTCTCCACGACGATGCCGTGCTCGTTGCCGTACACCGTGCGCATGCGCTCGTCGACGTTCGCGAGTCCGACCGACGGGGTTGCAGTGTGGCCGCTCAACACGGCGCGCACCGCCTCGGGCTCGGCACCGATGCCGTCGTCCTCGATGGAGATGACGCACTCGTTGCCGGCGTCGAGGGCGAGCACGGTGACCGTGCCGTCGCCGTCCTTGCCCTCGAGCCCGTGCCGTACGGCGTTCTCGACGAGGGGCTGGACGGAGAGGAACGGCATCTTGACGCTGAGGACCTCCGGGGCCACCCGCGTGACGACGCGCAGGCGGTCACCGAACCGCGCCTTCTCCAGCACCAGGTACCTCTCGATCGAGCGGAGCTCCTCGGCCAGCGTGGTGAACTCGCCGTGCTGGCGGAACGAGTAGCGGGTGAAGTCGGCGAACTCGAGCAGCAGCTCGCGTGCCCGCTCGGGGTCGGTACGCACGAACGAGGCGATGGCGCCGAGCGAGTTGTAGATGAAGTGGGGCGAGATCTGCGCCCGCAGCGCCCGCAGCTCGGCTTCCATGAGCGCGGTGCGGGACTCGGCGAGCTCGGCCAGCTCGAGCTGGCTCGACATCCACTGCGCCACCTCCGTGGTGGCGCGGGCGAGACCGGCGGACGCCTGATCGGTCACCACGACCAGGCTGCCCACGACCACGTCGTCGACCGACAGCGGGGCGACGATGGCCTGCCCGGACGCCTGGGTGGTGCCGCTCCTCAGGGCCGCGGACATGAGCGCGGCGACGTCGTCGGGATCACCAGGACCGTCCCACGCCAACGGCCCGGACGTGTCGGTGATCGCGACGGTCGGGGTGCCCAGGAGGGTACGGATGTGGGGGAGCGAGCTGGCCGCGCTCTCCTCGTCCAGCCCACCGCGGAGTGCAGGCGCGGTGAGCGACGCCGCGTGCAGCGTCGTGTACGTGGCGCGGTCGGTCGGCGAACCGAGGCTCTGACGACGCTTCAGCAACCACCAACGGGCCGCGAGAACGCCGGCGAGCAGCACGACGGCCGCGGCGACGGCGGTGACTGCCTCGTTCATGGCAGATCAGTGTTCACGGCATCTCAGCCGAGGTCGATGAGCGTGGCGTCGGGAGGCGGAGCCTCCTGGGCCAGGTTCTCCTTGAGCACTCGCGCGCGCAGGCAGTGGGTCTGGTGACGCAGCCGCAGGTTGCCGGTCTGCCCGCCGTAGGAGTTGAACAGGTCGCGGACGCGGGTAAGGGCCTCGGCGTCGACGGACGGATGCTTGGTCTGCTCGGCGAATCGGATGAAACCGGGGAGGTCGAGCTGCTCCCAGGTGCCGAACGCGTCGCCCTCCGGCTCCTCGAACAAGCCGGACGCCGTGAAGGTGTCGGCCGGCGTGTGGCGGGGCTCGCGGTCGCCGATGATCTCGCGCAGCTTGCGCATCCAGGGGATGGAGTCGTCGTACGTGCGGGTGACCGTGGACAACAGACCGCGCGGTCGCAGCACCCTGGCGTACTCCGCGAGCGCCGTGGGGGCGTCGCGCAGCTCGGGCACGATGACGACGTCGAAGGCCTCGGGGCCGAACGGCAGCCGCTCACCCTGGGAGCGCACGTACTGGATCTCGTGGTGACGCGTCTGCGTGACGTCGTCTCCGGCGACCACGACGTCGTGGCCCTGATCGGCCAGCAGGTAGGCGAGCGACCCGTCGCCCAGGTGCAGCACGCACGACAAGGTCTCGCCCACCATCCACGAAGCGGTTCGCTCGATCCCGCTGCGCGCGTCGGTTCCGGTGGCCAGCACTCCGCTCTTGTTCATCCCTTGCAGGCTACCGGCCGCGCGTGGAGGCGCCCGTGTGCAGCGCCGATGGATGGGACCGAAGCATGGGGCCGATACCTTGGGCCGCGTGTCAGATCCCTTCCTTGCCGCGGCCTCGCTGGAGGGTGTGCCATCGGCGTTCGCGGCGACGCGTGACGGCATCGATGCCTTGCTGCGTGACCGTGGGCTGCGTCGCACGACTCCCGAAGACACCGCGCGGTCCCTGCTCCTCGGTGCCGCGGCCACGGCGTCGCTCGAGGGCGACGAGTCGGACGTCGAGACGATCGCTGCCGGCGGCGGAGGCGTCACTGCCCGAGCTGCGGTGCGGCTGTCGACCGAGCTGCTCGGCCTGGTTCCGGTGTGGCGTCGCACCCCGGTGCAAGCCATCGCCCGCATCCATGCCATCGCCGCTGCCGGATCGGTGCCCGACGACGACCTCGGGCGGCCCGACGACCCGGCCGGCGTCGCCCGCCTCAGCGAGCTGGCCCACAACGTCACGGCGCCCACCGAGGCCCCCGCGTTGGTCGTCGCGGCCCTGGCCCACGCCGAGGTTGCCACCTGCGGCGCGTTCAGCTCGCACGCCGGTGTCGTCGCGCGGGCGGTCGAACGGCTCGTGCTGGTGGAACGGGGCGTCGACCCGGCGTCGGTCACGGTTCCTGAAGCGGGCCACGCTGCCGAGCCGGAGGGCTACCGCGGAGCACTGGCGGCATACGCACGAGCCGACGCGGCCGGAGTCAGCCAGTGGCTGATGTACGCGAGCCAGGCGTTCGTGCGAGGCGCCGAGGCGTCGCCGCTGGCCTAGAAGCGGTACGGAGCTGACGCGGGTTCAGCCGCGCACCTTCAGCTGGTCGTAGATCCACGCGTAGGTCTGCTCCAGCCCCTCCTTCAACGAGATCGACGGCTCCCAGCCGTAGATCTGGCGGAACAGGGTGTTGTCGCTGTTTCGGCCTCGGACACCTTGGGGGGCGTCGAGGTTGTAGCTGCGCTCGACCTTGACGCCTGAGATCTCCTCGAGGATGTCGACCATCTGGTTGATCGTGACCAGCTCGGCGGAGCCGAGGTTGACCGGTTCGACGGAGTCGCCGGCGAGGATCTCCATGCTTCCGCGGACGCAGTCGTCGACGAACATGAAGCTGCGGGTCTGCTCGCCGTCGCCCCAGATCTCGATGCCGTCGGTGTGCCCGAGGGCGACCTCGGCGACCTTGCGCGACAGCGCGGCGGGCGCCTTCTCGCGACCGCCGTCCCAGGTGCCGAGCGGGCCGTAGACGTTGTGGTAGCGGGCGACGCGGGTCTGGAGTCCGTAGTCCTCACGGAAGTGCCGCGCCATGCGCTCGGAGAAGAGCTTCTCCCAGCCGTAGCCGTCTTCGGGGTCGGCCGGGTAGGCGTCGGACTCCGCGAGTGCGGTGACGTCGGGATCGGTCTGCTTCTCGCCGTTGTAGACGCACGCCGAGCTGCTGTAGAAGAACCGCTTGGTGCCTGCGTCGCGGGCGGCCACCAGCATGTTGGTGCTGGTGAGCACCGACAGCATGCACTCGGCCTTGTTGTTCTCGATGAAGCCCATGCCACCCATGTCGGCGGCCAGGTTGTAGATCTCGTCGGTTCCCTCGGCGATCTTGCGGGCGTCGACGGCATCCGAGCAGTCGCCCACGACGTTCTCGGCCGACTCGTGGAGCTGCTGCCAGTCGTCGAGCGACTTGACGTCGACCGCACGGACCTCGTGCCCGGACTCCAGGAGCCGGTCGACCAGGTGGCCGCCGATGAATCCACCGGCACCGGTGACGAGTACGGTCATGTCTTTTCCAACCTCCGTGGGTCAGCGTCACCGTGACTTCGTGGTGCCGCACATCGTTACTTGGGGAATCGGTCGAAAGCAGGCGAGGGCCAGGCTGCGTCCCTCATGAGATCGTAGGCCACGCCGGTTTCGAACTCGAAACCACGACTTGCACAGACTCGCACCAAGCTTCCGGTCAACCCTGTCCGGGCCATCGACATGAGGGGATCTCTTTGATATGCGTCAATTCCTGGGCATCCTGCGTGCGCGACGGAAGTTCGTCGTCGTCACCCTCGGCCTGGGAGCCCTCCTCACCACCGGCGTGATCCTCGCGATCGCACCCACGTACTCCTCCACGTCGACTCTCTACATGTCCACGCCGTCCACCGGTGTCGCCGACACCTACCCGCAGTCGTCGACCGCCGGTCAGCGGGCGCAGTCCTATGCCGACCTGGCTCGTGGGCCGGAGGTCCTCCAGCGGGTCTCGGAGCGGGTCGACGCCGGCCTCAGCGTCTCCGACCTCGCTGACCAGGTCGAGACCTCCGTCGTGGAGAAGACCTTGCTGCTGCGGGTCGACGCCACAGCCGGGTCGCCTGAGCTCGCGCGGCGGATCGCCTCGGTGGAGGCCGAGGAGATCATCCGCCTGGTGGAGAACCTCGAGACGCCGTCCGACGAGGAGATCCCGGCGCCGATCATCGCGCTCCTGGCCGACAAGGCCTCGTTCAACCCCAACGCCGTGGCACCGAACCTCCCGCTCGGCCTCGGTGTCGGACTGCTGCTGAGCCTCGTGGTCGGTGTGGCCGGTGCAGTGCTGCGTGACCTGCTCGACACCTCGGTCAAGACGAGCGAGGACGTCGAGTCCATGACCAGCAACGCGGTCATGGCGACCCTGCCCTACGACCCCGTGATCAAGAAGCAGCCGCTCTGCATCGAGGACGGCGGCGGGGCCCTCGCCGAGGCGTTCCGGGTGCTCCGCACGAACCTGCAGTTCTCCAACCTCGACGCCACGCGGCAGACGATCCTGGTCACCAGTGCCATCCCCGACGAGGGCAAGACGTTCGTCGCCGCCAACCTCGCCATCGCGATGGCCAAGAGCGGACGCTCAGTACTGCTGGTCGACGCCGACTTCCGCAACCCGGGTGTTGCCGACCTGCTCGGTCTCGAGAACTCGGTGGGAACGATCACCGTCCTCCTGGGTCGCGCGAGCCTGGAGCAGGCGACGCAGGAGCACGTGAGCGGTGTCAGCTTCCTCGCCACCGGGCCGAAGCCTCCGAATCCTTCGGAGGTGCTCGACACCCGGGCCATGCGCGACCTGATGTCCACGATTCGCGCCGAGTACGACGTCGTCATTTTCGACGCGCCGCCGATCCTCCCCGTCGCCGACGCGGCGATCCTGTTGACCGAGGTCGACGGCGCGCTGCTCCTCACCCGCTACGGATCCACGAGTCGAGAGCATCTCCGCCAGGCCGTGCTCCGGATCGAGACCGTCGGCGGACGCCTGTTCGGCACCGTCCTCAACCGCACCCCGCGCAAGGCACTCGACGGGTACGGCTACGGATATGGCTACGGATACGGATCCACGCCCGAGCCCGCCAGACCCAGGACGGATCGCAGCGAGACCCGTGTCCGCGACGTCAGATCCGGTCGTCGTGTGAAGCGCTGACGTGGCGTCTCGGAGGGTCGCAGACCGGTGCAGACAGGTAGAGGGCACCACCTATGCGGTGGTGCCCTCTGTGGGGCCAGCATCTGCAGCTACCAAGCGTGCCTTCTGTCGTATCGTCGCCCCGGGGCCGCGTGATCCCTGAGTGTCGCGGTTGTCCCGAGTGCGACTGCCCTTTGGGACGGGAGATCGCCGCGTGGGTACTGAGCTGCTGTGCCGTCTGTGAAGTTGTGTCTCAGTTCTACGCCAAGGCCGTCCGAGACGAAAGGGCTACCCGCGCGTAACGTTGCGCGCCCGGGTTCACAAGCGTTGATTCGACGGGCTCACAGGACGGCGTCGCCGAGTGAACATCGTCACGGCGATCGCTCCCACACCGGCTGTCACGACGCCGACGGCGGCGGCCTTGGCGACACGTGTGTCGAGCCCGAGCCGGGCGCGCATCGACACCGGGTTGGTGAACATCAGGATGGGCCAGCCGTTCTCGTCGGCCATCCGTCGCAGGGCCTTGTCGGGGTTGACCGCGAAGGGGTGGCCGACGATCTCGAGCATCGGTGCGTCGGTCTCGGAGTCGGAGTACGCGAAGCTCGTGTCGAGGTCGTAGCCGTGCTCCTCGGCGAGCTCCTTCATCGCCCTGGCCTTGTTGGGGCCGTAGGCGTAGTACTCGACCTCGCCGGTGTACCGGCCGTCGACCTCGACGAGGCGGGTCGCGACCACATGGTCGGCGCCCAGCATCGCGCCGATCGGCTCCACGACCTCGGTGCCGGACGCCGACACGATGATGACGTCGCGCCCGGCGGCGTGGTGGAGCTCGATGAGCTCGACCGCCTCGTCGTAGACGATCGGGTTGATGATCGCGTGCAGCGTCTCGGCCACGGACTGGCGCACGACCTCGACGTCCCAGCCGGCGATCATCTGGGTGAGGTAGTTGCGCATCTTGGCGAGCTGGTCGTGGTCGGCGCCGCTCGCCGCGAACATGAACTGCGCGTACGCGCTGCGCAGCACGGCACGGCGGCTCAGCAGGCCACCGTCGTAGAACGGCCTGCTGAAGGCGAGCGTGCTCGACTTGGCGATGATCGTCTTGTCCAGGTCGAAGAACGCGGCCGACCGGGGTTCTCGGGGGGCTCGTGCCATCAGCTCGAGCGTACTCGCCGCGAGGCAGTGCCCCTCTCGGCAAGCCCCGCGTAGCACCGCTCGACGAAGGCGATCGTCTCGTTGGTCAGACGCTCGGGTCGCCGGCGCCATTCCAGGATGCTCTCGGCGCGCACGAACGTCGCGTTCGGCAGCTCGGTCGCCAGCATCGCCGCGTCGGCAGCCGGGTGCACGGGGTCGCGCGGGTGTCCGATGACGAGCGCCGGCGCCGAGATCTGCTGGCGCAACCGCGACGACGGGGCGATGCGTCCGAAGAAGATGCCGTGCACGGCTGCGCCCATCGGCTGCGGGTACTGCCGCATCGTGTCGAGCGCGATGCCGGTCCAGAACCCGACCATGCGGCGCGGCACGAGGGAGGTGGTGAGCCGGAGCCCGGTGACGAGCAGAGGGGTGAAGCGGGCGACGAACATCAGCGGCCCGAAGGCGATGAGTCCGGCCTCCACGGCGTTGTCGAGCACGGGCATCTCGAGGATCAGGCCCTCGACCCGGTCCGGGTGCCCGTCGGCGACCTCGAGCGAGACGTTCGCGCCCAGCGACGTCCCGCCGATGATCGCCTTCTCGACACCGACCGCGTCGAGCAGGTCGATGACCTGGCGGCCGAAGTCCGACATCGAGTACTGGGTCGGGTCGTCCGGACGGTCGGACGTGCCGTGGCCGAGAAGGTCGACGGTGAGCACGTGGTTTCCTGCCGCTGCGAGCTCCCGCGCCAGCGGCTCGTGCATGCGGCGCGGCATGAGCTGACCATGGATCAGCACCACCCAGCGGCCACCGGAGCCGAACTCGGTGTACTCCAGCTGGTGGCCCTCGTGGAGGAACTGCCCCGTTCGTTCGGACGCAAGACTCATGAGAGCAAACAGTAGAGGGGACTGGGCGACTCGGCCTGCGGAACCGGTCGTTTCAGGTACCGGCCGTGCGAAGACGGCCGGCGTCGCCCGGCTTGACGATGCCGTGGTCGAACGCGTACACGACGGCGGCCGCGCGGTCGCGGAGCCCGAGCTTCACGAACACCCGGCCGATGTGGCTCTTGACGGTGAGCTCGGAGATGAACAGCGCGCCGGCGATCTCGGTGTTCGACAGGCCGCAACCCATCGCGTGGAGGACTTCCTGTTCGCGCGTCGTCAGCAGGGTGTTGTGGTCGGGTGATCCGGCGCCGGTGGCTTCGCCGCCCGGCGACTCCCGGTATCGCGTCAGCACGCGGGCAGTGACGGCGGGATCGAGCCAGGAATCGCCCTCGGCGACGGAGCGGACGGCACGGATCAGATCCTCGGCCGAGGAGTCCTTGAGGATGAATCCGGCGGCTCCGGCGCGCAGCGCTCCCGACAGCATCTCGTCGTCGTCGAACGTGGTGAGGACAAGAACGGGTGGTGCGCCTGCATCCTCACGCATCAGACGGGTGGCCTCGATGCCGCCTACGCCCTTCATGCGCAGGTCCATCACGACCACGTCGACGTCGTGCTCCTTCAGCGCGGAGGGTACTTCGCCACCGTCGGCGCACTCGGACACGATCTCGAATCCGTCCCGTCTGCGCAGGATGCGGCGCAGACCGGAGCGGACGAGCTCCTGGTCGTCGACCAGCATCACGCGGGTGGCGTGCTCCTGCGGCAGGGACGTCACGTCGTGGCCTCCTCGACCGCAGGCGATGTGCCCGAGGCACTCGGTGCCCCGCTGATGGTGCGGCTGATGACGCAGCCGTCGGCAGCCACGGTCTCGCCTTCGATGGGGAGCATCGCCTCGACGACCCAGAAGTCGCCGGCGGGCCGTGACGTGAGGGTGCCGCCGAGCTGCTCGATGCGGGCGGTCATTCCGGTGATGCCGGAGCCGCTGTCGTCCGGTTCGCTGTGCGGGACGGTGCGCGTGCTGCGAACGGTCAGGCGGACGTCGGTGCGTCCGACGGCGAGACTGACGTGTGCCGGCGAGCCCGGCGCGTGTTTGGTGACGTTCGTGAGCGACTCCTGGACGACTCGGTACAGTCCGAGGCCGAGGGCAGGAGGGAGGCGGCCGACGTCGCCGTGGACGTCGTAGCTCGTCTGCAGGCCCGCGTCCCGGACCCGTTCGACGAGCTCGGGCAGGTCGTCGGCCGACGGAAGTGGCCGGTTCGGGTCTCCTTCGGTGGCGAGCTCGCTGACGGTCTGCCGGATGTCGCTCATCGCCTGACGCCCGACCCGCTCGGCGTCGCGCAACGCCTCGATCGCCTCCTTGACGTCGTCCCCCTCGGATCCGGCACTGTCTGACAGCATGCGTCGCGCTCCGGTGATGTGCAGCATCGTGACGCTCAGCGAGTGGGCGACGAGGTCGTGGATCTCGCGCGCGATGCGGTCGCGCTCGGCCAGCGTGGCACGGTTGTGCTCGACGGCGCGGGCCGCGCGCTCAGCGGCCAGGGCGCGCGTCTGCCAGTGGAGCATGAAGCCCAGGCAGAACCCGAGCACCGCCGTGACGAGGTGGACGAACAGCGGGTCCAGGTGACCGGTGATCGACGCGGTCACGAGAAGGGCGATCGCGCTCACGACCGCAACACTGCCGATCCGCAGACCACACTTGGCGGTTTGCTCGGCGACGACGAAGAGCAGGAACAGCGCGATGGCGTCCTGCGCGCCGGCGCCTGCGAGCGGCAGAGCGAGCACCAGTGACGCCGCGACCATGCTGGCGAGGAACGTCGGCCACCAGGGCACCCACGCCTCGATGAGAAGCTGGGTGGTCAGCGGCACGGTCACCAGCGCGAGGATGGCGAGGACATAGGGGAGGGTGACGTGGTCGCGCTGCCACAGCGCGAACATGATGGCGCCGGTGTGGCCCGCGATCGAGAACAGCGGGATCCACCAAGGGAAGGCCATCCCATGGGCCTGTTCCTTCTCCTCGATGCGCGCGACGACGCGTCGGAGGGTGGCGGGTGGGTACACGGCTCCCAGCGTAAGGACCAGGGGCCGCTTGCGGCATCCCTTCCTGGTCGGAAGCCCGCTCCTACCTGGGTCGTAGGCACAATGGGTCCTGTGGAGCGATGCTGCGCAGACGTGCCGGTCCCTACTGTCGAACCAGTTGATCCACCCGACGAGGGGATGAGTGACATGACCTGGACCGAGACCCGACGACGACAGCACGCGCTCCGCGAAGTCAGGGCGATCGCCGCGGTGCGCCAGGACGGCGTTCTGCCGTGGTCCGACGACTACCTCGACACCTTCACCGGACCCGACGACCTGCTCCGAGATCTTGCCTACTTCTGGCGGATCCACGTCGAGACGCAGATCGACGCGAACATCTCCGAGGCCGAGCTCGAGGAGCGCTGGGCGAACCTGTACCGGCAGTACGCCGGCGTTCCCCAGATTCTCGACGCCCACCGCTCGGTCCAGAGAGAGCATGAGCTCGCGGCTTGACACCGGGCTCGCCGGGCGCGTGACGCGGCCGACGCGTTCGTGGGCGACGTGGGCACTGGCCCACGGGATCGGCAACGCGTTCCTGGCCCGCGCCGTCCGCAAGGGCGACCCGCTCGCCCGGTTGCTGGCGGATCCTGTGCTCAATGCCGACCCGTTCGCGACCTACGAGGTGGTGCGCGCCACCGGTCCGGTGCTGAAGACACCGGTCATGTCCGGCACCGTATCCCACGCTGCCGCCAACCAAGTGCTCCGCTCGCCGGTGTTCGGTGTGGGTTCGGGCCACGGCGAACTGCCTCCCCTCACTCGTCGGGTGCTGGACCGCGTCATGGATCCGGACGCCCTCGGACCGATGGATCCGCCGTCGTTGCTCGCGGTGGACCCTCCCGATCACGCCCGGCTCCGCCGGCTGGTCACACGGGAGTTCTCGGCCCGGTCGGTCGCGGCGATGGAGCAGCGCGTGACGCAGGTGGCTGAGTCGTTGCTCGAACGCATCGCTGTCGATCATCCGGAGTCGTTCGACCTCGTCGACGAGTACGCGTCGCAGCTGCCAGTGGCCGTGATCGCCGATCTGCTGGGTGTACCCGAGGAGTCGCAGGCGGACATCCTCGCGTGGGGTGACGACGCCGCGATGCTGCTCGATCCATTGCTGTCGTGGCGCCGCTACCGGATCGCCGAGGCTTCCGTCCGTCGCCTGAACGGATGGTTCCGCAACCACATCGAGAACCTGCGAGCCGACCCCGGCACTGATCTGCTCAGCCGGCTCGCCACCATGCAGGACGACGACCGCATGGACGACCACGAGCTCCTCGCGGTGGGGCTGCTCGTGCTCGGCGCCGGATTCGAGACCACCGTCAACCTCATCGGCAACAGCGTCGTGCAGCTCGACGAGCACCCGGACCAGCTCGCCATCGCGCGCGAACGCCCCGACCTCTGGCCGAACGTCGTCGAGGAGGTCCTGCGCTTCGACTCACCCGTGCAGATGACGCTGCGCTCCGCGTATGCCGACGTCGACGTCGGCGGGCATGCGGTGGCGAAGGGCGAACCGGTCGTGGTCTTCCTCGGAGGGGCCAACCGCGATCCTGAGGTGTTCACCGATCCGGGGCGGTTCGACGTCACCCGCGAGAACGCGAACGAGCACGTCTCGTTCTCGTCGGGCGTGCACTACTGCCTCGGCGCCGGACTCGCCCGGCTGGAAGGCGCTGTGGCTCTGCGCACCCTCTATGAACGGTTTCCCGACCTCCGCGTCGTCGGAACACCGGTTCGGCGCGGCACCCGGACCCTGCGCGGCTACGAGTCCATCCCGGTGACGACCACCGCGTCGCGCGCGATGCGAGCCGCCTGAATTCTCAGATCGACACCACGCGGTCGAAGTCGGAGCCGGTCATCTTCTCGCAGAGCTCCCGGCAGGCCATCTGGCGCTGCATGAACCCCTCGGTCTGCTTCCACGCATTGCGGGAGTCGGCGTCGGCCCACTCGGCGAAGGAGACGAAGTGATTCGGGACCGTTTGGTTGCGGATCAGGGAGGCGTTGAGCATCGCCGGATGCTCCGCGCGGGTCCACTCGAGGAACTCCCTCCAGCGCTGGACGAACTCCTCTTCCGAGCCTTCCTTGACGTGCCAGGTGCCGGATGCGAAGTGATTGGACACAGAGCCCACCTCTTCCTAACTCGACTGCGTCTGACTGTAGGTCCGCGCCGGCCGCCTGAACAGAGTACGGGCGCGACACCCCCCGAGGATGTCGCGCCCGTACCTGAACCGCGTCAGTCGTGAGCGCCGCGCACGACCCGGTCGTGCCGCAGTGAGGACGACTTCGTCTCCTTGGCGAAGAGCACCGCGATCACGGTGATCACCGAGGCAACGGTGACGTACATGGCCACCGCGGTGGTGTTCTTCTCGTCGACGTCGCCGAGCAGCTTCAGCGCGATGATCGGGGCCAGGGCACCGGCGAAGATCGACGCCAGCTGGTAGCCCACCGACGCACCGGTGTAGCGCACCGAAGTGCCGAACAGCTCGGAGAAGAACGCGGCCTGTGGCGCGTACATCAGCGAGTGGAAGAACAGTGCCACGACCACGGCGAGCAGCACCTTGCCCGAGCTCTGCGAGTCGATCAGGTCGAAGAAGACGAACGACCACGCCGCGACGCCGATCGCGCCGATGAGATAGAGCGGACGTCGCCCGACCCGGTCCGAGAGTGCGCCGAGAGCCGGGATCATGAAGAACTGCACGGCCGCGGCGATCAGCAGCATCTGCAGGATCAGGTCCGTGCTGGCGTCCAGATAGGTCGTCACGTAGGTGAGGACCACGATGGTGAAGATGTAGTAGGAGACGTTCTCGGCCATCCGCATGCCCATCGCGATGAGGACCTCCCTCGGGTAGGTCCGGATCACCTCGAGCAGCGGCATGTGCGAGTCTTCGTGCTTCTTCTCCGCGATCTCCGCCTGGGCCTCCTTGTAGACCGGGGACTCCTCGAGCTGCAGCCGGACGTACAGGCCGATCAGGACGAGCACGGCCGAGAGCAGGAACGGGATGCGCCAGCCCCACGCCTCGAAGGCGGCGTCGGACTGCACGCCTGCGAGGAAGAACAGCACGCCGGTGGCGAGCAGGTTGCCGAGGGGGACGCCTGCCTGCGGCCATGAGGCCCAGTAGCCACGCCGCGCGTCGTCACCGTGCTCGGCGGACATCAGGACCGCGCCGCCCCACTCGCCGCCGATGGCGAATCCCTGGGCCAGTCGGCAGATGAGCAGCAGGATCGGAGCCGCGACGCCGATCGTCGCGTACGTCGGCAGCAGCCCGATCGCGAAGGTCGCGACACCCATCATCATCAGCGCGACGATGAGCATCTTCTTGCGCCCGACGCGGTCACCGAAGTGGCCGAACACGATGCCGCCCAGCGGACGTGCCGCGAACCCGACCGCGTAGGTGCCGAACGCGAGAAGTGTCGCGTTGACGGGATCGGCGTCCGGGAAGAACAGCGTGCCGAACACGAGCGCGGCAGCTGAGCCGTAGAGGAAGAAGTCGTACCACTCGACGGCGGTACCGACGAGACTCGCGAACACCACCTTGACGATCGACCGGTTGTCCCGGGTGTCCTCTGAGGCGTTGGCCCCCCGTGTCGTTGTCATCTGCTTCTTCCTTTCATGCGGCGGCCCAGCCGCCGTCCATCAGATATGAGCTTCCATTGATCGATTGGGTGCCGGGTCCGCAGAGGAACGCGACGAGGCCGGCGACCTCGTTGGCCTCGACCAGCCGCTTCACTGGAGTGCGGGCGAGCAGGACGTGTTCGAGGACTTGGTCCTCGGCGATCCCGTGGCTGCGCGCCTGGTCGTCGATCTGCCCCTCGACGAGTGGAGTGCGGACGTAGCCCGGGCAGATGGTGTTGCTGGTGACGCCCTTCTCCGCCCCTTCGAGGGCGATCACCTTGGAGAGGCCCTCGAGGCCGTGCTTGGCGCTGACATAGGCCGACTTGAAGGCCGATGCCCGGTGGCCGTGCACGGAGGAGACGTTCACGATCCGTCCCCAACCGGCGGCGTACATGCCGGGCAGGACCGCGCGGGCGAGCAGGAAGGGCGCCTGCAGCATCACCCGGTGGATCAGGGCGAACCGCTCCGCGTCGAACTCCTCGACCGGGGCGACGTGCTGGATGCCGGCGTTGTTGACGAGCACGTCAATGCCGCGCGAGCCGAGCTCGAGAGAGTCGATGTGAGCGGCGTCGGACAGGTCCACGACGAGGTACTCGCCACCGACCTGGTCGGCTGTCTCCTTGACCCCGCGCTCGTCATGGTCGAGCAGCAGCACGTCCGCGCCGTCGGCGGCCAGGCGGGACGCGACGGCACGGCCGATGCCACTGGCGGCACCGGTGACCAGGGCCGTGCGGCCGGCCAGCGTTCGACCTGAGTGGGACGCGCTCATTCGTGGGACGTTACGTGTCCCGCATCACCTTTCACCATGTGAGAGAGCCCATGGTTTTGGGGTTTCCATGTGCCCGAGTCACATGGTGCGCCGCAGACGGACCATCTGCAGTGCGAGCTGGACGTCGAGAGCGCGTCCGGGCTCGCGCCAGTGGTCGCCGAGCAGCTGTCCGACCCGTTCCAGCCGCTGTGTGACGGTGTTCGGATGAATGTGCAGGCGCTCAGCCGTGGCGCGCAGGGAGCCGCCTGCTGCGAACCACGCGTCCAGCGTCTCGACGAGCCGGGTGTCGCGTCCGGCGTCGTAGTCGAGGACCGGTCCGAGCGTGTGGGAGACGAACTCCTCCAGCTCCTCCGGCCCGTTGCCCCCGAGAAGGAGCCGGGCGAGCCCGAGACCGGCGGGGTCGCTCACCTCACCCGTCCGGCCGAGTCGCACGAGTGTGGTCAGGATCTGGCGCGCCTCGCGCCATGCGGCCGGGATCCGCTCGACCCCGCCCGAGCTGGACGCGACGCCGACCGTCGCGACGTCGAGTCGGCTGCACAGCTGGCCGCCGAGGCGAAGCGGGTCTTGGGGGGCGAGCACCACAACCTTCCCCTCGTGGACGCCGCCGAGACCGTTCACCTCGCGAGCCAGCGACGATGCGACCCGTGCGGCCTGCACGCCCGACTCCGACTCGGCGTCCGGCTCGGCGACGGCGATCGCCAGGTCGCCGTCGAGGTCGGCGCCCTGCTGCCGGGCACGTTCGCGGAGCCGATCCGCATCCAAGTCGCGACCGCTCACCAGGTCGACGAGCAGCTCGCCACGGACCTTGCTCTCGGCTTCGGCCTCGCTGCGCATGAAGAGCAGGACTAGCGCGACCACAAGTGCGCCGCGCTCGAGCGTGCGCCGCTCGAGCAGGTCGAGGGACTCGTCGGTGCGCAGGACGAGCGTGCCGAGGTGCTCGTCGCCGGCGGCCGCGGCCGCCACCCACGCACCACCGTCCATACGGACGCATCGTCCTGATGTCCGTGCCTCGGTGATGGCCGCGTCGAGCTGCTCCGTCATACCGGTGTCCGCGCCCGTCAGCAGTCGTCCCTCGTCGTCGTACACCGAGAGCTCGCCGCCGAGCACCTGGGCCAGCACGCCCGCCACCTCGACGACACCACCGCCGTGCAGGAGCACGTCGGTGAGCAGATCGTGTGCGTGGGCCGCACGTTCAGTGGCGTCGGAACGTGCCTGGAGCTCGGCGTTGGCCCCGTCCGCGGCGGCGACGGCAGCGCGGACCTGCTCGAAGAGTCGTGCGTTCTCGAGGGCCACCGCCGCGTGCGCGGCGAAGGAGGTCAGCAACGCGACCTCGGACGCGGGGAAGGCACGGATGGAGCGGTGCACGGCGAGCAAGGCTCCGATCACCGCGCCGTCGACCATCAGGGGTACGCCGAGGATGGCGCGGATCTGCTCGCCGGCGACCGCCGAGTCGATGTAGTCGGCGTGCAGGAACCGCTCGTCGGCCTGGTAGTCGGCGGTGAAGTAGGGCTCTCCGGTCTGGGCGACCAGTCCGAGCAGACCGGTGCCGAGGGGCAGTCTGAGGGTGCGGAACTCCGGCGTGAGGGCGCCGTCGGTGACCTTCATGTACGACGCGCCCTCCTCCTCGTCGTTGAGCGAGAGGTAGGTCATGTCCGCGCCCAGGAGCTGCCTTGCGCGGCGCACGATCGCGGCCAGGATCGCGTCGAGGTCGCGGATGCCGGTGAGATCGCGTGCCGTCTCGTACAAGCCCGAGAGCTCGGCCTCGCGGCTGCGCTGACGCGCCATCTGCTCGTGGATCCGCACGGCGAGCGCATGCTGCTGGCGCAGCGACTCGAGCTGTTCGGGCGTGGTCCCGGAGACCCCGGCCTCGGCCACCACGAGGTCGAGGTCTTCGCGTGACGCGCCGGCGAGCAGCAGCTCCAGGAACTTGGCCGTGACCTCCATGGGCCGATCCTGCCAGCCGGCGTCCACAGGGCCCGGGTCGGAATCCGGTGTCCACAGCTGCTCGTCGCAGTTCCGCGGCCTTGGTGGCGGGTCGCCGAGGCTGGCTCCATGGACCTCGCCCTACCCCTCATCGCCACCGCTGACGACCGCATGCTCGACGACGCTCTGCGATGGTGCGCGGCGGTCGGCTGCACACCGGAGGTCGCTCCCGACGTCGCGGCCGCGAGGCGTTCATGGCGCGGGGCTCCGGTCGTGATGGTCGGCGACGACCTGGCGCCCGAGCTCGTGCGGGCGCAGCTTCCGCGCCGCGACCACGTGCTGCTGCTGGCCCGTTCGCCCGGCGAGGCATGGCCGCTGGCCGTGGCCCTCGGTGCTGTCGACGTCGTCACAGGCGACGACGAGGTGCGAGCTTTGGACGCGTTGACGCTCGCCCTCGACGGCCGAGGCGAGGCCTGCCTGGTCAGTGTCGTCGGCGGAGTGGGCGGATCGGGGGCTTCCACGTTGGCCGCCTCCCTCGCGCTGGCCGGGGCCGATCGCGGCCTCCAGTCGCTCCTGCTCGACGCCGATCCACTCGGTGGAGGACTCGAGCTGCTCCTCGGAACGGAGTCCGTCGACGGACTCCGGTGGCACGACCTCGGGGTCGCCGACGGACCGGTGGCGGCCGAGTCGCTGGCCGATGTGCTGCCGCGCCGCGACGGGCTGGCCACGCTGTCATGGGGGCGTGACGGGCCTGACGACGTCCCGCAGGCGCTGGGCGGGGTGCTCGCGGCTGCCGTGCGTGGGTTCGATCTCGTCGTGGCCGACGTGCCGCGTCACCTCGA
>NZ_JBOHDT010000108.1:0-2619 GCF_050700635.1 Aeromicrobium sp.
TCGGCGACGAAGTCACCGTCGAGGTGCTCGACGTCGACATGGAGCGCGAGCGCGTGTCGCTGTCGCTCAAGGCGACGCAGGAAGATCCCTGGCAGCACTTCGCCCGCACGCACCAGATCGGGCAGATAGTGCCCGGCAAGGTCACCAAGCTCGTCCCGTTCGGCGCGTTCGTGCGTGTCGAGGAGGGCATCGAGGGCCTCGTGCACATCTCCGAGCTGGCCGAGCGCCACGTGGAGATCCCGGAGCAGGTCGTCCAGATCGGCGACGCCGTGATGGTCAAGATCATCGACATCGACCTCGAGCGCCGACGCATCTCCCTCTCGCTCAAGCAGGCCAACGAGACCGAGGCCGCCACCGACGACGACTTCGACCCGACGCTCTACGGCATGACGTCGTCCTACGACGACGCGGGCAACTACATCTACCCCGATGGCTTCGACCCCGAGACGGGCGAGTGGCAGGAAGGGTTCGACGAGGCCCGCGCCGCCTGGGAGAAGCAGTACGCCGAGGCGCACGAGCGCTGGGAAGCGCACAAGAAGCAGATCGTGGACTCGGAGAAGTCGAGCATCGAGGCCAGCGAGGCCAGCAGCTACTCCGCGGGCAACGAGGACCAGCCCGAGGCCGAGGGCGGCTCGCTCGCCTCGGACGAGGCCCTGCAGGCACTCCGCGAGAAGCTCACCGGCAACGAGAGCGAGAACGAGTAGTCGACCAGCGGTCGACGTACGAGACCCCCGGTCCTGTCGGGCCGGGGGTCTCGTGTGTCGGTGGGATCAGATGACGTGGCTGCGCGGCTCGAACGGGTCGATGTGGCTGCGCGGACCGGGGCGGGTTCCGTACCCGTCGTTCGGGATGACCAGGAGGCCGATCCCAGCTGCAAGAACCAGGAGGATGATGGCTACGGTGAACATGGCACTAATTCTGTCTCCATCGTGATCCTGCCACCAGTGGCAGAAATGCCACACTCCATTGATTTGCTGCCACATCTGTGTGATGCTGGCTGGCATGAAGAATGTCGCGGTGGTCGTGCAGGACGGAGCCGAACCCTTTGGCCTGGGTTCCATCTGTGAGGTCTGGGCCGAGCCGTACCATCCCGACGACGACAATCCCGTTTTCGAGTTCGTCGTGTGCACGGCCGAACCGGGCCGGATCGAAGGGGGGTCCGGCTTCGACCTGTTCGTCGAGCACGGACTGGAAGCCCTGGAGACGGCCGATCTTGTGTGCATCGTCCCGAAACTCGACTTCCGCCACAACGACCCGAGAGCCGTGGCCGCCGTGCGCCAGGCTGCCGACCGCGGCGCCATCGTCTCGGCACACTGCACGGGAGCGTGGGTGCTGGGCGACGCCGGCCTGCTCGACGGTCGCGAGTGCACCACCCACTGGCGTCACGCCGACGAGCTTGCCGCGACGTTCCCGAAGGCCCGGGTCAATCCCGACGTCCTCTACATGTTCGACGGCAACATCCTCACTGGGGCCGGGGCCGCCGGCGGCATCGACGCCTCGCTGCACCTGATGCGTCGCACGTTCGGCGCCCGCGCCGCCGCCACCACGGCCCGTCGCATGGTCGTGCCGCCGCACCGCGACGGCGGTCAGGCACAGTTCGTGCGAACTCCGATGGGTCAGACCGAGGCCGACACACTCGCACCGTTGCTGGCCTGGGTCTCGGAGCGCCTCGACGAGCCGATGCCGGTCGAGCGGCTCGCCGCCGAGGCGCACATGTCGCCGCGTACGTTCGCCCGACGCTTCCGTGACGAGACCGGCACCACCCCGCTGCAATGGCTCACCGGTCAGCGACTCGCGCTCGCCGAGGAGCTGCTGGAGAACTCCTCTCTGTCGGTCGAGCAGATCGCCTCACGCGTTGGCTTCGGCAACGCTGCCACCCTGCGCCACCACTTCGCCGCGTCGCGCGGCACCACGCCGCAGGCCTACCGCAAGACCTTCACCTGTCTGGAGGAGCAGTCCGCGTGACGGCGGAACGCTAGGACGCGTCCTGGGGCGTCGGCGGGCCGTTTGCCGGCGTGATCTCGGGCGGGGCGTGCACCGGCACGTGCTCGTGGTCCCGGTCGCGCACTGCCTTCTTGATCTGCTGGATGTTGTTGCGAAGCAGGTCGGAGATGAGCTCATCCATCCGCGGGTCGCCGAGCATCTCGATCAGCACCCGCAGGGTGGTCTCGGAGACCTCGGAGATCACCGTGTCGTAACCCGGCAACAGTCCGATCAGCCGCACGTTCGGGTCCCGGCGCACCTTCTCGGCCACGAGCTGCTTCACCTCGTCGTGGTTCTCGATCAGGGCGTCGGAGATGTTGCGCGTGTAGTGGCCGGTCTGGATGACGTCGGCGACCTCATCCAGCACCATGATCGTGATCGGACGCTTGACCAGCCTGATGACCCAGTTCCGGAGTCTGTTGATCTTCCGCATCCCCCACGGTGTGCGAAGCCCGCGTCGCACCAACGACCTCGTGAGGAAGGCAGAGCCGACCGCCAGCACGAGCAGGACGAAGAAGACCAGGACGATCAGCTGCCAGACGCTGAGCTCCTCGAGCCATACACCGAATCGTTCCATCGGCTCATCGTGCCGTACTCACAGAACAGCAGGCGGCACCGACTGCGCGCCCAGTCGAA
>NZ_JBOHDT010000109.1:0-6027 GCF_050700635.1 Aeromicrobium sp.
CTCCTTCGACGAGCTCGTCGCCGCTGGCTCCATGAACGCCGCCAAGGCTGCCGGCAAGGTCCGCATGGAGGGCAAGGACTACGTCATGTCCGACGGCGACGTCGTGGAGTTCCGCTTCAACGTGTGACGCGACGAGGTAGAGCACGCACCGGCACGAGCCGACTGCACATTGCCACCGTCATAGAGAAGACCCTATCTTTCTGAGCATGGAAGCCCCGACGACGATCCGAGATTTCATCGACGCCGTGTCGAACGCCGACGGAGACACCGCGGAGATGCTCGTCACCGAAGATGCGACCTTCAGGCTTCCTGGGGGCAAGGTGCTTCCCCCGGGCTTGGACGGGGCCCGAGCATTCGCGGCCCTGCACACTGAGTCGAATGGGAACAAACCGAGCGTGGAGCTCCTTGATGCGGAGTCGACGTCGAACGATCGTTGGCTGGCATCGCTGCGATTCTCGAGCCTCTTTCTCGAGACCGGCGAGATGAGCTTCGACTTCGTCGTGGGAGGCGTGTTCACCGTGGATGGCGATCGCATCTCAACCCTCGAGGCCTTCCCGTCCTATGAGGAAGCGGTCGCCGCTACGCGCGACTGAAGCGACCTTCGCGCCTGACACATCTGGGCCACCCCAATGTGGCCGCGTGGAGTTCCGCACAAGATCAGGCATCAAGAAGTAGTTGGTTGCGGCGATGATCGCCCGCTGACCGTTCACTGGATTCCGAGGGCATTGACCATCGCGACGATGCCCGCCAGCGAAACGACAGCCCACACCATCGCCCCACCCAGGAACCACCAGAATGCCGGATCGCTGCGCCCGAGTCTTTCCCACCGCAGCCAGGTCAGTGGACCGAGCACGACGACGAAGCCCACGCCGACTAACAGTGTTTCGATCAGCCCGAGGTCACGCATCCCGCCCAAGTCCAGCAGGAACATCACGAGCATGGCGCCTACGGACAGGGGAAGCATCCAGCGGAGGTCCCGGATGAACGCGCGCACACTGATTGGTGCCTTGTCGTTCATCATGGCCATCCCGGGGAATCTCGCCGCTGTCATGGGGATCGTAGGACCCCTACGACGAGACCTGGAATCCGCCCTCGCATAGACAACAAAGTGTCGATCACGTGCCGCAACCGCCTGGACATCCGCGCCGGCGCCTTGGTTTCCTTGTAGCGAATCCTCAATGCGAGGGAGTTCGCGATGACCGGGAGCGGGACTCCGACACCGCTCAGGATGGAGGATGCCCGGATCCTCGCGCTGGAGTCCGGCCCGATTCGCGGCCATACCTTGAAGGTGCTGACTGTCGAGGCCACCGACAGCGAACTGCCCGTAGCAGAGCTGCGCGCCCAGATGGCCGAGCGACTGCAGAACCAGCGTCCCTGGACTGAGCGACTCGTCCCCACACCAAACCTGCCGTCGAAACTGGCCTGGCAGGAGGACACGGAGTTCGACATCGGACGCCATGTCCATGTCTGGCCGACAGAAGGACCAGTTGACAGCGGCGCCCTCGCACGATGCATCTCCGACATCATGATGGCGCCGCTCGACCGAAGCAGGCCACTGTGGCGGATTGACGTCATCCCCAGGCTCGGGGACGGCCGCTCGGCTCTGGTGTGGAAAGTCCACCATTGCATGGCCGACGGACTCACCATCATGCGCGCCGGGCCGAGGTTCTTGTGGACCGAGCCGGGCCGGACGGCTTCGGAACCCGAGCCGAGACGTCGTTCGGCGCCAGGGGGACCCGCGCAGGTGACCGCAGGCGCGCGGCTCGCAAGAGCCCTCGGATACCGCGGGTTGATGACCCGTGAGTTCAGTCGGGTCTGGGGGTTGTCTCCGCTGGCCGGTGAGGTCGGCCCCGACCGCATCGCTGCCTCGGCGCAGTGTCGGTTGGACGAGCTGCGCGCTCTCGGCAAAGCCGTCGCACCGGCCGTGACCATCAATGACGTCCTCCTCGCCGTCGTCGCCGGTGCCCTCAGGAGGTGGCTGGAGGCCCGGGGCGCACCTACGAAGTCGATGAAAGTGCAGGTGCCGGTCAGCATGCAGCCCAAGGGCGGCGCGGACGATAGCGCGGGGAACCGCGACTCGTTCCTGTTTGTCAGGCTCCCCGTTGCGGAAAGCGACCCCGTCGCGCGGGTGCGGGCGGTCGCGCGCGCAACCGGGCTACGGAAGAACCGCCATGACGCACGCGCGATCTACGCGCTTCGGGAGTCACTATCGCTCGCACCCTCATGGGTTCGGCACAATCTTCAGCACGTGGTCGAAGGGCCCCACGAGTACTCCTTGAACATCTCCAACGTCCCGGGTCCGCGCGGTCCGATCCAGGTACTCGACCGTCATGTAGAAGCCCTCTACTCGTTCGCCGAAGTCGCGCCCAGTCACGGCTTGCGGATCGCCGCGGTGTCCCTCGAAGGATGGCTGTTCATCGGGCTCATGGCGGACCGACGCCTGGTTCCGGACCTCGACCGCCTCGCCGACGGCATACCGGCCGAGGTCGCCGAGCTGCGCACGCGGCTGGGCGCCGGGTGACGGCGCTTGCGCGGCTACCTGCTCACTGAGTGCCCCAGGCTCCCGAGGAGCCGCGCGATGGCGTCCTCCGCCGTCGGAACCTCACTGAACACCTCGCCCTGGCGCGTCGTGTCTGCCACGTACCTTCCGGTCTGGAACCACGAGATCATCGCCCCCATGTCCTTGGCCATCGGATTGACGAGGCCGACGACGGCGCCGACGGCGTTGAGGACACCCGCCGGGATGGTGCGGACCTTGATCTCCGCTCCGAGGAATTCTCCAGAGATGTCGGCGATCTCCCGCATGCTCACCGGCCGGTCCCAGCCGATGTCGATGCGTTGGCCTTCCACCCCAGGCGCGTCGACGGCGTCGGCCAGGTATCCGGCCAGATCGGACCTGAGCACGTACGTGAGCGGGACATCCGCAGAGCCGAACGACATCAATCGTCGCTTGGCGAACGGATCGCCACCCATCTGCGTCACCTGGTCGAGGAAGGCGCCCGGGCGGAGCGACACGAAGGGCACCCCGAGCTCCTCCAGCCGATCCTCGGCGAGCTTCTTGTGCCAGAAGTGTGGAACCTGCGGCGTCTGGTCGCAGGTGAGGATGCTGGTCAGCACGAACCTGCCGACACCGGCACGCGCGGCCGCATCGACGAGGTTCCGGTTGCCGATGGTGTCGATGTCGGCGTTGTCGCCCTTGGTGTGTCGTGTGTAGCCGGCCGCCGAGGTCACGACGGCACGAGCGCCGGTCATGGCCTCGAGCAACGAGGCGGGGTCCATCATGTCGCCCCGGGCGATCTCGACGCCGGCGCTCTCCAGGCGAGCAGCGTCGGATCCGGGCCGCACCAGCGCACGTACCGGCCTGCCGCGGGACAGCAAGGCGTCGATGACCTCGCCGCCGAGCATGCCGGTGCCGCCCACGACGAGGACGGGGCCGTCTGAACTCATGTTCGCTCCTTTGCCTGGATCACGACGCTGGACACGGACAGCATCTCTTCGACAACAACGTCCGCCATGGCCACGGACATTCCAAGGTGCGAACAGGCACATGCGGCTTGCCGAACCGCACGTTTCGTGCCAGATTGCTCGGTCCCGTAGGTCATGATCGAGGGCAAGGAGACGGTCTACAGCTTGGCGTTCATGCTCGTTCTGGCCTCCCCGGTGACGGCGCTCTTCGTGCTCTGGCTGGCCGTGGTGACCCGGTCGTCGAAGAGTCCGCTCAGGCCGGTCACGCGGACAACACTCCGTGCGCTCATGCATGTCGCGGCCGGTGCGTGCGCCGTGGTCAGCGTCGCCACCCTCGGATTGTGGTCGTGGAGCTGGCGCTACTTCGAATCGTTCGAGGACCCGACGGCGGAGCCCATGCCATCGTGGATTGATCCAACCATCGACCTCGGGATCGGGGTGACCGGCGTCAGCCTCGCGCTTGCCTTTCTCGTCGCTGGCGTAGCAAGGACGTTGACAAGAGTGCCCACGATTCAGCAGTTGTAGACGATCAGCTCCGCAGCGCCGGGCTGAGGCTTGCCTGTCATGTGGTCACAGTACGACCTCGGTTCTGCACGTCAACGCTTCGAGCGGGCGACCTGGAGCAACCTGATGGCGAGCGTGACGCGGCACGGGAACAGGACCGCCAGCACCAGGATGCGCTGCCCGAGGCCGACCCAGTCGTCCAGCGGGGCGTCCGCGGGCACCACGAAGACGCCCATGACGACGAACCCGGCGAGGGCGAGGAATCCGGCCACGGCCGTGTAGACGGCCAGGCTCCGCCACCGCTCGTCGAGGTGAAGGCGGGACGAGAGTGCAATCAGGGCGAGCGCACTGGTGAGGAAGAACAGGATGCCGGCCACGGCGTGACCGCCGGGGTCGTAGGTGAGGCCGGCGGCGTCCTCCCGGAGCGGGAATACCGCAGCCAGGATGTTCCCCACGCCGCTGAGGCCAAGAAGCGCCGGTCCGATCCAGCCGGCGCGCGACCGTCGGAGCCCACGGTGGAGTCCGATCGCGAACACGATCGTCAGCAGACCGAGGACGACGAAGTTCGCCTGTTGCACCCAGCCGTTGGGTCCGGCCTCCAGGGCGCTGACGGACTCGGCGATGGGGCTGTACTCGTCGCGACGAAAAAGCTCCTGGACGATGAACGCGGCGGTGAAGAGCACGGGCCCGACGATCCCGGCCCATCCTCCGAGCGTCTGGACGTCTCGGGTTCCCACGATTCACTGTAGTTCGCCCTGCGGTTCCAAGGACCGAACATGCCCGTGAAGTTGTGGTTTGACGACCTAAACTAGACCGTGTGACCACAACCGGCACGACTTCCTCGGACGTCGAGGAGCTGGCAAGTGTTGTCATCCGCTTCGCCGGCGACTCCGGTGACGGTATGCAGCTCACGGGTGACCGGTTCACGCAGGAGTCAGCCGTGTTCGGCAACGACCTCGCGACGCTGCCCAACTTCCCGGCCGAAATACGGGCGCCCCAAGGCACGCTGCCCGGGGTCTCGTCGTTCCAGGTGCACGTCGCCGACCACGACATCCTGACGCCGGGCGACGCGCCGGACGTCCTGGTCGCCATGAACCCCGCGGCTCTCAAGGTGCACCTGCCCGACCTGAAGCGTGGCGGCACGGTGATCGTCGACACCTTCGACTTCAGGGACCGGAGCCTCACGAAGGCCGGCTACGCCACCAACCCACTCGAGGACGGCTCGCTCGACGACTACGTGCTGCACGCCATCGACCTCACCACCATGACCGTGGGCTCCGTCGAGGAATTCGGGCTGACGCGCAAGGACGCGTCGCGCGCGAAGAACATGTTCGCGCTCGGGCTGGTCTCGTGGATGTACGGACGCAAGACCGACACCACGGCTGCTTTCCTCGCCAGCAGGTTCGCCGACGCGCCGAACCTTCGTGACTCGAACATCGCCGCGCTGACCGCGGGCTACCACTTCGGCGAGACCACCGAGGCGTTCGGCGTCAGATACATCGCGCCGTCTCCGATGGCGGCCGGCACCTATCGCAGCATCACCGGCAACCTCGCGCTCGCGTACGGCATCGTCGCCGCCGGCGTCACGAGCGGCCTGCCGGTGTTCCTCGGCAGCTACCCGATCACCCCGGCGTCGGACATCCTGCACGAGCTGAGCAAGCACAAGCGGTTCGGCGTCACCACGTTCCAGGCCGAGGACGAGATCGCCGGCATCGGTGCCGCCCTCGGTGCCGCGTTCGGTGGCGCGATCGGCGTCACCACCACCTCCGGCCCGGGCATCTCGCTGAAGTCGGAGACCATCGGGCTGGCCGTGATGCTCGAGCTGCCTCTGCTCGTCGTCGACATCCAGCGTGGCGGCCCGTCGACCGGCCTGCCCACGAAGACCGAGCAGGCGGACCTGCTGCAGTCCATGTTCGGCCGCAATGGCGAAGCTCCGGCCGGGCGTCTACCGGCAGATCACCGGCAACACGGCGCTCGCGTACGGGCTCGTCGCCGCGGCGCGGCAGGCGAAGCTGCCGATCTTCTTCGGCGCGTACCCGATCACGCCCGCGTCCTCGA
>NZ_JBOHDT010000110.1:0-30851 GCF_050700635.1 Aeromicrobium sp.
CGGCTCATTCGCCACCTTGACCGGACGTCCCGCGATCCGCTCGTGGAGGGCGCAATGTGCGGGTGGGGACATGTAGACACGCGATCTCCACAGGAGCAGACTTGACGGTACGGGGGAGACCCTGGAGGTGCGTCATGGATGGACGCGAAAACATCATCGTATGTGGAATCGACGGCTCGGAAGCCGGCCAGCGGGCGCTGGAGTGGGCCATGGACGAGGCAACCCGCCGCAACTGCAAGCTGCGTGTGGTCAGTGTGTGGGCGTGGGACGGTTTGGAGGCCATTGGAGCGGCCAGCAGCCCGGCGGCCGCGCAAAGCCACGCGAAGGAGATTCAGGACGACGTCATCGCTCGGGTGCTCGCGGACACGGACAACCCCCCGGAGGTGGAGCGGGTCCTGGTGCGCGGCGTTCCCAGCGAGGGCTTGTGCACGTCGGCCCTGGACGCGGAACTGTTGGTGCTCGGCAGCCATGGACACGGCGCCGTGCACGACACGCTCGTCGGATCCACGAGCATGCGAGCGATTCACCACGCCACCTGCCCGGTCGTGATCCTGCCCGACCCGCGCCACGCGGAGCGGGCTCTCAAGCACGCCAAGAGCAAGCGTCGAGCGTCCGAACCGCCCTACGTGGCCCCGATGTTCTGAGAAAGCTCCCGCATAACAACTGGATCCGTCAACGGGCTTCGACTTCGGTTGCCCACGCAGCGATCTCCGAGCGCCGGCCCACGCCGAGCTTGGCCCGGATGTGCTCCAGGTGCGATCCGGCCGTGCGGGTGGTGATCCGCAGCTCTTCGGCGATTTCCCGGTTCGTGAGGCCGCGAGCCACCAGGCGGGCCACATCGAACTCGCGCTGTGTCAACGGCGACCAGGGCTGGACCACGTCGTGTCGGTCGAGTCGAGAGCCGATCTCGTCCGCCGCGTCGACCAGCGGCGTCGACGAAACGGCAGAGGCGACGCGGCGTACCTCCTCCACGAGAGCACTCGCCTCGGTACGCCGGTTCGACGCGATGGCGCACCGTGCCAGGTCGAGCGCGCACCACTGCGCCTCCCACCATCGGGTGCGCCTGATCCAGGCTTCGTGTGCGGCGGTGAGCCGGTCCCGCGCCTTACCGGTCCGACCGGCGGCCAGCTGCACGAGGCCCTCGGCGTGGTCGATCGCAGGCAGGGTGCCCGGGACCCCGCGTACGAGCAGGTCGGCGCTGACCTTGTCGACCCACTCCTGGGCGCCGGTGACGTCCCGCAAGGCCAAGCGGGCCCGCGTCCCCGTGACCAGGAACGGGTAGAGGTTCGCGGCCTCGACGAACTGGTGCGACGCGTCGTACCCCGCGTCGGTCAGTGTCGCCGCAGTGGCGAAGTCGCCACCCAGGACGGCGCATTCGGCCAATCCCCACAGTGCGGGGGCGAATCGTTGCAGCTCGCGCATCTCCTCTCCTGCGGCGCGCGCCTCGTCGAGGGCGTTGCCGGCGGCTTCGAAGTGCCCACGGCCGAACGCCACGAATCCCGCCACGTGCAGCGCGATGATGCGCGTGGTGACGCCACCCTCATTCTCCGAGAGCAGCTGCTGGGCGGTCCGATACGCCTCGTCCCAGCGACCCTGGCACCACCGGACGTGGGCCTGGTGGCTCAACATGTACTGGCAGTGGTTCCACTGCTCGGTCCGGGCCGCGTACTCGGTCCCCTCGGCCAGCCACTCGTCCGCCCGCTGGTACTCGACGAGCGTCGAGGCCGAAGACCCGATCATCCGGTAGCCGCGGGCCGTCTCAGCCTCCAGGCCGAGCTCCCTGGCCCGTCGGGTGGTCTTCTCCAGCAGCTGCCAGCCCTCGTCCATCCGGCCCCCGAAAACCAGGGCCGTGCCCAACGAGATCGTCGTGTTCAGGCGGGTCTCCTCGTCCTGCGTCGCGGCTGCGGCGAGCGCCTGGTCCGTCGCCCGGGTCGCCTGATCGAGGTCGTCGGCCACGAGGTAGGCGCCGGCCTTTCCTGCCAGCAGGGCCGCTCGCACGCGCTGCTGCTCCTCGCCCTCGAACGGCTCGATCTCCTGGATTCCGTCGTTCAGCAGGGCAATACGCTTCTCCAGCGGGTCGCCCAACAGGTGCCGCACGGCGGCCAGTCCGGGCAGCAGCCCGGCCGCGGCGACCGGGTCACCATCCTTGACGAGGAGCGACCGGGCCAGCTCGAAGTCCGCGGCCGCCTGCCCGTTGTTGTCTGTGGCGGCAGCCTCGACCGCCCGTCGGGTGAGCAGGTCCACCCGACGCTGGTCGTCGCCCGCTTGTAGGCAGCGCACAGCGCGGTCCAGCAGGTCGAGCGCCTCCCGGTGGGCCGAGAGCGAGCTCGCCCGTGCGGCCGCGTCTGAGGCCGCCATGGATGCCTCCGCACGCTGCCCGGCCGCCTCGTGGTGCGCCGACCGGTACGCATCGCCGCCGAGCTCGGGCCGGTGCCGGGCCACCTCGGCGATCCGGGCATGCATGGCACGGCGCCCGGCCGTGGGTGCGATGGCCGCGATGGCGTCGCGGATCAGGGCATGGCGGAAGCTGAACCAGCCCAGCGACTCCTCGTGGACGAACTGCCGGTCCACCAGCTCATCGAGGCTTTCAGCGGCCTCGTCGATCGGGCAGCCGGCCGCTGCCGCGAGGAGGTCGAGGTCGAAGGTGCGGCCCACCACTGCCGAGGCGACGGCACTCTCGCGGGCTGCGACCGACAGGGCGCTGTACCGCTGCCGAACCGCCTGCGCGAACGTCTCGGGGACGTACGACGTCGATGCTGTCAGGCGTTCCTGCGCTGCGGCCTTGACCAGCTCCTCCACGAGCAGTGGCACGCCGCCCGACCGCTCGTGCACCAACGCGACCAGGCTTTGCGACGTGCGGCGTCCCTGCAGAAGCTCGTGCACCAGCCGGGAGGTGTCCTCCAGACCCAGGGGAGACAGGCGAACCTCCTCGGCGAGGCGCTGGATCAGCAGCCTGGCCCGCCACGACCTCGCAGGGGCGCCCTGGTGAAGCTCGTCGGTGCGCAGGGTTCCCACCACCAGGAGTGGGAGGGAGCTGAGCCGGCGCGACAAGTGCGCGATGATCTCCAGGCTCAGCTCGTCACACCAGTGCAGGTCCTCCAAGGCAAGGAGCGCCGGACCGTCCTCGCTGAGTGCGGCCAGCCGTTCAACTGCGTCCAGCACGAACAACCGGCGACGTCGGTGTGCGTCGCCGGACCCGGGCACGAAGGTCACATCGGCCAGATCCACCACCAGGTCCTTGCCGCGGTCGGCAACGGCGGGCCGATCCGACCGGGACATGGCGTGGCCGAGATCCAGCAGCAGGCCCGCCGAAAGCTCCACATCCTGGGGGAAGGCGCCGGCGCTCCACAAGACAATGCCCTCGGCGCGAGCCGTCTCCTGGATCGCCTGCAGCAGCCTGGTTTTGCCGATCCCAGCCTCCCCGGTCAGCAGGAGTAGGCCGCCGGCGCCGGAGCGCGAGGCAGCCAGGCGTTGTTCGGCGAAGAGCAGCAGGTCGTCACGGCCGTGCATCGCGTTGGTGTTGATGCACTCCGTGGCCACGACTGCCTGCCTCACCGACACCGGCGCCTGAATGCCGTCCGCCTTGTCGGGCATATGACCGATGACCGTTGCTCGAGGCCCTTGGAGGCTGAAGCCCCACGAACCAACGGCATCACTAGGAGCCCCTTCCATGGCAACGTACCGCGATACCTCTCCGAGGAGCTCGGATGCGGCCGACCAACCCGTCCGGCGGCAGCGACGCACGAGCGGGGGGACGCGCCGCACCCAGCACGATGTGGTGGTGGTCGGCGCCCGTTGCGCAGGCGCTGCGACCGCGATGCTGTTGGCCCGGGCCGGTCACGACGTCGTGATGGTCGACCGGTCGCACCCCTCGCGCGACACGGTCTCGACCCACTCGATCGTCCGTGGTGGCGTGGTCCAGCTCGACCGCTGGGACGTGCTCGACGACGTGGTCGCGACCGGCGCTCCCGAGATCCGCTCCGTGTCGTTCCACTACGACGGCGACGTCATCCGCCGAGCGGTCAAGGATCGGGCCGGCGTCGACTTCCTGCTGGCGCCTCGGCGATACGTCCTCGACGACCTGCTCGCCCGCCGCGCCGTGGCGTCCGGCGCCGAGCTTCTCACCGACACCACCGTGACCGGGGTCCTCAGGGACGATCCCGACGGTCGGGTCACCGGGGTCACCGCACGCGGCGCGGACGGGACCATGCGGGAGCTGCGGGCCCGCCTGGTCATCGGGGCTGACGGCATCCGTTCGGCCACGGCGCGGCACGTCGGTGCCGAGGTCGTACGGGAGTACGACGTCACCGGCTCGTGCCTGTACATCTACGTCGGTGGCGTGCCCTGGGACGGCTTCGAGCTGTACATCAGCGATCGCGCGTTCGCCGGCGTCTTCCCGACCCATCACGGCGAGGCGAATGTCTGGCTCATCCGGCCGGTCGACGACTTCGAACCGGTGTTCCGGGCCGGCGAGCGACGGAGCGAGGCCTGGCTCGCCGCCTTGGACGAAGCCGTGCCGAGCCTGGCCCGCCGGATCCGGGGTGGCGAGATCACCGCCCCGCTCCGCGGCTATGCCGGACTCCCCAACCACATCCGACGTCCGGCTGGTCCGGGCTGGGCGCTGGTCGGTGACGCGGGCTACCACCGCGACCCGATCACCGGTCACGGGATCACCGACGCCTTCCGCGACGCCGAGCTGCTCGCCGACGCCGCAGACGCCTTCCTCCGCCACACCATGACCGAGAGTGCGGCGATGGCGGTCTACGAGAGGGAAAGAGACTCCTCGATCCAGCAGGTCTTCGCGCTGACCCGTGCCCTGGGTGCGTTCCCATCGAAAGCGGAGTTCCTGGAGCTCCAGACCCGCCTCAGCAGCGCCCTTGACGTCGAGGCGCAGGCGCTCGCCGAGCGTCCGTCACTCTTCGGCACCGACCCGGACCTGAACGTCGGTGTCGCCTGATCGCAACACCCAACCCACAACACACAAGGAGAAAGTCATGACCATGACAACGGAGCGCCGCTTCAACGGCGTCGACACGGCCACCCTGTTCGCGACGATCAGGGCGGTCACCGAGCAGCCGGAGCTGGCGAGGTTCCAGTTCCGCACCGTGAACGAATGGGTCAGCGGCAACCACAGCGAGGGCCGCTTCCCCGGGTTCTACGGCGCGGGCCAGGAGCACACTCACGCCTCTGAGACCGTCATCCAGGCCGACCACCCGGCCGTCCTGGTCGGCGACGACAACGGGCCCACCCCCGCCGAGCTGCTCCTCAACGCACTGGGCTCGTGCCTGATGGCCGGGCTCGGCAACATCGCGGCCGCACGTGGCATCGAGCTGCGCGGAGTGCGCTGCGACGTCGAGGGCGACATCGACCTGCGCGGCCTCCTCGGCATCGACGAAGGTGTTCGCAACGGCTTCAACGACATCCGGGTGGTGTTCTCGGTAGACGGCGACGCCGAGAAGGAGAAGCTCGCGGCTCTGGTCGCGCAATCCCGGAGCCGTTCGGCGGTCTTCGACGTGCTCACCCACGGCACGTCGGTCACGGTCGAGGTAGACCCGGGGGGCTCGTGATGTACCTCGATCCGTTCGGAAACTTCTTTCCCGACCAGCATGAGCTCAACCGGCGCGCGGCCGAACGCCATGCCGACCTCACCGCGATCCGTGAGGGAAGGGCGGTCCACCGCCGACAGCTCCCACGGATCCGGGAGAACGTGTCGTCGCTCATGTCGCGGATGGCACGGCGGCCCAGGGAGGTCGTCGAAGGATGACCGGCTTGGGTGTGCTCGGTCTCGGCGACTCCGCATCTCGAACCCGCACCGTCACGCGTCGCGACATCGAGTTGTTCACCGAGATCACTGGTGACCACAATCCGATCCACTTCGACGAGTCCCTGGCTCGAAACAGTCGCTTCGGGGGGATTGTCGTTCAGGGGGGCGTCACCTCGGGGCTGCTCAACGCGCTTGTTGCCGAGCAGCTTCCGGGCCCCGGAAGCGTGTTCCTCGAAGTGGCGTGGAGGTTCCTTGCCCCGGTCCGCCCCGGCGACGAGATCACTGCCCGGGCGACCGTCACGGCGGTTCGAGACGACAAGCCCGTCACGACCCTCGCGACCTCGATCACCAACCAGGACGGCACCACCGTGTTGGACGGAACCGCTGTGGTATGGCGTGACCCTGCTGTCGCTGCAGCCTGCGACCCGGACGGCGTCCTCAGCTGAGCTCAGCAAGCCTGGCCAGCCCAGGTGGCGTATAGGTCTGCATGCGAGACAGCGCGTCGTCCAGCTCTGCGGACCCGGGGTGCTCGGGTGGGATGCGCGCCGGGTTGAGAGCGACCCCGTCTGCCCAGGCCTTGATGTCGGGTTCGGACCCGAACGACATTGCGGCCCGGGTGCCAAGGACGTTCATCCTCGCCCACTCGGCCATCGAGTTGGGGTAGCAGGACGGCGGGCACAACCGGTTCTTCTCGTCGTCGTCCTCGCGAGTCGCCTCGACGTAGCCGACCAGTGCCGCCCCGAAGCACGGGAACCCGGCCCTGATCGGCTGCAGGGTGATCGCCTCCGGCCGCCAGACGGGCACCAGCGGCGGGTACTTCAAGCCGTCCGCCGCACAGTGCACGACGGCCGCGTCGTCGGCGATCGCGACCGACCCCTCTGCGAAGGTGAGCTTCCCTCTGCCCACCTGCTCGATGTGCCCCAGTCGGACCACATTCTCGATGCTGCGCAGCTGTTCGAGTTCCCATGCAGCCAGGGTGGGCGTCTTGGCCATCGTCGGTGCGACCGCACGATCGATGCGCAGCATGATGCCCGCGTCCTCCAGGCGGAGGAAAAGGTCCTCCACCGATGACGCTGCAGCAGCCGCCTGCATCGTGTCGGCGGCCATGCCGAGAAAGACTGCCGGGTCCGGCTGCACCACCGCCCGGTTGAGCATCCACGGGTCGCGGGGCCGCACCCAGCAGATCGAGACGGGGTCCAGGCCGTGCGACAGCAGCCAGACACAGGCGTCGGTCGCCGTCTTGCCCGATCCCACGATCACGTACTGGCTCGGGGGCTCACGAAGTCGCGCGAGGTCGTTGACCGGAATCACCCTGGCGTCCTCCGCGACTGCGAACGGCGGCGGCGTCTCCGCCGGGATGTCGGGGGCGAGGTAGTGGGCGTCGACGATCCGGCACCCCTCCCGCACTTCGAGCCGCTCTCCGGAGATGCGCGAGACGATCGTGCGGTCCCCGACGTACTCGCAGCCGGCGAAGAACTCGACCTGGCCAGACTCCAGCATCCGGTCGGCCATCATGTGACCGTAGTAGGCGCAGATCTCGTGCTGGGTCGCCCGCTCCTGAAGTCCCGCCTCAGGTCCGCGCTGCTGCACGCGGCCGCCGCCGAGCAGCGTCGACGCGACACCGTAGAAGGCAGAGGCCTGGTGCAGGCGGACAAAGGGATATGCCTCGAGCCAGTGCCCGCCGACACCGTGGCGACGGTCGACCAGGGCCACGTGAACGTCGGCGTGGTCGATCAGCGCATCCGCGAATGCCATGCCGGTCGCACCGGCCCCCACCACGAGATAGTCGGCTTGGACAGTACGCGTCACTGGTCGAGCGAAGCACGACGGCGGGGCCGGGTCAACGAGTCGCAGAGGTGCAGGCCTGCTATGGCAGCGTGAGGATTTCCGCACCAGCGGTGGTGACGAGCAGCGTGTGCTCGTACTGGGCGGTTCGCGAGCCGTCTTGCGTGGTGGCGGTCCAGCCGTCGTCCCACAGGTCCCACTCGATCGTGCCGAGCGTGAGCATCGGTTCGATCGTGAAGGTCATGCCCGTCTCGATGACGGTGTCGGCATCGGGGTCATCGACGTGCGGGATCACGAGTCCGTCGTGGAACGCCGGGCCGACGCCGTGGCCTGTGAAGTCGCGCACGACGCCATAACCGAATCGTCGTGCGTACGACTCGATGACCCGGCCGATGACGTTGATCTGGCGTCCGGGCCTGACCGCGCGAATCGCGCGCATCATCGCTTCGCGCGTCCGCTCGACGAGCAGGAGCGACTCCTCGTCGACGTCACCCACCAGGTACATTCTGCTCGTGTCGCCGTGCACGCCGTCGACGTAGGCGGTGATGTCGATGTTGACGATGTCGCCGTCCTCGAGCGGACGGTCGTCCGGGATGCCATGGCAGATGACCTCGTTGACGCTGCTGCACAACGACTTGGGGTAGCCGCGATAGCCGAGCGTCGACGGATACGCGTCGTGCGCGACGAGGAACTCGTGCCCGACCCGGTCGAGCTCGTCGGTGGTGACACCGGGGGCGATGGCCGCTTCGACGGCGTCGAGCGCCTGGGCGGCGATACGGCCGGCAACCCGCATGGCGGCGATGGTCTCGTCGGAGCGCACCATCGGTCCGCGGTACGGCAGGGGAGCGGGCTGGCCGACGTACTCGGGCTCGTCGATGTGGTCGGGAACGGTGCGATGGGGCGTGTCAGGGGTCAGGACGGACATCCGCCGATCTTATCGAGACGCACCCCATCGGTCCCTGGGGCAGGATGAGGGCATGAGCGAAGGAAAGTTCTACTTCTGCACCAAGCACCATGCGGTCGAAGGCCCCGACGGCTGCCATCCATCGGATCGGCTCGGGCCGTACCCGACCGAGGCCGACGCGGAGCGCGCCCTCGAGAAGGTCAAGGAGCGCAACGAGGAGTGGGACAACGATCCCAACTGGAACGACGACGGACCGGGGTCCGGCCCCCGCATGCGGTGAACCTGAAGCTCGAACGGTCGGGTCCGTGGATCGGGGTCACCGGCCTCTTCGTGATGCTGTGGTTGGTGATCTCGACCGTGCTCTACGCGCCGTGGTGGGGCGTGCTGCTCCACCTGGCCGTGCTCGCCGCGTTCGTGCCGCTCCTCATGTCGTGGGCTCGAACGAAGCCGGCCTGGTGCACCTGGATTCCGGGGCTCGCCTTCGTCGCCTGGGTCGCGGTCAACTCTCTCGGTGTCGCCGTGTTCGACTGGCGGGCATAAGGATTCAGCTGTCGAAGCCGTGTTCCGGGCCCGGGAAGGTGCCGTTGGCGACCTCGTCGGCATACGTGCGGGCGGCGTCGAGCATGATGCCGTGCAGGTCGGCGTAGCGCTTGACGAATCGCGGCGCCTTGCCGGTGCGAAGGCCCATCATGTCCTGCCAGACGAGCACCTGGGCGTCGCAGTCGGGTCCGGCGCCGATGCCGATGGTGGGGATGTTCAGCGTCTTCGTCACCTCGGCCGCGGCCGGTGACGGCACCATCTCCATGACCACGGAGAACGCTCCCGCCTCCTCGAGAGCGAGGGCCTCGTCGACGAGCTTCTGGGCGGCCTCACCGCGGCCCTGCACCCGGTAGCCGCCGAGGTTGTGCTCGGACTGAGGGGTGAACCCGATGTGGGCCATGACCGGCACGCCGGCATCGGTCAGGAGCTTGACCTGCGGCACCATCGCGAGTCCGCCCTCGAGCTTGACCGCGTGAGCGTTGGCCTCCTTCATGAACCGCACCGAGGTGTCGAACGCCTGTTGCGGCGATCTCTGGTAGGAGCCGAACGGCAGGTCGGCCACGACGAGTGCACGGTGCGCCGACCGGGTGACGGCGCGGACGAGTGGGATGAGCTCGTCGACCGTGACGGGCAGCGACGTCTCGTTGCCGTAGACGTTGTTGGACGCCGAGTCGCCGACCAAGATCACCGGGATGCCGGCCTCGTCGAATACCTGGGCCGCGTACTGGTCGTAGGCGGTGATCATCGGCCACTTCTCGCCGTCACGCTTCCACTGCTGAAGGTGGTGCGTTCGCACCTTCTTGACATCGGGTGAGGTGGTGGGGCCGGAGCCGTACGGTGCGGCTTCTTCGGGCGTGCTCATGTGCTTCTCCAATCTCGCAGCCCCGTTCGGGGTCCACGGACACATCCAGCCTGACAGACATCTGGTCGGTTGCGCTGTGAGGCTGGTTACAGGTTCTCGCGCCAGAGGTTGGTGATGGGCACGCGGCGGTCGCGGCCGAAGTTGCGCCGGGAGATCTTGGGTCCGGGCGGGTACTGCCGCCGCTTGTACTCGGCCCTGTCGACCAGCGTGATGACCCGCTCGACCAGGTCTGCGTCGAAGCCCTCGGCGATGACGTCGGCGGACCCGAGGTCCCGATTCACATAGGCGTCGAGCACGGCGTCGAGGAGCTCGTACGGGGGGAGCGAGTCGGTGTCGAGCTGACCCGGCCGCAGCTCGGCGGACGGCGGCTTGGTGATGGTGTCCTCGGGGATGGGCGGCGTCTCGCCCTGTTGCTCGGCCCAGGCATTGCGCCAGCGCGCGAGCTCCCACACCAACGTCTTGGGGACGTCCTTGATCGGGGCGTAGGCGCCGACCGCGTCGCCGTAGATCGTGGAGTACCCGGTGGCCAGCTCGGACTTGTTGCCACACGCCAGGACGAGGTGGCCGTGCTGGTTCGAGAGCCCCATCCAGATGACGGCGCGGACGCGGGCCTGCAGGTTCTCCTCGGCGAGTCCGTCGAGCTCCAGCGCCTTCTGATACTCGTCGAAGATCGGTGCGATCGGGATCGTGTCGAGCTTCAGGCCGGTGCTACGCGCGAGCTCGGCGGCATCGGACCGGGAGTGCTCGCTCGACCACTCGCTCGGGTTGGAGACCCCGAACACTCGCTCGGGTCCGAGGGCGTCGACGGCGATCGCGCCGACCAACGTGGAGTCGATGCCGCCGGAGAGTCCCATCAGGACGGTCGAGAACCCGTTCTTCTCGACGTAGTCGCGCAGTCCGACGACGATCGCCTGGTAGCGCTCGCCGAGGTCGTCCCAGCGTTCGGCTATGGCCACCGGTTCGAGTGGCGTGTTCGGGTCGAACGGTTCGGCCGAGATCACGGTTCGCTCGACCCGCAGCCCCTGGAAGCGCGTGTCCGGTTCGGGCATCGGTGCGGTTGCGGCCGGAAGCTCGAGGTCGACGACGAGCAGCTCGGGCTCGAACTGGGCGGCGCGGGCCACGAGCTCACCCGCGGAGTCGACGACCAGCGAGTCGCCGTCGAAGACGAGCTCGTCCTGCCCGCCCACGAGGTTGACGTATGCCAGTGCGCACGCGCCGTCGCGGGCTCGTCTGGCGCAAAGGTCGAGTCGCACGTCGTCCTTCGCCGATTCGTAGGGCGATCCGTTGAGCACCACGAGCAGGCCGGCCTCGGCAGCCTCGGCGGCGGCCGACGGTCCGTCCTGCCAGATGTCCTCGCAGATCGCGATCGCGACGTCGATGCCGCCGATCTGGACCACCTGGGTCTCGTTACCGGGCACGAAGTGGCGGAACTCGTCGAAGACGCCGTAGTTGGGCAGGTGGTGCTTGTCGTAGCGCGTGACCACATGGCCGGCGGTGATGACGGATGCCGAGTTGGTGGGCGCGTTCTTGGGTGTGCCGAGCTTGTCGGGGATGCTCTTGGCCCGATCGAGGTGTCCTACGACGACGACCAGGTCGCCGAGTCCTTCGGCGTCCAGGCGCCTGGCGAGGTCTGACACCGTGCGCTGCGACGCCGCGATGAACGACGCCCGGTAGGCCATGTCCTCGATCGGGTAGCCGGTGAGCACCATCTCCGGTGCCACGACCAGGTGAGCGCCGCGGGCCGCCGCGTCACGGCACGAGGCGAGGACGAGATCGGCATTGCCGTCGAGGTCGCCCACACGGGCGTTCACCTGGGCGAGGGCAAGGCGCAACTGGGGCACGTTTCCAGCGTATCCGGGTAACACGCACGTAACGTTCGCCGTGCGAGACTGACGCCATGGGTAAGCAGGAAGACTTCGTCCTTCGTGCGCTCGAGGAGCGCGACGTGCGCTTCGTCCGGTTGTGGTTCACCGACGTGCTCGGCTCGCTGAAGTCGGTGGCCATCGCGCCGGCCGAGTTGGAGGGCGCGTTCAGCGAGGGCATCGGCTTCGACGGATCGTCCATCGAGGGTTTCGCGCGCGTCCACGAGTCCGACATGCTCGCCAAGCCCGATCCGTCGACCTTCCAGATCCTGCCGTGGCGCGGCGAGACGCCGTCCACGGCTCGCATGTTTTGCGACATCCTCATGCCCGACGGCACACCCTCGTTCGCCGATCCCCGGTACGTGCTCAAGCGGTCGCTGCAGCGGGCCGCCGACGCAGGCTTCGCCTTCTACACGCATCCAGAGATCGAGTTCTACGTCTTCAAGGGCAAGCCCGACGCCGGCGGTCGTCCGGTCCCGGTCGACGACAGCGGTTACTTCGACCACACCGCGCAGGGCGGCGGCCAGGACTTCCGTCGCGAGGTCATCACGATGCTCGAGAACATGGGCATCTCGGTGGAGTTCAGCCACCACGAGGCGGGGCCCGGCCAGCAGGAGATCGACCTCCGCTACGCCGACGCGCTGTCGACGGCCGACAACATCATGACGTTCCGCACCGTGGTGCGAGAGGTCGCGCTCAGCCAGGACAAGTGGGCGTCCTTCATGCCGAAGGCGTTCACCGACCACCCCGGTTCAGGCATGCACACGCACGTCTCCCTGTTCGAGGGCGACGAGAATGCGTTCTACGAGGCCGGCGCCGAGTACCAGCTGTCGCAGACCGGGCGTGCGTTCATCGCCGGCATCCTGCACCACACGCCGGAGATCACGGCGATCACCAACCAGTGGGTCAACTCCTACAAACGGCTGGCCGGCGGCGGAGAGGCCCCCAACTACGTGTGCTGGGGGCACAACAACCGCTCCGCCCTCATCCGGGTGCCGATGTACAAGCCGAAGAAGAGTGCGTCCGCGCGGATCGAGCACCGCGGCATCGACTCCGGGGCCAATCCCTACCTTGCCTACGCGCTCGTGCTGGCAGCCGGGCTCAAAGGTGTCGCCGAGAAGTACGATCTCCCTCCCGAGGCCGAGGACAACGTGTGGTCGCTCAGCGAGAACGAGCGGCGGGCCATGGGTCTTGCGCCGCTGCCGCGCAACCTCGACGAGGCCATCCGCACGATGGAGGACAGCGACCTCGTCGCCGAGACCCTCGGTGAGCACGTCTTCGAGTTCTTCCTCCGCAACAAGCGGGCCGAGTGGAACGGCTACCGCTCTCAGGTCACGCAGTTCGAGATCGATCGCCTGATGCCGGTGCTCTGACGCACCACTAGCCTGCAGGGGTGGCTTCCGAGACGCTCGACCTGGCCCTCGCGAGGCGGGGTTTCCGCAATGGCGAGAGCGCTGCCGCCGACCTGCAGCGCCTCCCGGGAATCTCCGACGAGATCGTCGAGCAGATCGCCGGAGTGGCCGGTCCCGACACCGCCCTCTCCTCGCTGGCCGCCATTGCCGAGTCGTGGGACGCGAAGAAGCTGCTCAAGGCGGTCGACAAAGACGACGACCTGCGTCAACGCCTGTTCGTCGTGCTGGGGACCAGCGAGGCGCTCGGCGCGTTTGTCGCCCGCCATCCCGAGGTCGTCGACGATCTTGCGGGCGACACGCTCTCGCGGTCACCGGTTCCGCTCGACGAGATGCGCAAGACCATGGAGACGGCGAGCACGGCGGACGAGCTGCGCGTTACCTATCGCCGGATGCTGCTGGGGGTCGCTGCTCGCGACCTCACCGCACTGACCTCGTTCGAGCAGTCGTCGGCGGAGCTGGCCGACCTCGCCGTCGCGACGCTCGGGGCAGCCCTGCGCATCGCCCAGGCGGACGAGCCCAACGCCGACACCTGCCGGCTGGCGATCATCGCGATGGGCAAGACCGGCGGGCGCGAGCTCAACTACCTGAGCGACGTCGACGTCATCTTCGTCCATGAGCCGGTCGAGGGCGCCGACGAGCAGACGGCGGTGGACGCGGCGACCCGGCTGGCGGCGGCGACCATGCGGCTGTGCAGCGCGCACACGGCCGAGGGCGTGATCTGGGAGGTCGATGCGAACCTGCGTCCGGAGGGGCGCGACGGCCCGCTCGTGCGTTCGGTGTCGAGCCACGTGGCGTATTACGACCGCTGGGCATCGACGTGGGAGTTCCAGGCGCTGCTCAAGGCGCGATTCGCCGCCGGCGACCAACAGCTCGCCGAGGCCTATCTCGAAGCCGTCTCGCCGATGGTGTGGTCGGTCAGTACGCGCGACAACTTCGTGCCCGACGTGCGGTCGATGCGGCGACGCGTCATCGAGAACATCCCGTCCCGGCGCCGCGACCGCGAGCTCAAGCTCGGCGCCGGGGGCCTCCGTGACGTCGAGTTCGCGGTGCAGCTGCTTCAGCTCGTGCATGGTCGCGGTGACGAGACCCTGCGCAGCCCGACCACCTTGGCGGCGCTTCAGGCCCTGATCGACGGCGGCTACGTCGGACGTCGCGACGGCGCCGCGATGGAGGACGCGTACGAGTTCCTGCGGACCATCGAGCACCGTATCCAGCTCCATCGCCTTCGCCGCACGCACATGGTCCCGGAGGATCCTGAGGACCTACGACGGATCGGCCGCAGCATGGGCTTTCGCCACAATCCGGCCGAGAGCCTGGAGAAGGAGTGGCAGGCGCAGAAGCGGGTCGTGCGGCGTCTGCACGAGAAGCTCTTCTACCAACCGTTGCTGGAGGCCGTGGCGTCGATACCCACCGATCGCCTGCGACTGACGTCCGAGGCGGCCGAGCAGCGGCTCAACGCCCTCGGGTTCGCCGACCCGCGCAGTGCGCTCGCGAACATCCAGGCACTCACGTCGGGAGTCTCGCGTCGTGCGTCGATCCAGCGGTCGCTGCTGCCGGCGATGCTCGAGTGGTTCGCGCAGTCTCCCGATCCGGATGCGGGCCTGCTCGCGTTCCGCAAGATCTCCGAGGGGCTCGGTGACACGCACTGGTACCTGCGCAAGCTCCGTGACGAGGGGGAGGGCGCCGAGCAGCTGTCCCAGATCGTGGGGTCGAGCCGGTACGTCACCGACCTCATCCTGCGGGCTCCGGACTCGGTGGCGCTGCTGGGTGACGACGCCGAGCTCGTGCCTCGTGACGCTGCGCGGCTGGACTCGGAGATGGAGCTCGCCGCCCGCCGTCACCGCAAACCCCTGGATGCCATCCGGGCGGTGCGCCGCGTTCGTCGGCGGGAGCTCTCTCGGGTGGGGATCGCCGATGTGCTCCGGCGGATCGACATCGTCGATGTGGGCGCGGCCCTGTCCGACATCACCACGGCCACCCTGTCCAGTGCACTCGTGGCCTCGACAGCTGCGGTCGAAGCCGAGCGCGGCGAGCTCCAGACGAGAATGGCGATCGTGCTGATGGGTCGGGTCGGCGGTCGCGAGTCCGGGTACGGCTCCGACGCCGACGTGATGTTCGTGCACGAGCCGGTCGATGGCGCGAACGAGGACGACGCGGCCAAGGCCGCCACCGCTGTGGCCACCGGGTTGAGAAACATGCTCTCGGCGCCGTCGGACGATCCGCCGCTGGAGGTCGACGCGGACCTGCGGCCGGACGGTCGCAACGGACCGCTCGTGCGATCCTTCGGCGCCTACCGCTCCTATTACGAGAAGTACTCGGCTGTCTGGGAGGCGCAGGCGTTGCTGCGCGCCCGCCCCGTCGTGGGCGATTCCGACCTGTGTGCCCGATTCACCGAGCTGATCGACCCGCTGCGCTGGCCCGAGGGCGGCATCAGCGAGGACGAGATCCGCGAGATCCGTCGCATCAAGGCCCGAGTCGACGCCGAACGACTGCCGCGGAACGCGAATCCGAACACGCACCTGAAGCTCGGGCGTGGGGGCTTGGCCGACGTCGAGTGGACTGTGCAGCTGCTCCAGATGCGCCACGCCCACGAGGTGGCCGGTCTCCGCACGACTCGCACGCTGGAGGCCCTTCGCGGTGCCGCCGACGCGGACCTCCTGACGGCCGACGACGCCGCGCTGCTCGAGTCGGCCTGGAGGATGGTGAGCCGCATCCGCAACGCGATCGTGCTCATGCGGGGCAAGCCGGCCGAGTCGATGGTCGAGCAGGCCTCCGAACGGGCCGGGGTGGCCCACCTGCTCGGGTACGGCATCGACCAGAGCGAGCGCATGGTCGACGAGTACCTGCGCACCACCCGGCACGCGCGACGCGTGGTCGAGCGGGTCTTCTGGGCGTGACCGCCTGAGCGAGCTCCGCGAGCGAACGGTGGGCCGGGTCGAGTGGGTGCGCCGAAGGCGCCCGGCGTACCGAGACCTCGTGAGCAGACAAGCTTGCGCAGGGAGTGGTTTCGATACGGCGTCGTTCCTCGGCCTACTCAACCACCGGTTTGCCTACCCGGTGGCGCGGAGGAGGTGTTCGCGCTCGGTGGCGTTGAGGCCGCCCCAGACGCCGTAGGGCTCGCGCACGTCGAGCGCATGGCGGAGGCACTCAGACACGACAGGACAGATCCCGCAGAGCGACTTGGCCGCGGCCTCGCGTTCTCGACGTCGGGGGCCACGCTCGGCCTCGGGGGAGAAGAACGTCTCCGGGTCGGTATCGCGGCAGGCGCTGAGGTACTGCCACTCGTACGACTCCTGAATTGGTATCGGGAGACGGGATATGGCCGCCATCAGCGGGTCACCCGGCTTCGGCCGGCCGCTGCATCTGCAGCTGGACGACGTCGAGGTACCCGGTGTCGAAACCGGCCTCGCAGTAGGCGAGGTAGAACTCCCACATGCGACGGAACGTCTCGTCGAAGCCCTGGGCGTTGACCCTCGTCCAGTTCTCGTCGAAACGGTCGCGCCACAGGCGCAACGTGCGGGCGTAGTGACGTCCGAGCGGGCGCCGATCGGTGACGGCGAGCGTGGTGTGACGCGCCAGCGTGCGGTCGATCGCCTCGGGCGACGGGAGCAGGCCGCCCGGGAAGATGTACTTCTGGATCCAGCCGTAAGAGTTGCGGGTGGCGCGGTAGCGGTGGTCGGCCATGGTGATGGCCTGGATGGAGACCTTGCCGCCGGGCGCGAGGTGCTGGTCGATGGTGTTGAAGTAGACCGGCCAGTACTCCTCGCCGACCGCCTCGATCATCTCGACGCTGACGATGGCGTCGTACGTGCCCTTGATCTCGCGGTAGTCGACCAGGTGAAGGTCGATTCGGGACTCCACCTCGGGGCCTGCTGCCGCGAACCGCTCCCGAGCGAGTGCGGCCTGCTCCTGGGAGATGGTGATGGTCGTGACGTGGGCGCCACGTTGTGCGGCCCGGACCGCGAGCGCACCCCAGCCGCTGCCGATCTCGAGCATCCGGGTGCCTTCGCCGACTCCCGCCTGGTCGAGGATGCCGTCCATCTTGCGTTCCTGTGCGGCCTGCAGTGACTCGGTCTCCGACCCGAACCATGCCGACGAGTACGTCATCGACGGGTCGAGGAACTCGGCGAAGAGGTCGTTGGAGAGGTCGTAGTGGCGCTCGATGTTGGAGCGCGAGCCCTCGATCGAGTTGCGCTCGTGGTGGGGGAGGCGGTCGTCGACGAGCCCGCGGAGCTTCTGCAACGGCTTGGGCACGAGGTTGGCCAGCCGGTCGGCGAACGGGGTGAGCAGGTGTGCGAGGTCGGTGCCCGGCCCGGTGGTCCAGTCGCCGGCCATGTAGGCCTCGCCGAAACCGATCTTGGTGTCCTGGCCGATCCGCGCGAAGAACGCCTGCGGACGCTTGATCGCCATCTCGGGGGCGTGCGGGCCGCCAGCGCCCCAGACGGTGCCGTTCGGGAACGTGAGCCGGACCGGAACCTGCTGCGCGGCCGGCTTCAGGATCATCTTGGCCACCCGAGCCTTCAGCGGAGTGCGAGGCGTGTGGGCGACACCGGGCCATCGGGCTTGAACGGCTTCGCTCATCGGACTTCCTCCTGAGTTCGGTGTGCCGGGCGGGGGACGACCGGCAGGCGGCGCAGCCAGAGCCACACACCATGGATTCGGATCAGAAGGCTGGTTCGATGGGTCATGAACGGCATCGTCACGAGAAGTCGGGCCAGACGGGCCGGCGTCGCCGGCTTCGGCTCGCCCCGGAACGTCGCGCTGAAGACGGCTTCGCCCTCCTGCTTGAGCACGACCGTCGACGACACGACATCGGGTGTGAGCCGGAACTGCAGGTCATATCGCCCGTCGACCGTGAAGAACGGCGACACGTAGAAGGCCTTGTCCACCTGGTCACGGCCGTCGTCGTCGGTCCGCAGCAGATAGGCGTGACGCTCCCCGTACGTGTTGTGCACCTCCGCGACGATGCAGGACAGGGAGCCGTTGGGTGCGATCGCCCAGAAGACGCTCAGCGGGTCGAACGTGTACCCGAGCACGCGCGCGTTGGCCAGCATCAGGAGGCGGTGGTCGGTGACGTCGACGCCCTCGGAAGCGCAGAAGCGCTCGATGTTGGTGCGGAGGTTCAACGCAGGATCGCCGATGTGGTCGCCGGCGCTGAACGTGGAGAACGGCCGCAGCCAGCGGGGGAGTCGCGGCAGCTGGTCGAGGTCGACGAGCCACTGGTAGACGCGATAGCGGAACCGGTGTGTCAGCGGCGTGCGGCGCGCGTGACTCACCCGGCCCGTGACCAGGGCCGGAAGCGTCGGCAGGCTCGGGGAGGTCACCAGTCGACTCCCAGAGCCGATGCGGCCTCCACGCCGGAACGGCAGCCGTCCTCGTGGAATCCCCATCCGTGGTACGAGCCGGCGAACGCGGTGCGCCCGGTCGAGAGCGACGGTAGCTCACGCTGGGCGGCCACAGAGTCCGCGGTGTAGGTCGGATGCGAGTACTGCATGGCGGCGACGACGGTGTCGGGATCGACGCGGTCGGCGGAGTTCAGCGTCACGACGAACGGCGGGTCGCTCTCGATGCCCTGCAGGCGATTCATCCAGTAGGTGACGGCCGTGTGGTCGAGACGGGTGTTGCAGTCGTCCATCCGGTAGTTCCAGGAGGACCGGGCCGGCTCGGCGTCCGGCAGCAGGGTGCGGTCGCGGTGCAGCACCGTCTCGTTGCGGGAGTACTCGAACGCTCCGAGGATCCGCCGCTCGTCGTCCGTGGGGTCGGTGAGCAGGGCGAGCGCGTCGTCGGCGTGCGTGGCGATGACCACGGCGTCGGCCCGGTGCACGGTGCCATGGGCGTCGAGGAGCTCCACGCCGTCGGGCTTGCGGGAGACGGCGCGGATGGGGGTCGAGGAACGGACGTCACCAATCGCCTCGGTGACCTTCTGCACGTAGGCCAGTGATCCGCCGCGCACCGTGAACCATTGCGGTGAGCCCTTGATGGACAGGAATCCGTGGTGCTTGAGGAAAGTGAAGAGGTAGCGCGCGGGATAGGCGAGCGCCGTCTCGTGCCCGGACGACCACACGCAGGAGACGACCGGGATGGCGTAGTGGGCGACGAAGTGGTCGGAGAAGCCGTGCACACGCAGGAAGTCGCCGTAGGTCTGCGGCTCGTCGGCCGATTCGTCTCGGTCGAGGAGTGCGAGCGCGAGCCGCTGGTACCTCTTGATCGACATCAGCATGCGCAGGAAGCGAGGGTCCGCGACGCGGCGCCGCTGGGCGAAGATGCCGGTAGCCCCGCGACCCCCGGCGTACTCGAGGCCGCACCCGTCGCAGTGGATGCTCATACTCATCTCGGTGGGATGGACGTCGACGTCGAGCTCGGCGAACAGGCGCCGCAGCAGGGGATACGTCTGGTCGTTGTGCACGATGAAGCCGGTGTCGACCGCGTGCCCGTCGACCTGGTGGGTGTGGGCATGGCCGCCGAACCGGTCGTCCGCCTCGAAGAGCGTGACGTCTCGCGATCGACCCAGGACATAGGCGGCCGAGAGGCCGGAGACGCCCGACCCGACCACGGCGACAGACGAGCTCATGTGGGTAATTCGCGCTCAGCCGTCGCCGGGATGGGTCGCTGTGCCGGTCGATCTTGGGGTGTGATGTGTGTCGTCGTCGTTCGCCTTGCGGCTGGCCTCGGCGATCTCGAAGATCTCCGTGCCGAACGCTCCGAGCTCGGTCGTGATGCGCCGGGCCGCATCGAAGAAGATCGCCGTGACGTGGCCCGCCGTCGCGAACGCGGCTTCAGCTCCCTGCTGTACGACGTCCTTGGCGATCTCGCGGCGGGTCAGGGCCATGGACGTCGCTCCTCGGTCACAGGCTGATCTGATCAGTCTGGGGCTGGGTTACGCCGCCATTCTTGCAGTCTCATCGGCCTCAGCACGGCGGGCGGCCTCTTCCTCGCGCTTGGCGCGGCGCAGGGCCTTCGACTCCGGGCTGTTGCCGATGAGGTACGGGTCGCTGGGCTTGCGTCCGAAGACGGCGAGCTGACGGGCGACGCTGAATATCTGACGTCCCAGTCGGCCGGTGTTGTACTGCAGCCCGTTCTTCTCGATGAGGGCCCGGACCTCCGGGGCGATCACGGGGTAGCGGCGGGCCGGGATGTCGGGGAACAGGTGGTGCTCGATCTGGTGGCTCAGGTTGCCGGTCATGACGTGGAACAGGCGGGACCCGGAGATGTTGGCCGAGCCGAGCAGCTGGCGCACGTACCACTGGCCGCGCGACTCACCGAGCGCGTCCTTCTCCTCGAACGTCTGCACCTCGGCGGGGAAGTGGCCGCAGAAGATGACGATGAACGTCCAGATGTTGCGGATGATGTTCGCCACGAGGTTGGCACCGAGCACGGCGAGCGGCGCCCACCAGCCGACGAACGGCACGAGCGGCAGCGCGAGCAGCGGGTAGGCCACGTAGTCCTTGGTGACCTGGCGGCGGATCTTCTTGAACGCCCGCGACCGGCGAGCCCGGAACTCTTCCTTCGACATGCGACCGGAGAGGTACTCGTCGAGCTCGACGCCGTGGTACATCACGCCCCACTCGAAGATGAGCATCAGGACGAACGCCATCGGCAGGTTGAAGCGGTGGGTGGCGTACCAGGGCTGGCCGGTGTCGATGCGCAGCAGGTTGTAGCCGATGTCGCGGTCCATGCCGTGGATGTTCGTATACGTGTGGTGGATGAAGTTGTGGCCCTCCTTCCAGTCCTGGGAGGGGGCTACGATGTCCCATTCGTAGCTCTTGCCGTTGATCACCGGGTCGTTCATCCAGTCGTATTGGCCATGCATGATGTTGTGGCCGATCTCCATGTTCTCGATGATCTTGGCCAGGGCGAGCAGCACGAGGCCGGCGAAGAACGCGGGCAGGTAGAACGGCATGAACAGGCCGACGCGTCCGAGCACCTCGAACGCACGCTGCACCCGGATGACGCGGCGAATGTAGTCGGCGTCCTTCTGGCCCAGGTCGTCGAGCACGCGCTGGCGGATGCCGTCGAGATCGCGGCCGAACTTGTCGAGGTCCTCGCGCGTCATGTACTCGAGGCCGATGTTCGACGTGTGGTCGGGATCGTCCGACGTGAGCGGCTTCGGCGCCTCGTTGTGGTTGCTGGCGCTCAGCGGCTCGATCGGAGCGTACGTGCGCTTGCGTGACATGCGTATCTCTCCTGTGGTGGCTAGAGGGCGACGCTGACGTCCCCGACGGGGACGTGAACGCAGATCTTGAGGGTCTGGTCGGTGTCGGCCTGGACCTCGCTGGTGACGACGTGGCGGGCCGCACCATGGAGCTTCTTGATGGCGCAGGTGTTGCAGACGCCCATGCGGCAGCCGAAGGCGGGCTCGAGTCCGGCGGCCTCCGCCTGCTCGAGGATCGTGGCTCCGGAGTTGTCGGCCGTCCGGCCGCTGGCGTCGAAGGTCAGCGTGCCGGTGGCGTCGGCCGCATTGAAGTCGACCGTCGGCACCTTGAAGTACTCCGCGCGCAGTTGGTCGCCGGCGCCGAGGTCGTCGTAGGTGTCGCGGACGGACGCGATGAGTCCGGCCGGGCCGCACACGTAGGTGAGCGTGTCGGACGCGTCGACGCCGAGGTGCTTGAGGTGGTCCACGTGGAAGCGGCCGGCGAGGGCGGCGTCCTTCTCGGGCTCACGAGTGTAGATGCGGACGACGCGGGCGCCGGGCAGGTCGTCGGCGAGGCGGTCGAGCTCGTCGGCGAACATCTCGTCGGCGCGCGAGCGGGCGTAGTGGAGGAACGTGATCTCGCCCTGGTGCTTGCGATCACGGAGCGTGCGGATCATCGACATGACCGGGGTGATGCCTGACCCGCCGCTGAGCAGCAGCACCTGGTCGGGCACGACGTCCGGGAGCACGAACTCGCCCTCGGCCTGCGACAGGTGGACGATCGTGCGTGGGGCCAACCCACTGTGCAGGAATTGCGACACGTACCCGTCCGGGTGGGCCTTGACCGAGACGCTGAACGTGCCGTCGCGGTTCGCCTGCGAGCTGGAGACCGAGAACACGCGGACGCGCCGCTTGCCGTCGACCTCGATGCCGAACTGCACGTGCTGGCCGGGCACGAACCCGCGCCAGGCACCGTTCGGGCGCAGAACCACGGTGCTGGCGTCGCCGGTCTCGTGGACGACCTTCACGACGCGGGCGCGCACCTCGTCGACGGTGAGCATCGGGTGGATCTGCTCGAGGAAGTGATCGATGGTGTGAGGCGACGTGAGCGAGCCGATGGTCCGGGAACCCAGGGTGCGGCGGATGATGCCCATGTCGGCCTCCTCTACTGCCCGGTAATTTCAGTGAACGTTTGTACACTCAAATACTGACACGACCGCACGCCTATGTGCAACCGCTAGCCCGCGTGACCCCAGCCACGCGGAACACACATGTTCACCGAAACCCCCACTACACTGGGCCGATGTCCGAAACCGTGCCCTCGCGGCAAGCTCAGAAGGAGCGCACGCGTGAGGCGATCCTCGCCGCTGCGCTCGGGCTGAGCCACGACCACGGGTTCGCGCAGCTGAGCCTGCGCCAGGTCACCCGAGCCGCCGGGGTGGTGCCGACGGCGTTCTACCGGCACTTCGACTCCATGGACGAGGTGGGCCTGGCGCTGGTCGAACAGTCCTTCACCACGCTGCGGGGGATGATCCGCGACGCGCAGCGCAACCCGGACATCGTCGACAACCTCATCGACGCGTCGGCCGACGTCCTCGTCGCAGCCGTCAAGGCGAACCGCGAGCACTTCGCCTTCGTGGCCCGCGAGCGCCTCGGTGGGTCGGCAACGGTCCGCGCCGCGATCCAGCACGAGCTGGAGCTGTTCATCAGCGAGCTCGCCCTGTTTCTGGCCCGCATCCCGCAGCTCGCGCGGTGGAGCGGCGAGGACGTGAAGATGGTCTCCGGTCTCTTTGTGCGCAACATGGTCTATCGGGCCGAGCAGGTCGTCGAAACACCCGTCGGGCGCCCCGACCTCGAGGAAGAGATCAAGCGCAAGGCACGGCGCGAGATGCGTATGGTCGTCCTCGGATTCAAGGCCTGGAGGTCTGATGCCTGATCGTCACGTCATCGTCGGTGCGGGCCCGGTCGGCCGGCACGTCGCGGCGCTCCTGGCCGAGCGAGGCTCTGACGTCGCACTTGTGTCGCGGTCCGGCACCGACACCGGGGTCGCCGGGGTGGAACACGTCGCCGCCGACGCGACCGACGCCGACGGGCTCACCGAGGTGGCCACCGGTGCGGCCGTCCTCTACAACTGCGCGAACCCGCGCGACTACACGAAGTGGATGAAGGAGTGGCCGCCGCTCGCGTCGGCCATGCTCGCCGCCGCTGAGCTGAGCGGCGCCACGTACGTCATCACCGGCAACCTCTACCCCTACGGTCCGCTCGACGAGCCGATGACCGAGTCCCACCCTGATGTCGCGACCGACAAGAAGGCCAGGCTCCGGGCTGACATGTGGGCCGACGCGCTCGCCGCCCACAGGGCCGGGAGGGTTCGGGTCGTGGAGGTGCGTGGCGCCGACTATGTCGGCCCCGGCGTGGGCGAGAACGGCCACGTCACCCGGCACCTCGCGGCGCTGAAGGCCGGAAAGCGAGCTTGGGTGATCGGCTCGGCCGACCAGCCACATTCCTGGACCGACGTCGGCGACATGGCACGTGCGCTGGTGGCGGCCGCCGAGGACGAGTCGGCACACGGACGCATCTGGCACGCACCCACGAATGCCCCGCGCACCCAGCGTCAGGCGCTCAGCGACGTCGCCCGCGCCGGCGGCTTTCCTGAGCCCAAGGTCTCGGCGGCCCCCGGCCCGGCACTGGCGATCGCCGCGCTCGTGGTGCCGCTCGTCCGCGAGGTCCGCGAGATGTCGTACCAGTGGACACGGCCGTACGTCCTCGACGACACCGCATCACGCGCTCACTTCGGCCTCCAGCCCACACCCTGGGACGAGGTCTGCCGCCGCACTGCCGCCGGCTAACGCAAAAGCCCGACACCGCGGTCTCGTGGCTGCTCTACTGAGACATGCCCGAAACCCCGGCAGCTGTCGCCGCGGAGATCAGCGCGCTCCGCGCCGCCGTCCGCGCCCGTGTGCCGTCGAAGAAGCCCAAGAACCTCCTGATCGGCAGCTGGAACCTGCGGGCGTTCGGAGATGTCACCCCCAAGTGGTCGGCGGCGGCGAACGACTCCCCGAAGCGTGACTGGCGCGCGGTCGCCCTCATCGCGGCGCTCATGTCCTACTTCGACGTGATCTCCGTCCAGGAGGTTCGCCGCGAGACGGAGGCCTTGCGGTTCCTGCTCACACGGCTCGGTCCCAACTGGAAGGTGATCACCTCCGACGTCACGGAGGGCGACGAGGGCAACGGGGAACGACTGAGCTTCATCTACGACTCGACCCGAGTGCAGCCGTCGGGGCTGGTGGGCGAGATCGTGCTGCCGAGCACGGTGACGGAACCGGCGCAGCAGTTCGCCCGGACGCCCTACGCCGCCAGCTTCAGACGCGAGGACATCGAGTTCATCCTGACGTCCGTACACATCATCTGGGGCAAGAACGTGACCGAGCGGATCCCCGAGCTGACGAAGTTCGCCAACTGGATGCGCAGATGGGCTGACCGGCCAACGGACTGGAACCGGAACCTGCTGGTGCTGGGCGACTTCAACATCGACCGCATGGGCAGCGACCTCTACAAGGCATTGTTCTCGACCGGGCTGTTCCCGCCCGCCGAGCTCAACGAGGTGCCGCGCACCATCTTCTCCAACGACAGGAACAAGAACTTCTACGACCAGATCGCGTGGTTCTCCGACTTCCAGACCATGGACAACGTGCTCACAGGGCTTCGCTATGAGGGCGTGGCCGGCGGCTTCGACTTCCTCCCGTTCGCCTTCCACGGCAAGACCAAGGCCGAGGTGTCCTGGCGCATCTCCGACCACTACCCACTGTGGGTCGAGTTCCAGCTCGACTGAGGATGAGGTCGTGCTCAACGTCTGGCGCCCTGGATCGTTGTTCGTGATCCTCTTCGTCGGTTCCGCCGTGCCTCTCGGGGAGCTGGTCGGATCGTTCGCCGATTCCGATGCTCAGTTCGTCACGCTCCTCTCCGACACCGGCAACAGGATCGGCTACGTCGCGGGCTCCGTCCTCCTGCTCCTGGCAGGCCTTGCCTTCGTCTGGTTCGCCCATGCGCTGTCCTTCGACACCGGGGCCTTCCGGGCTCCTCTGCTGGTCACAGGCGCTGCAGCCGCGATCGGGATGATCGTCGCGGCGCTCGCGTTCGCCACGGTGCCGCTCAGTCTTCTGGTCGGCTCGTTCTTCGGTGACCCCGGCCTCGAGTCCGGCCAGGCCGTGCTCCCGCAGTTCGGGTACGTCGCCCTCGGCCTCGGCGGGACGCTGCCGGCCGCCATCTTCATCGCGATCGCGGCCAGAACCCCGGACCTCCTGCCTCGGTGGCTGTCGATCTCGAGCTATCCGGTGGCGGTCCTGGTGGCGCTGACGGCCTTCCTCTTCCTGCCGTTCGTCCTCTTCGTTCTGTGGGTCGTCGCGGCGACGGTGGCGGTCAGTCGTCGCGGACGCCCATGAGCGACCACATCACCATGGTCGTGTCCCACCCGAGTGCCGTGTAAAGGCTCGCGCCGTCGGCCGTTGCCGCCATCAGGCCGGTGCGCGCCCCATGGTCGACCGCCCAGATCGTCAGCGCACCGATGACGTGGCGACCGAGCCCTTGGCGACGGTGACCCGGTGATGTCTCGACGGCGTCGATGACTGCGTCCGCGCCCAGCACTCCGACCATGCCCTCGGAAACCACCCGTTCGCCGTCATCGACGGTGTACGACGCGCGGTGGCCGTCGTCGACCCATCGGGAGGTGAACCGGTCCGATACTGGCACCGGCGATGGTGCGAGCGCCGTGGTCATGAACACCTCGTCGTCCCGGTCGACGCGCAGGCCCGGTGGCAGGGGAGGGGCCAGGTACGGGCCGAGATCACGACCGACCACGGTGAGCATCTCGAGCGGATCATGCGCCGTGTGACGCGCCAGCACATCGAACGCCGGCCGTCCGGGGTCGACGCAGATGATCTCGGTCTCCCGCGACGGTCGCCGCACGTGCACGAGCGGCCAGCCGTCGACGTCCTCCACACGCATGGAGTGGACCTGGGCCCACCCGCGGACCCATCGCATCACCAGCTCCCGGTCGCCCACATGACCATCCTGCCGCGTTTATCGGTCCTCATCGGTCATGATGGCGGGAGCGAGGGGAGCGCGACATGGACGACGACTCCGGTGGCGCAACCTGGGTGGAGCTGCGGGTGCACGGCGTCAGCGGAACGCCACCGGAGGATCTGCTCGCCTCGCCCCATGTCCTGCAGGTCGACGGCGACGACCGCTCTCGCTTCTTCCGCAAGGTCGACGCACAGGGCCACATCCAGGCCGCGGACGACGGACACGCCGTCGAGGGTTTCCACTGGGGCCGGTACACGTCGGGCTCGTGGCTCAAGGCATTCTGGCTCGCGCTGCTCCCGTTCGGGCTGGTCAACGCCTCGGCATTCATGCTTCCGGCCCCGCACGATGCCGACGGGTCGCCGATCCGCCACGCCGGTGCGTTCCGGATGGTGGCCCTCGCGGCGCTGCGCTTCCTGGCGTTGCTGCTGACGATCATGCTGAGCTTCGCCACCACTCTCACGCTCATCGATCTTGTGGGCGCGCGTTGGGCACCCCGTCAGTCATTCGTGCCCGGATGGCTCGAGCCTGGCATCCCGTCCCTCGCCGTCGCGCTGTCCGGGGCGTTCGTCCTTGTGCTCGGAGGAGCGACGCTGATCGGACGGCTGTTCGGACGCGGAGGCGGTGAGGCAGACCAGGCCACGCCGGCCGGCGTGTCGGGCACGCCGATGACACCGTTCGCCGGTGCCGACTTCTATCGCGGCGACCCCGACACGCTCGCCCTGCGGGGCCTGCACACCGCAATGGGTCTCGCCGTTCCGGCCTACATGGGCCTCAGCTTCGCCAAGCAGGGCACGGCCGGTGCCGGGCTGCTGCTGGTCGCGGTATTAGTCGTCACCGTGCTGCTCGGCGATCCGGAACAGGCTGCCACGACCGGGCTCGACGGTGCACCGACACGTCGCGTGAGCCGGTGGCATCGGGTGGCGTCGGCGCTGTCCGGCCTTTTCGTCGTCGCTGGGCTCATACTCATCACCTGGGCGTCGTGGTCGGTGTACGGCACGAAGCGCCCTGAGGCGCTTGACGCCCTCGACCGATTCCTGGTCCGGTACGACCAGTTCGACAACCGCTCCGTGCTTCTGCTGTACGCGGGAGCGATCGGGCTCGGCGTGCTGGTGCTCGCCGTCGGCGGACTGTCGTGGGCGACGCGCCGGACGCGCGCGGCAGACGGGCCGGCGTCGTACTTCCGGCCGTACAGCAAGGGCATGACCGCGATCCCAGTCGCGGGCCTGGGTGTGTTCCTCGGCGTCGGCTACTCGGCCGCGGTCGTGATCGGCGTCGCGTCGCTGCTGAGCGAACGGACCGGGAGCCGGCGAGCCGAGCTCGGCATCACCTTGATGCTCGACCGGGTCGCCTACGCGTGGGGACTGTCGATCTTCCCGGCGATCCTGATCGTGGTCTTCCTTGTGGTCAGGAGGGCGATGAGTCGGCTGGGTATGGCCGAGAAGGCCTTGATCGGCTACCCGGACGACTCGGCGTTCGCTCCCGACAGTTTGCGTTCCTGGCGCTCGAAGCTCGGCAGCACGGTGTGGTTCGCGCGCGTGAAGAACGGTGTCGAGCCGATCCTCTGGACGCTCGTGGGAGTCGGCGGTGTGCTGATGCTGGCGTTGGTCCTGGAAATGTGGTTCGGGAACCTACCGGGCCACCTCGGCTACCTCAGCCGGCAGACGTCCAACGGTCACGGTGCGGTGCTTCTCACCCAGCTCGGTGTCTGGGTGCTCCTCGGGCTGATGCTCGCGTTGGTGTTCCTGGCGCGCGGCGCCTTCCGCGACGCGTCCGTGCGGCGCAGCGTCAACATCGTGTGGGACGTCGTCGCGTTCTGGCCTCACGCCGTGCACCCGTTCATCCCGACGCCGTACTCGTTACGGACCGTGGGCGACCTGGCAGACCGGATCCGTCACTATTCGGGCCCGTCGACCGAGGGTCGTGCGGTGGTGGTCTGCGGTCACAGCCAGGGGAGCCTGGTCAGTTTCGCGGCGTTGAACCTGCTCGGCACGGGCGAGTGCGAACGTATCGGACTGGTCACGTTCGGTTCGCAGCTGCGTCTGATGTTCGCCCGAGCGTTCCCGATGTACGTCAACTACGAGTCGATCCGGCGTTTGCATGACCGTCTCGACGGCGCTTGGGTGAGCCTCTACCGCGACACCGACCCGTTGGCCGGACCGGTGCTGTCCTGGCGCCACGAGGGCGAGGGTGCGGAAGCTGAGTCCGGCCACTTCCCGGATCCGGGCGCGGGGGAGAGGCCAGACGAGATCGTCGGCCCGTACCGGACTCGCCGTTGCGGCGACGACTGGCGCCTGGTCGACCCAGTGCCGCGTGTAGACGAGCTCCAGGCCGCGCCCGTCAACGAGCTGCACGGCCACAGCAACTATTGGTCGAACCCCGAATGGCCGACGGCCTTGGCCGAGGTCCGATCGCGCTGACTCATCTCGCGCGATCAGGGCGCGAGGGGCGATCCGGGGATGTTTCGCAGGACGGTGAACACCGCGAGCACTGCCAACAGCGACCAGCAAAATCCTGCCGACGACGGCGGCCCGGCGATCCTACGACCGACTGCGGCGGCCATCTGATGGACCCACCACCACGCTAGCCAGGCCAGTGCCGGGAGAAGCAGGAGATTGTGGCCGATCGCCTCGAGCGGTTGACCGACCAGCAGGTCGTGCACGCCGCGCATGCTTCCGCACCCGGGGCAGTATCCGCCGGTGAGCGCGTTGACCGGACACGCGCCCCAGGAGTGTGTCTGATGCGGGTCGCGGAGGAGAACCGCCACCGCCCCCGCAGCCGCGAGTGCTGCGAGGGCGGCAGGGGCAGCCCAGATTCGGGAGGAAAGTCTCTTCTCCCGACCCCGGGCCACCATGGTCATGATCAGAACTCGCTGCCGCTCATGTCGCCGCTCATGCTGACACCGAAGGCGATGACGACGATCACATAGAGAACGATCACGGCAACTCCGGAGAGCGCAGCGATGATGGCCCACTTCTTGGCGTTGTCCGAATCGGCCTGCGCGCCGGCCGCGTCGCCGCCGCTCCACTTCCCGTCGACCCGCGCGGCATAGACGATCGAGACGATGCCGAACGGCAGGCAGCAGAACAGTGTCGTGAGGATGCCCCACACGAGGTTGGACGGTGGCTTCTGGCCCATGCTGGGGCCCGGGTACTCACCAGGGCTCGGCGGCGGGGGAGGAGGTGGCGGTGGCTGGGTCGACATCTGGCGGATCCTTGTCGGTAACCGTCGGGCGTCTGATTGCCGACGGGCTTCGCTTGTTCTATCACCCAAGTCGCCCTGCGGTCACGACGACACCACAGTTCGTTCGTTGCAAGACGAACAGCGGCCCGAGACCGTGCGTCGGTCTCGGGTCGCTGATGTTCTGTTCAGACATTCCTTGCGTACGCCGCCTTACAGCCCGAGGTCGATGTACGCCTCGCCGCCACCAAAGAGGTCACTGACTTCAAGCAGGCCACCCTTGGCCTTGCCCACGGGCACGTCATAGACGAGGATCCCGGTTTCGGGAACGTCCGGCTGCATGTCCATGAGCATGAACGACTCGTCGCCTTCACCAGCCGACGCAATCGTGCCGTCGCTGTCGGTTGAGTACTTCTTGTCGTTGGTAGCGATGAACTTCGTAGCCTCGTCGAGGAACGTCTTCGTCTCGTCCTTCTTGTTCTCGACGGTCAGCTCGACCACGACGAACACACCGTTGGCCTTCTCCTTGAAGAACTCGCCACCAACCGTGGGAGTCTTCTTCGCGCTCTTGACGGTGTACTCGGTCCCCTCGAGCTTGACCGTCTCACCGACCTTGACCGGGTTGCTCTTGGAACCAGTCTTGTTCGAATTTGAGGATGTGTCTCCGCTGGACGAATTCCCGACTACCTCGGGACCGCCAGAGTCCGACCCGCCCGACGTTGCAGCAATGACGATGCTCAGCGCGATGACGGCCAAAAGCCCAATCCACCGCTTCTTTTTGTACCAGGGACGAGTGGCCTTGGCGTAGGCCTTCTCGGCCTTCGCATCAGCGCGGGTCCTGACCGGCGGTTGAGCCTGGGCCGGAGCCGCAACGGCGGTCGCGGTCTGAGCCGATCCGGGCGCCGGATGCTGGTGGTCGGTCCACTGGTCGCCGTCCCACCATCGGTTCGTGCCATCGCTGTCGGGATACCAGCCGGCAGGTGCTTTTTCAGACATGAGAGTTCCCCCAATTTCAAAGAGTTCTAGGCTTTGGGCGCCTCAGAATCGGCGCAACCTTCGGAAGCATATGGACGCCCGGACGCGATTGGCGCCGAACATCACAAACCAGTCACATCGAGTGCGGAAGATGGCTCACTCGGACTAGGTGACTTGACTGGTCGCCTGCGCGCCGGATGCGTTCGACAGCTATTGACCGCTGATCAGCAAGACTTCACGCCGCTTCCTGAGCCCCACTCGCAACGGTCAACTCGCGTCGGACCGCTCTTTCGCAGGAAAGCCGTGTCGCCAGCGTTGTTCCACACGTACCAGTTTCTGTCCCAATAGAGGTCCGTC
>NZ_JBOHDT010000111.1:0-27794 GCF_050700635.1 Aeromicrobium sp.
CCCTCGACCTTGATCTTCGTCGGCTCGCCGTACAGCAGCTTGTCGAGCTGCTTCTCGGTGAACTTGCCGATCGGTTTGTCCATCGGCAGTCCGGCGCCGCTGAAGATGCGGCCGTACCAGCCGTCCATGCTGTAGCCGGGGACCGTGAGCGCACCCTCGTTGAGCGACTTGCTGTCGTCGTACAGCTGCGACAGGTCGAAGTCGTTGACCGAGCCCATGCCCTCGCAGCGCGGGCACATGCCGCCCTGGTAGACGGCGTTCCGCACCACGATCCTCTCGCCCTTTCCCCTGTCGACGGTCATCGCCCCGCTCGCCGTACGCGTCGGGACGTTGAACGAGTAGGCGGTCGGAGGCCCGATGTGCGGCTTCCCGAGTCGGCTGAAGAGGATGCGCAGCATCGCGTTGGCGTCGGTGGCCGTGCCGACCGTGGAGCGGGGGTCGGCACCCATCCGCTGCTGGTCGACGATGATCGCGGTCGTCAGCCCGTCGAGCACGTCGACCTCGGGCCGTGCCAGCGTGGGCATGAAGCCCTGCACGAAGGCACTGTAGGTCTCGTTGATCATCCGCTGGGACTCCGCGGCGATCGTGTTGAACACCAGCGAGCTCTTGCCGGAGCCGGAGACGCCGGTGAACGCCGTCAGCCGGCGCTTCGGGATCTCGACGCTGACGTCCTTGAGGTTGTTCTCGCGCGCGCCCTGCACACGGATCATCTCGTGGCTGTCGGCCAGGTGCAGCGACGCCGCCTCCGTGTTCGACTTCGTGGCCATGCTCAGCTGACCTCGAAGATGCGGATCATGTTGCCCGCGGGATCGCGGAAGGCGCAGTCGCGGACGCCCCACGGCTGCTCGGTCGGCTCCTGGACGACCTCGGCGTCGCCGGCCTGCAGCTTCTCGAAGGTGCCGTCGAGGTCGGGGGTGGCGAGGTTGATGCCGGCGTAGGTGCCCTTCGCCATCATCTCCTCGATGACGCGACGTTCGTCGTCGGTGATGCCGGGGTCGGCTGCCGGCGGGTGCAGGACGATGGACGTGTCGGGCTGGCTGTCCGGGCCGACCGTGATCCAGTGCATGCCGCCGTACTCGACGTCGTTGCGGACCTCGAAACCGAGCGTGTCGCGGTAGAAGCTCAGCGAGGCGTCCGCGTCGTGGTGCGGGAGGTAGGTCTGGTGAATGGTGAGGTTCATGGGCGTCACGCTAGCTGTGGCTCGGGGTCGGGCGCTTCTCGATTCCTGATCGGTCTGGTCACCTTCTTGACCACGCACGGAGACATGCCCTCCGTCGCACGTGTCCCCTCACGGCGATAGACGCTGGGCGGCACTCCGACCAGCTCGGTGAAGCGCGTGCTGAATGTGCCCAACGACGAGCAGCCGACTGCGAAACAGACGTCGGTGACGCTGAAGTCGCCAAGGCTCAGCAGCGACATCGCGCGCTCGATACGCCGCGTCATCAGGTAGGAGTACGGCGACTCACCGTAGGCGAGCCGGAACTGACGACTGAGGTGCCCGGCCGACATGTTCGCGCCGCGGGCGAGCTCCTCGACGTCGAGCGGCTGCGCGTACTCCCGGTCCATCCGATCTCGGACACGACGCAGCAGCGCCAGATCGCGCAAGCGGTCCGTCTCGGCAGTTCTGCTGGCCACTTTCGAAATCGTGCCACGTCGCACCGACGTTGCCTAGCGCCGTGTTGTCATGGTGGCGTGCGCGGAGTTCTGCTGGACCTGGACGGTGTCGTCTACGTCGGCGACTCATCGGTGCCCGGCGCCGCCGGTGTCGTCGACTGGCTCGCGCGTGAGGACATTCCGTTCCGCTTCCTCACGAACACCTCGTCCCGGCCGCGGGCCGCGATCGCGGCAAAGCTGTCCTCCATGGGCATCCCCGCGTCCGACGACGACATTCTCACGCCGGCCGTCGCCGCGAGGTCGTGGCTGCAGCACCACTCACCTGGCCGGCCGGCGCTGTTCATCCCAGCAGCCACCGCGTCTGAGTTCGTTGAGCTGGACCCGATGCCCGACGACGCCGAGCAGGGCGCCGGCGCCGTGGTCGTGGGTGACCTGGGCGAGGCGTGGGACTTCGCCACCTTCAACCGCGCGTTCCGGCTGCTGATGGCCGACTCGCGGCCGACGCTGATCGCCCTCGGGCTGACCCGGTACTGGCGCGCCGACGACGGGCTCCGGCTGGATGCAGGCGCGTTCGTCCGGGCCCTGGAGTACGCCGCCGGGACGACAGCCGTGGTCATGGGCAAGCCGGACCGGGCCTTCTACGAGACTGCAGTTGGCAGCCTCGGGCTCGCCGCGGACCACGTGGTGATGGTCGGCGACGACATCCGCACGGACGTCGAGGGTGCCCAGCGCGCCGGGCTGACCGGCGTGCTCGTGCGGACCGGGAAGTTCGCCCCCGCAGACCTGGGCGCGGACGTGTCGCCAGACGCCGTCCTGGCTTCGATCGCCGAGCTGCCGGACTGGTGGACCGGCGACTGACTGGCGACCGTCACCCGACCTCGTCGGCCAGACGGGCCACCGCATCTGCCACGCGCGGCCCGAACATCACGGCGTCGTTGTGGTCGGCGCCTGCGAACACCACCCGCTCCACCAGCGCCGGCGCCTCGTCCGCCACCCGTGCGCTGAGCTCCGTGGGCACGACCGAGTCCCGGTCGCCGTACACGACGGTCAGCGGCACGTCGCTCTCGGCAAGGTGGTCCGTCACGGGGAACCGATCGGTCAGCAGGCGCCGTACCGGCAGCCATGGGTAGTGCCGGGCCCCGACATCCGTGAGCTCGGTGAAGGGCGACCGGAGCACCATCCCGGCGGGTGGGCGGCGCGTCTGCAGAGCCGCCACGACACCGCTGCCCAGCGACTCCCCGAAGTAGATGGTGCGCTCGGGCGGGTAACCCAGGCCCTCCAGTGCGTCAGCGGCGGCCCTCGCATCGCGCGCCAGACCATCTTCGCTCGGGCTGCCCGGGTTGCCGCCATATCCGCGGTAGTCCACCAAGAGCACTGCGAGACCCTCCCGCCGCAGCTCCTCGGCCAAGCCGACGCGGCCGGCTCGGTTGCCGCCGTTTCCGGGCGCGACGAGAACCGCCATCCGCCGGTCGGTCGCACCCGGGCCAGGCGCCGCCGGCACGAACCACGCACCGAGCGCGAGCCCGTCGTCGGTGTGCAGCGTGACATCGCGCCCGCCCTCGATAACGTCGCCGGCCTGCGGCACCGCCGACGCGTCAGGGAAATAGATCAGCTGCCGCTGCAGCCACCACATCATTCCCACCACCAGACCGCCGATCAGCAGAAGGACAACCAGGACACGCCACGTTCGACTTGGGTGCAGCGCCATCGTGGGGATGCTCCTTCGACGCCGGGTCACCGACAGTCTTGCAGCCCTCCTCCTCCCGACCGCCCACTTGTCGAGCTGTCAGGATGCTGAGTTAGGTTAGGCGAACCTAATATCGATTGAGCAGACTCCATGCGCCGCACCACTGCCGCCCTTGCCGCGATCAGCCTGCCACTCGTCTTGACGCTCGCCGGCTGCGGTGACGAACCGTCCAAGGCCACCACCCGGTCGTCGTCGGTGCCGGCCGGAGTGGAGGAGCAGTACTCGACCCTCGCGGCTGAGGTGGCCGAGCGAGGCGGCAAGACCGTCGAAGGCGACTGAACGATCTCCTACATCGTCGAGGCCGCCGAACCGTGGTTCGAGAAGCACGGCGGGCACGTAGTGGGCGCCGACGGCGCGGTCGTCCAGCAGCAGAAGCTGAACTTCTACTACTCCACGTTCTTCCACGACGCGAACAACTTCAGCATTCCCGCGTCCGGCGAGTACGCGCTGCGCGCGACGGTCGGCGCACCGAGCTTCAACCGCCACGGCGACGAGACCGACGGGCCCGCCCTGGCCGATGGCGTGACCGCTGAGTTCGACGGCGTCGAGCTCACCCAGGAGTGAGCGTGGGCTTTTCGTCAACGCGCACTGACGCACGTTGGCCAGGCGTCGCTCCCCCACTCAGTCGATCGAGGTTCCTTCTCCCGTGCGACCGGGATCCCGGAAGTTGTTGAAGCTGTAGACCACCAACGCCAGCGCGACGATGCCGGACAGGATCAGTGTCGTGCCCGTGCCCCACCCGCCCAACAACCACCAGTTTTCGCTCACGGGCCACCAGGACGGAGCCATCGGCCCGATCCACCACACCACGCCGATGGCCACGATGAGCAGGCTCCCGGCAACGGATGCGACGATCCTCGGCCACGTCTCGACTCCCTCGGCGGCTGCCTTCAGGGCGCGTTCCTTGACCGGCTCCAGACGGCGTTCGGCCCACTCGTACTGCTGGGACAACACCGCAAGTCCAGCGAACAGGGCCAGGAGGCCGGGACCGGGAAGGATGAGCGCTGCCAGTCCGCCGACGACGAGCACCCAGCCGAGGATCTCCAGTCCCACTCGCTTGGCATGTCCGCGCACGTGCCCATTAGACACGGTCGACTGAAACGTCAGGCCAGTCTGCGGGCCGTTTCGCGCGCGATCAGGTCGAGCAGCGTCCGAGCCCGTGCACGATCGCCGTCGAGGAAGTAGTGATCGCGACCGGGGACCACCCGGTGCAGCACGTCGACACCGGAAGCGGTGAGTCGCTCGGCATAGTCATCGCCCTCGGCCCGCAGCAGGTCCCACTCGGCCGTGAGCACGACGGCCGGCGGCAGTCCGTGCAAGTCGTCGCTCAGGCCGGGTGACGCATAGGGCTCCGCGCGTCGTGACTCGTCCTTGAAGTACGTGGTCCGCGCGATCCGGAGCGCTGCCGGTCCGATCATCGGGTCCGACACCGTTGACGTCTTGTCGAACGTGGAGACGTCGAGCGACGGCACTCCCAGGACCTGCAGCTTTGGCATCGGCGTGGCCTCGTCGCGTGCTTGGAGGCAGACGGAGGCGGCTAGGTTGCCGCCGGCGCTGAACCCGCCGACTGCGATGCGGGAACCGTCGAGGTCGCCGTCGCCGGCATGCTGCGTGAGCCATCGGACGACGTCGTGGGCCTGATGGTGGGCAATCGGGTACCGGTGCTGCGGCGCGACGTCATAGTCGACGTTGACGACCGCCACCTGGGCCTCTTCGACCATGAACCGGGCGAAGAAGTCGTCCATGCGCGGGAACCGCATCATGAACGCGCCACCGTGGAAGTGCACGTAGATCGGTGGCCGAGCCACGCCGGGCGGACGGTAGACATCACAACGGACTGCGTGGTGACGGGTTGGAATCCGCCAGCTCTCGGGCTCGTCGAACTCCCTGCCATCGAACTCCGGGCCGGTGAAGTAGAGGGCGTCCCCGTATCGTGCCGATCGCTTCGCACCAGCTTGCACCATCAGTGCGGTTGCGTCCGAGAACAGGCCCATGTACCTCATTCGACACCCTCACGGCCCCGGATCGGTGGAGGTGCATCATAGACACGTGAAAATCCCCCGATTTGGCCATGGTGCAGTAGTCATTGAGATGGCCGGGGACACGAATTGGGACCACGTGATGAGGTTCGGAGGCGTCGTCGATGCCCGACGTCCCGGAACGACTCAGACTACGACCGTCGGGTGAGCGACTCCTCCCCCGCGGCGGCAGCCGCAAGCACCAGTAGAGCGATCCGCATCGTCTCCGTCCTCGTGATGCTGGCCACGGGCGGCATCCTCGCGGTCCAGTCCCAGATCAACGGCCAGCTCGCCGACGAGCTCGGCTCCGGGCCACGCGCCGGGATCGCGGCCGCGGTCATCAGCTTCGGCAGCGGACTTGCCGTGCTCGCAGTCATCGTCGTCGCGCTGCCCAGCGCCCGGTCGGGGCTCGGTCGACTCGTCGGTGACCTGCGCGGCGGGCGGTTGCGACCGCACGAGGTGCTGGGCGGGTTGTTCGGTGCTTATCTCGTGGCCACCCAGGGACTCACCGTCGCGACGATCGGCGTGGCTCTGTTCAGTGTCGCCATCACTGCCGGCCAGGCCTCGAGTGGCCTGCTCGTCGACCATTTCGGCATCGGGCCGTCGGGGCACCAGCCGTTCAGCTATCCGCGGGCCGTCGCAGCGGCATTCGCCGTCGCTGCGGTCATTCTGGCGGCCGGCGAGCGGCTGATCGAGTCGTTCTCCGTACAGACCGTGACCTTCGCTTTGCTTCCGCTGCTCGCCGGCATGGGCACGGGCATCCAGCTCGCCCTCAACGGGCGACTCAACGCCATCGGCGGGCCATGGGCGACGACATTCAACAACTTCGCCGTCGGAACAGTGGCGCTCGTGGTCGGCCTCGCGGTGAGCCTGCTGGTGGATGGGCGGCTCGGGGAGCTTCCCGGCACGTGGTGGCTGTACACCGGCGGCGTCATGGGCGTCGCCGTCATCTGGTTTGCGGCCCTGCTCGTCAAGATCCACGGCGTGCTGGTGCTCGGGCTCTGCCTGATCGCCGGGCAGGTCGTCTGCGCAGAACTGATCGAGGTGCTGGGATCTTCGGCGCGCGTGGGTATCGTCGGAGTCGCGGCAGGTGCGCTGACCGTGGTCGGCGTCCTCGTGGCCCTGCTCATCCGCCCGCAGGCACTCAAATCCAAGAACGTGTAGATTTATCTCATATCTGAGATATACAGTGGGGGAACCATGTCAGAACATGACGACTACCTGGCCAGGATCGGCACACTCATCCGCGACGCACGCCAACACAGCGGACTCACGCAGGCCCAGCTCGCCACCGAGCTCAAGACGAGCCAGAGCGCCGTCAACCGCATCGAGAAGGGTCAGCAGAACCTGACCCTCGAGATGCTCGCCCGCATCGGCAGCGCCCTCGACTCCGAGCTGGTGAGCGTCGGCGCCTCCGGCCCGAGCCACCTGCGCGTCAAGGGTGGCACCACCTTGTCCGGCTCCATCGACGTGAAGTCCAGCAAGAACGCCGGCGTCGCGCTGCTGTGCGCCTGCCTGCTCAACGAGGGCACCACCGTGCTGCGCAAAGTCGCGCGCATCGAGGAGGTCAACCGGCTGCTCGAAGTGCTCGAGTCGATCGGCGTCCGCTTCCGCTGGCTCAACGCCGACAATGACCTCGAGCTCGTCGTGCCGTCCAAGCTCGATCTCGCGTCGATGGATGCCGAGGCGGCGCGCCGCACCCGCAGCATCATCATGTTCCTCGGCCCGCTGATGCACCGCGTCGACAATTTCGAGCTGCCCTACGCCGGCGGTTGCGACCTCGGCACGCGCACCGTCGAGCCGCACATGACGGCACTTCGGCCGTTCGGCCTCAAGGTCATCGCCACCGAGGGCAGCTACCACGCCCAGGCGGCCAAAGGCGTCGGCCCGGAGCGGCCCATCGTGCTCACCGAACGCGGCGACACCGTCACCGAGAACGCGCTCCTGGCAGCTGCGCGCCACGACGGAATCACGGTCATTCGCAACGCCAGCCCCAACTACATGGTCCAGGACCTCTGCTTCTTCCTGCAGGAGCTCGGCGTAGAGATCGAGGGCATCGGCACCACCACCCTGCGCGTGACCGGGCGGGCCGTGATCAACACGAACGTCGAGTACGCGCCCAGCGAGGACCCGATCGAGGCCATGAGCCTCATCGCGGCCGCCATCGTCACGCAGTCGAGCATCACGGTCCGGCGGGTGCCGATCGAGTTCATGGAGATCGAGCTCGCGCTGCTCGAGGAGATGGGCTTCCACTACGACCGCAGCGAGGAGTATCCAGCCGAGAACGGCCACACCCGCCTCGTCAACATCACCACGCACCCGTCGGCGCTCAAGGCACCGATCGACAAGATCCACCCCATGCCGTTCCCCGGGCTGAACATCGACAACCTGCCGTTCTTCGCCGTCATCGCCGCCACGGCCGAGGGCCAGACGATGCTCCACGACTGGGTGTACGAGAACCGCGCCATCTACCTCACCGAGCTGAACAAGCTGGGCGCCCAGGTCACTCTCCTCGACCCCCACCGTGTGCTCATCGAGGGCCCCACCCACTGGAGCAGCACCGAGCTCGTCTGTCCGCCGGCACTCCGTCCGGCCGTCGTCGTGCTGTTGGCGATGCTCGCCGCCAAGGGCACGTCCGTGCTGCGCAGCGTCTACGTCATCCATCGGGGCTACGAGGACCTCGCGATCCGTCTCAACGCCCTCGGCGCCGAGATCGAGACGTTCCGCGACATCTGAGCCACCGAGCCTGTGGCCTTCCTCGACACCCCCGCTCCCCTGGCCTTCGCCCATCGGGGCGGAGCCCTGCTGGCCGCCAACGACGGCATCGAAAACACCCTTGCGGCCTTCCAGAACGCCGTCGACCTGGGCTACCGCTACCTCGAGACCGATGTGCACAGCTCCCGCGACGGCGTCGTCTACGCGTTCCATGACATCGAGCTGACGCGCATGACCGGCACTGTGTCGGCCTTCCGCGACCTCGACTCCGAGGCGATCGACGCGATTCGCGTCGGCGGACGCGAACCGATTCCCCGACTCTCCGAGCTGCTGGAGACGTTTCCCGAGGCCCGGTTCAACATCGACGCCAAGGCGGACGACGCCGTCGACCCGATGCTCGACGTGCTGCGCAAGGCCGATGCCCTCGACCGAGTGTGCCTGGCCTCGTTCTCTGAATCACGCCTCCTGCGGATGCGGGCGGGCGCACCGACCACACCGACCTGCCTCTCCCCCGGCGAGATCGCTCGGCTGCGGTTGGCGCCGCGCCGCAGCTGGCAAGCTCGTGGTGTGCGACGCGGCGGCGCGTGCCTGCAGGTGCCGTCCCGGCACGGGAGCCTCACGCTGGTCACGCCCGGATTCGTCCGTCGGGCCCATGATCTCGGCCTGCCCGTCCACGTCTGGACCGTCGATGACCCTGACGAGATGCGATATTTGCTCGACATCGGCGTCGACGGCCTGATGTCCGATCGTGTGGACGTTCTCCGCGATGTGCTGCTCGAACGTGATCAATGGAGGTGACGCCGTGAGCGAGAGCGCAGCGGTCGCACGACGCACCGAGAAGCGGCAGGTCCTGGCCTGGAGCCTGTGGGACTGGGGCTCGGCCGCCTTCAACGCGGTGATCCTCACGTTTGTGTTCTCGGTCTACCTCACCGATGCCGTCGGAGACGACCTCCCCGGACGCGTCTCGGCCAGCTCGTGGCTCGGCTGGTCGCTCGGGATCGGCGGTCTCGTCGTCGCCGTCCTCGCACCGATCACCGGCCAGCGCGGTGACGCGGCCGGTCACCGCCGCCGCTCGCTCGGCCTGCTCACCCTCGCCGTCGTCACCTGCAGTGCCCTGATGTTCCTGGTGAAGGACGACTACCACTACCTGTGGCTCGGACTGGTGCTGCTCGCTCTCGGCTCGGTGCTGTTCGAGCTCGCGCAGGTTCCGTACTTCGCGATGATTCGGCAGGTCTCGACACCCGACACGATCGGCCGCGTCTCCGGGGTCGGTTGGGCCTTCGGTTACCTGGGCGGCATCATCCTGCTGCTGCTCTGCTATTACGGGTTCGTCGTCGGCGAGGGCGACACCCGCGGGTTCCTCGGCCTGTCCACCGCGGACGGCCTCAACATCCGTCTCATCGCCCTTCTCGCGGCCGCCTGGTTCCTCGTGTTCGCCCTCCCGGTGCTGTTCATGGTGCCGGAGCTGCCTGCGTCGGCCAGCCCTACAACGGCTTCGGCGGGATTCTTCGAGTCCTACCGCATCCTCTTCGCCGACGTCCGCGAGCTGTGGCGCACGGATCGCTCGACGGTCGTCTACCTGATGGCGAGCGCCCTCTATCGCGACGGACTCGCCGGGATCTTCACGTTCGGAGCGGTCCTGGCCGTGTCGGTCTACGGAATCGCCGAGGACGACGTGCTGATCTTCGGCGTCGCCGCCAACGTCACCGCTGCGGCTGGAGCTCTCCTCGCCGGGCGTCTCGACGACTCCCTCGGCCCGCGGTTCGTCATCGTGTTCTCACTCGTGTCGATGCTGGTGACAGCGGTGGCGCTCCTGTTCGTCGACGGACCTGCGGCGTTCTGGGTGTTCGGGCTCATCCTGACCCTGTTCGTCGGACCGGCCCAGTCGGCCTCGCGAACGTTCCTCGCGCGCCTCACGCCGGTCGGCAAGGAGGGCCAGCACTTCGGCCTCTACGCCATGACCGGACGCGCGGTCTCGTTCCTCGCACCGACCCTGTTCGGCTTCTTCGCCTTCATCACCGGCAGCGACAAGGCCGGCATCATCGGCATCATGCTCGTGCTTGCCGCGGGTCTCGTGGTCCTGCTGCGGGTGCCCGCCCAAATCGACGACAAGGCGCGCCTCCCGGCCTGATTCCTGTTCAGGGGAATCTCAAGGAGATGCCGTACGTTGAAGGAAGCAAGGCTCAAAGAAAGGGGGGAACCCAATGGCTGAACGCGCACTACGCGGCGCACGACTCGGGGCGCAGAGCTTCGAGGACGAGCGTGGCGTCGAGATGGCTCCCCGCCAGGAGATCGAGTTCGTCTGCGCTGATGGGCACACGTTCACGGTCACCATGGCCGACGAGGCCGAAATTCCCGACGAGTGGGAGGACCCGAAGACGGGTCAGCTCGGTCGTCGTGTTGACGGTGGCGAGCCGGTTGCGAAAAACGAGAAGCCCGTACGCACGCACTGGGACATGCTCCTGGAGCGTCGTTCGGAGTCCGAGCTGGAGGAGATCCTCACCGAACGCCTCGAGCTCCTGCGAACCGGTCAGATCGGTCCGCCGCATCTGCACCGTCGCAGGAAGAAGACCGCCTGAGTCAAGCACCAGGCGTGTACGTACGTACCTCGACCCCGGCTGGCGCCGGGGTCGAGCTGCGTCAGGGGCGATCGCCTCGCCGTGAACCAGGGGTCGCTAGAGTCGACTGGTGGCGCGAACCGAGGCGGCTGACGACCGCGAGAAGTCCGACGGGCGCAACCCGTTCGAGAGATTCGTCGAGGCGTCCTACCAGCGCGTGAGTCGGGCCCCGTTCTTCATCGTCTGCCTGTTCATCGTGATCGCCTGGCTGGTCAGCATGCCGTGGTGGCCCGATATCAAGTCATGGCAGGTCGCCATCCACACAGTCGCGAGCGTGCTCTCGCTGCTCCTGCTCGTCCTCCTGGAGAACGCGTCCCGGCGATCCACGGAGTCGGCGCAGGAGAAGATGAATGTCATCGCTGAGGGCTTGGCGGCCCTGATGGAATCCCGGGCCGACCAGGACCCGGAGCTCGACGAGGCGGTCCACAAGCTACGCGACGCCGTGGGGCTCGAAGAGCGTCACTGAGGTAGCAGGTTGGATCCCTGGGTCTCCAGAGTCTTCTCCATGCGGCGGCGATGGCCGGGCACGAGCCGGGCAAAGCCCCACACCGTGACCCGCCACAACGCCTCGCGCACGATGTGACCGCTCATCTTGGAGCGCCCGCGCTCGCGCTCGACGAACGTGACCGGCACCTCGACGATGCTCATACCGGCAGCGCGCACACGCCGGGTCATGTCGATCTGGAAGCAGTAGCCCTGGGAGGCCACGCCGGCGATGTCGAGCCGGTTGAGAGTGTGCCGTGCGTAGACCCTGTAGCCGGCCGTGCTGTCGTGCACCGGCAGACCGAGCATGATGCGGGCGTACATCGTGCCGGCCCGCGAGATGAACCGTCGATACCAGGGCCAGTTGACGACTGAGCCGCCCTCGATCCACCGCGAGCCGATCACCAGATCTGCGCCTGCGGAGGCGGCGTCGAGGAGCCGTCCGAGCTCCTCCGGCAGGTGCGAACCATCGGCGTCCATCTCGACGAAGTGGTCGTACTCGCGTACGAGGCCCCAGGCGAAGCCGGCGCGGTAGGCAGCACCCAGACCCAGCTTGGCGTGTCGATGCATCACGTGGACGCGTTTGTCGGCAGCGGCGAGCTCGTCGGCGATCCGTCCGGTCCCGTCGGGTGAAGCGTCATCGACCACGAGGACGTCGACCTCCGGCTGGCTCGCATGAAGACGTGCCAAGACGAGGGCGAGATTCTCTGCCTCGTCGTAGGTCGGCACGACCACGAGCGTGCGCATCAGCGGACTCCCTTCGCGCGGCGAAAGCCGCCCCACCATCCCACCACACCGAGGGTTCCCAGGAGCAGCTCCAGCCAGCCGCTGATGCGCAGCGCCGGCGTCGAACCACCGGCCAGCGGCACGTCCGCAGAAAGGGTGGCGGGCTCGTGGAGAGGTGCCCGGGCCACCTCACGTCCGGAGGCGTCGGCGATGCCACTGATGCCGTTGGTGGACGGCACCAGGACCCATCGACCGGTCTCGATGGCGCGCAGACGCGAGATGTTCCATTGCTGGTCCGGCTGGGCCGTGCCGGTGAAGCTGGCGTTGCTCGTCTGCACGACGAGCATCTGCGCACCGGCGTTGACGGTCTCCCTGACGATGCCGTCGTAGGCGATGTCCCAGCAGATGGTGTCGCCGACGGTGAAGTCACCGATCCGAAGCGCTCCGTCACCCTTGCCGGGGAGCATGTCGCGCGGGATGTCGCGGTCGAATCGCGGCACGATGCCGCCCAGGGCGCGACGGAAGGGGACGTATTCGCCGTACGGCACGAGCATGCGCTTGACGTACCGCTCCCCCGGGCCGTCCTCCTCCCAGACGACGCCGGCGTTGTAGGCGGTGTCGACGGTCGGGCCGTCGAATATCCCTCCCACGAGGATCGGGGCTCCCAGCTCGGCCACCAGGGACTCGATGCCGTCGCGAACTCGCGCGTCGTGGAACGGATCGACGTCCGTAGCATTCTCGGGCCACAGCAAGGCGTCGGGCTGTGGCACCTCGCCCTGCTGGATCCGATCGACGAGACGTTCGGTCTCCCGGACGTGCAGGTCGAAGATCTCGCCCCGCTCCCAGGTGAGGAACACGCCGGGAACGTCACCCTGCACCAGGGCGACCTGACGCGTCCCGGCCGGGCCGGCGACACCAGTGGGCAGCAGCGTTCCGAGCACAGCGAGCGCCGCCACGACGCCCACCGAGAGAACGCGAGCCCGCCATGTGTGCGCGGTGGCTAGCGCCAGCAGCATGGCGGCGACGAGGAACAGCACGGCCGTTGTCCCCGGCATTCCGAGCAGTCGGGCGTAGGAGGCGAACGGGGTGTCGATGGCCGTGTGGGCAAGCCGCCCCCATGGAAAGCCGCTGAACGGGATGCTGCCGCGGGCCGACTCGCCCAGCACCCACACGGCCGCACCCCACAGCGGCCACCACGGCAGCCGCACGGCGGCGCGGAGAGCGAGCATGATGACGGCGAAGAACACCGTCTCGGCGAGCACGAGACCGACGTACGCGCCGTTGCTCACCGCATTCATCCACCAGATGAGCGGGCCCATGAAGGCCAGGCCGAAGATCGCGCCGGTGGCCAGCACCACCCGCTTGCGGGCATCCGCGAGCCGTCGGGCGACGAAAGTGAGACCGGCGACTCCGACCACCATCGCGTACGGCACAGCGACCGGGTCGAACCCCAGGGAGCAGACGACGCCGCACAGCAGCGCGAGCGGCCATGCGACGCGGGCGGGCACGGTCAAGCCTGCAGGACGACGAGCTCGCGCGGGGTGTTGTTCAGGACCTCGAGACCGTCGGACGTGCACACAGCGATGTCCTCGATGCGGGCGCCGTAGCGTCCGTCGACGTAGAAGCCCGGCTCGATGGAGAACGCCATGCCCGGCTCCAGCACCAACGTGTTGCCGGCGACGATGTAGGGCTCCTCGTGGGTCTCCTGTCCGATGCCGTGGCCGGTGCGGTGGATGAACAGGTCGCCGTACCCCGCGTCAGCGAGGATCTGGCGTCCGACGGCGTCGACGGACTCGGCCGTGACACCAGGACGTGCGTGCTCACGCTGGGCCTGCTGTGCGGCAGCCAGGGCGGCATAGCCCTCCTCGTAGCCCTGCGGGGCAGGTCCGCCGACCAGGTAGTTGCGGGTGGAGTCGGAGCAGTAACCGGCCGGCGTGGTGCCGCCGATGTCGACGACGACCGGGTCACCCGGCTCGATCACCCGGTCGGAGAGCTCGTGGTGCGGGGAGGCTCCGTTCGGGCCGGATCCGACGATCACGAAGTCGACGGTCTCGTGCCCCTCGTCGATGATCGCGCGGCCGATGTCGGCGCCGACCTGACGTTCGGTGCGCCCGGGTCGGAGCCACTCCCCCATACGCGAGTGCACCCGGTCGATGGCGGCTCCGGCCACGCGCAGCGCATCGATCTCGGCCGGCTCCTTGCGCATCCGCAGTTCTTGGATGATCGGTCCGGCGAGCGACAACTGGGTCGACGGAAGCGCGTACTGCAGCGCGAAGACCCGCTCAGCCCACATGTGGTCGTCGACGCCGATCGTGTTCGCTGTCCCCACGAGGCCGGCCACGAGCGCGAACGGATCGTCGGTCTCGTTCCAGGTGGCGATGTCGAGCTCGACGCCGGAAGCGACGGCGGCCGGTCGCTCCAGCGCCGGCACCACAAGAGTCGGATCGCCATCGGCGGGCAGGACGAGACAGGTGAGTCGCTCCAAGGGAAGGGCGTGATATCCGGTCAGATACCGAAGGTTGGCACCCGGGGTGATCAGCAAGGCGTCGATGCCCTGCTCGGCGGCTAGATGCTGGGCACGGTTCATTCTCGACGTCACGGAGAGAGCCTACCCACGACCCCAGTAGCGACATTGGTCCTCTCATCGCCTAGTGTGACGCGAACCACACTCAGGATCGGGGGGTCCCTCAAATGCGTAGAGCCATAGCCGCAACCGCGGCTGTCATCCTCACCGGCGCACTCATCGCCACCGCACCCGCCCAAGCGCGAAACCAAAGCGCCGCTGGGCCCGACGACGTCGACACCACCTCGTTGACGAATGCCGTCAAGGTGAAGGGCATCATGGCCCATCAGCAGCAGTTCCAGAAGATCGCCAACGCGAACGACGGCACCCGTGCCTCGGGCACGCCGGGCTACGACGCTTCCGCCGACTATGTCGCGCGCAAGCTGCGCGAGGCCGGCTACGACGTCACTCGCCAGACGTTCACGTTCCCGTTCTTCCGGGAGCTCTCGCCAACCACGCTGACTCAGCTCACGCCGACGCAGCAGGAGCTCGAGACCGCGATCTTCACGTATTCCGGGAGCGGCGACGTCTCCGGCTCGGTCGTGCCGACCAACGATCTCGTCATCCCGGCCACACCTGCTCCGAGCAGCACTTCCGGATGCCAGGCGAGTGACTTCGATGCGGCCCCGGCCGAACCGTCGATCGCCCTGATCCAGCGCGGCAGCTGCACGTTCGAGGCCAAGGTCGACAACGCCAAGGCAGCCGGTTACGACGCGGCCATCATCTTCAACGAGGGCAACCCCGGACGCACCGATCTCGCCATCGGCACGCTCGGTGTCCCGAAGGACATCCCGGTCGTGGGTCTCTCGTATGCCGATGCCGTCGCCCTCAACGAGGACATCGTGGCAGGCGGCGCCACTGCGCACGTCACCACCGACGTGGAAGTCGACCTGGAGCGTGAGACGGAGAACGTCATCGCCGACCTTCCGAGCAACTCGAAGACGACGAACCCCGACCAGACCGTCGTCGTCGGAGCCCACCTCGACAGCGTCGTCGAGGGAGCCGGCATCAACGACAACGGTTCCGGCTCGTCCACAATTCTCGAGACCGCCGAGCAGATGTCCGAGCTGAGGCTGAACAAGAATCTGGAACGCCCCGTGCGCTTCGCCTTCTGGGGTGCTGAGGAGTCCGGTCTCCTGGGTTCGGAGCACTACGTCGCCAACCTGTCCGAGGCTGAGCTTGCTGACATCTACGCCAACCTGAACTACGACATGCTGGGCTCGCCCAACTACGTCCGGTTCGTGTACGACGGCGACGGGTCGGACACCTCCCCGGCCGGTCCGCCCGGGTCGGGTGAGATCGAGAAGATCTTCACTGACCACTTCGACTCGAAGGGCCTTGCATCGGATCCGACCGAGTTCAGCGGGCGTTCCGACTACGGACCGTTCATCGCGGTGGGTATTCCGGCTGGCGGGCTGTTCAGCGGCGCGGAGGGCGTCAAGACCGCGGAGCAGGCGGCAACCTATGGTGGCACGGCCGGAGCAGCTTATGACCCCTGCTACCACCAGGCCTGCGACGACATCACCAACCTCAATTCGGATGCGTTGCACGAGCTCGGCGATGCCGCGGCTCACGCGACCGGCGTGATGACGATGTCGAAGGCGGGGCTGTTCACGGATGGCAGCCGTACGCCGCAGCGCACGACGGCGAAGCAGGGCAGCGGAGAGGCTCACGGCCACCCGGCTCGCTGACGGCGTTAGCCCTAGGATCGGCGTCGGCACCCCTCGGGGTGTCGGCGTCGATCCACGTTCCAGCCCCGAACTGGGAGCACCCATGACCCCAGTAGCGACTTGGCCCTCTCATCGCTTAGTGTGACGCGCACCACAACTCAGTATGGGGGGTTCATCAATGCGTAGAGCAATGGCTGCAACCGCGGCTCTAGTTCTGTCCGCCGCACTCATCGCCGCAGCCCCCGCAACCGCGGGCAACGGCGACGAGTCCAGCAGTGTCGACACCAGCAAGCTGACCGACGCCGTCACCGTCAAGGGGATCAAGCAACACCTGAATAGGCTTCAGGCGATCGCCGACCAGAACGGTGGCCAACGGGCCTCCGGATATGCGGGCCACACAGCTTCGGCCGCCTACGTGGCCAACAGACTGGAAAGGGCCGGCTATGTCGTCACTCGGCAGAAGTTCACCTTCCCGTTGTTCCGGGAGCTGTCGCCGCCGACCCTGACCCAGCTCACCCCGGAGCAGAAGACGCTGGAGACGGCGACCTACGAGTACTCCGGCAGCGGTGACGTCTCCGGGTCGGTCGTCCCCACCAACGATCTGGTCATCCCGGCGACGCCGGATCCCAGTAGCACGTCGGGTTGCGAGGCGAGTGACTTCAGCGCGGCTCCGTCCGAGCCGGCCATTGCGCTCATCCAGCGCGGCACGTGCACCTTTGAGGCCAAGGCACAGAATGCCGCAGCAGCGGGCTACGACGCTGTCATCCTCTTCAACGAGGGCAACCCCGGACGCACCGACCTCTTCGTCGGCACACTGGGCAACCCACAAGACATTCCCGTGGTCGGGCTGTCCTATGCGGACGCGGTCGCTCTCGTCGAGGACATCGAGGCGGGCGGCGCCACGGCGCGCGTCACCACTGAGGTCGAAGTCGACCTGGAACGCGAGACCGAGAACGTCATCGCCGACCTGCCCGCGAGCCAGCACGCGCAGACGCCGAACGGCGGCAAGACGCTGATCGTCGGCGGGCACCTCGACAGCGTTGCCGAGGGACCGGGCATCAATGACAACGGCTCGGGGTCGGCCACGATCCTGGAGATCGCCGAGGAGATGTCGGAGCTGAACCTCACCGAGAAGGTGGAGCGGCCCGTCCGGTTCGCCTTCTGGGGCGCGGAGGAGTCCGGGCTGCTGGGCGCCGAGCACTACGTGAGCACGCTCTCATCGGCTCAGCGGTCGAGGATCTACGCCAACCTGAACTTCGACATGGTCGGCTCGCCCAACTACGTCCGGTTCGTCTATGACGGCGACGGGTCGTCGGGCGGCCCCAGTGGTCCCAACGGGTCCGACTCGATCGAGGACGTCTTCACCGACTATTTCGCGGGCAAGAACCTCGCGTCGTCGCCGACCGACTTCGACGGACGTTCCGACTACGGGCCGTTCATCGAGGCCGGCATCCCAGCTGGAGGGCTGTTCAGCGGCGCCGAGGGCATCAAGACCGCGGAGGAAGCCGCGATCTACGGCGGCACCGCCGGTGCAGCGTACGACCCGTGCTATCACGCAGCGTGCGACGACATCACGAACATCAACGACAAGGCGTTGTTGGAGCTCGGCGATGCAGCCGCTCACGCAACGGCCGTGCTGGCGATGACCAAGGGAGGGGTGTTCCCCGACTCCAGCGTCCAGCAACAGAAGTCGGAGTCGCTGTCGGGCAAGGGGCACGCGCACACGCGTTGACCCATAGGATCGGCGTCGGCACCCCTTCGGTGCTGGCGCCGATTCGCGCCTCTGAGACCTGATCCTGGGAGGGCCATGGCCGGCAGGTTAATGCTGCTCGACAGCGCGAGCCTGTATTTCCGCGCGTTCTTCGGCGTGCCCGACTCCCTGAAGGCACCCGACGGCACCGTCGTCAATGCGGTGCGGGGACTGCTCGACTTCGTCGCCACGCTCACCACCCAGTACCACCCGGACGCGATGGTGGCGTGCTGGGACGACGACTGGCGCCCGGCCTGGCGGGTCGACCTGATGCCGTCGTACAAGACGCACCGCGTGGCCGAGGAGATCGTCGGCGATCCGGACATCGAGGTGACACCGGACCTGCTCTCTCCGCAGGTGCCGATCATCGCTGAGGCGCTCGGACTTGTCGGTATCCCGGTCGTCGGGGCCATGGGCGCGGAGGCGGACGACATCATCGGCACGCTCGCGCCGGCGTGGGATGGACCCGTCGACGTGGTCACCGGCGACCGGGACCTGTTCCAGCTCGTCGACGATGCCCACCCAATCCGGATCCTTTACACCGCACGCGGAGTGGGCAACCACGACGTCGTCGACGAAGCATGGATTCGCGCGAAGTACGGCGTCGACTCACACCGCTACGTCGACTTCGCGGTGATGCGCGGGGACGCCTCCGACGGCATCCCTGGCGTGCCAGGGATCGGCGAGAAGACCGCGGCTGCTCTGCTCGCCGCCCACGACGACCTCGACGGCATCGTCGCCGCCGCCAACGACGCGTCCAGCGACATCAAGCCGCGGGTACGCCAGTCGCTGCTCGACTCGCAGGAGTACATCGAGGTCGCCCGCCAGGTGGTCACGGTGAGCCCTGATGCTTGCCCGACCGACGTGCTCGTGCGTGAGCCGCTCACCGACGAGCAGAAGTCAGCCCTCACGGCGTTCGGCGAGCGTTGGGGCCTGGGTGGTGCCGCGGGCCGCGTCCTCGAGGCCTTGGGTTGAGCGTCAGCTGACGACCGAGGTGTACGACACGACGCCGCGTCGCAGCTCGGCGAGTGCCGCCCGGACGGCATCCCGGAGCTCCCCCGCCCCCGCCGCATCGGCGACCTGGGCCATGACGTCGATCAGCTGCTTCATGGCGCGCACGAAGTCGCCTGCAGCCATCTCGGTCTCGCGCAGGACGTCATCGAGGGAGGCGCCGTGCACCCACGACCAGACCGCGTGCGCGAACCCGAAGTCGGGCTCTCTCAGGTAGGTCAGCCGGTGTTCACGCTCGAGTCGTTTGAGGTCGGCGCACAGTGAGTCCATCGTCTCGCTGACCTCGAGTACCTGTCGATTCGGCATCAACGGGGCCGGGGTGTCGTCGCTGGACCGCGACTCGAACGTCAGACCGCTGATGACGGCTGCAAGGTCGGCCGGCTCCAGGCCGTCCCAAACGCCCTCGCGCAGGCACTCGCTGATCAGCAGGTCGAGCTCGCTGTAGACACGCTGCAGACGCTGACCGTCCGGCGTCACCGTGTCGCCGTCGAGATATCCGAGCACCCGCAGCACCTCGCAGACACGGTCGAACTGTCGCGCGACCGTGTTGGTTCGTGTCTCAATGCGGCGCCGCTGGTTGGCGGTGTCGCGCTCGAGCTTCTGATGGCGCTCGGCCCACCGGGCATGTGACTCCCGGTCCGGACAGGCATGGCACGGATGCTCACGGAGCTGCGTGCGGATCTGGTCGATGCGCGGGTCGGGAGCGAAACCGTGTTCACGGTAGGCGGTGTCACGGTGCCACTTCACACCCTGCGCCCGGTTGCGCAGCGACGACGCAAGATCGCGGCGGGCCTGCGGGTTGCGCGCGTTGAACGACTTGGGGATGCGCATGCGGGTGATGGCTTCGACCGGCGTCGGGAAGTCGACGAGGGCAAGACGTCGCGCATGGCGGTTGGCGGTGAGCACCATCGGCCGCGGGTCGTCGGCACCGGAGCGATGGCCGGGATCGAGCACCACGGCGAGGCCGGCCCATCGTCCGGCCGGCACGTTGATGACGTCGCCGATCTTCAGCGATGACAGCGACTGCACGACCTGGTCCCGCTCGGCGGTTCGCCGTGCCCGCGATCCTGACGACTCGAGGTCGCTCAGCTCACGACGGAGGGCCGCGTACTCCATGAAGTCGCCCAGCTCACAGGAGGCCGACTCGCGGTAGCCCGCGACAGCCTCGTCCGCCTTGTGGATCTGCCGCGCCAGTCCGACGACGGCGCGGTCGGCCTGAAACTGCGCGAACGACTGCTCCAGGAGCTCACGAGCCCGTTCGCGTCCGACCTGCCCCACCAGGTTGACCGCCATGTTGTAGGACGGCTGAAACGAGGAGTTGAGCGGATACGTCCGGGTCGATGCGAGGCCTCCGACCTGCCGGGGGTCCAGCCCCGGCTGCCAGAGCACCACGCCGTGACCCTCGATGTCGATCCCGCGCCGGCCGGCGCGACCGGTGAGCTGGGTGTACTCCCCCGGTGTGACGTCGACGTGCGACTCGCCGTTCCACTTCGACAGTCGTTCGATCACGACGGTGCGAGCCGGCATGTTGATGCCGAGCGCCAGTGTCTCGGTCGCGAAGACGACCTTCACCAGCCCTGCGCTGAAGAGCTGCTCCACCGACTCCTTGAACGTCGGCAGCATGCCGGCGTGGTGCGCCGCGACTCCTCGGGTCAGGGCTTCGCGGAACTCGTAGTAGCCGAGCACGTGCAGGTCGTCGTCCGGCAGGTGAGCACAGGCGGCGTCAACCGCTGAGGCGATCTCGGCACGCTCCTCGGGCGACGTCAGGGTGATCCGCGCATCCATGACCTGCTGCACCGCCGCGTCGCACCCGGCACGGCTGAAGACGAACACGATCGCGGGGAGAAGCGCTTCGGAATCGAGCTTGTCGACGAGCTCGACCCGCCCCGGTGTGCGGTGCCGGCTCCGCGGACGGCGGCCGCCCTTGGGTGGCCTGCCCTTGCTCATCCGGGTCAGCTGGACGTCCTCACGCGCCATCCTTTCGAGCTGGCGGTTGACCTGCCCGCCCTCGCCCGCACTGGTTCGCTCGCCGTCCTCGAACAACGGGAACAACCGGCGCCCGACGAGCACGTGCTGGTGCAGTGGTACCGGTCGGCGCTCCTCGACGATGTTCGCCGTTCCGCCCCGCACCTCGGTGAGCCACGCCCCGAACTCCTCGGCGTTCGAGACCGTGGCGGACAAGGAGATGACGGCCACCGACTCGGGCAGGCCGATGATGACCTCCTCCCAGACGGCACCGCGGAATCGGTCCGCCAGGTAGTGGACCTCGTCCATCACGACGAAGCCGAGACCGGTGAGGGTGCGTGAGCCGGCGTACAACATGTTGCGCAGCACCTCGGTGGTCATGACGACCACCGGGGCCTCGCCGTTGATCGAGTTGTCGCCGGTCAACAGGCCGACGTTCTCAGGGCCGTAGCGCGCCACCAGGTCGGTGAACTTCTGGTTCGACAACGCCTTGATGGGGGTGGTGTAGAAGCACTTGCGTCCGGTGGCGAGCGCGAGATGGACGGCGAACTCTCCGACGATCGTCTTGCCGGAACCGGTGGGTGCTGCCACCAGCACGCCCTGCCCGTCCTCGACGGCTTCACAGGCCTCGACCTGGAACGGGTCGAGCGCGAACGGGTACAGACCGCGGAATTCCGCGAGATGAGGATGAGCCCGGTCGGCGCGAGATCGGGCGTACTTCTCGGCCGGGCTGGACATGATTCGAGCCTACCGGCGGTCTGGGCGGGCGCGGCTCCCGATCCCGCGCGGGAAGCGAGCGCGGCATCCGCGCCCGACCCGGCAAGACCGAGGAGGGAAGCGCACCGGGAAGTGCGGAGACCGACGAGAACGCCGCCGGTCGGGATGCGGGGTCGCGATTCGCGTCGCGCGGGGTCGGGAGCCACGCCCAAGCTCAGGCGCGAGGGACGAGAACCCGCAGGGCGCCGGGGCGCGCCGTCGCCGCCATCGGCAATGGGCCCAGTCGTTCCCCGTCGCCGTACGCGACGATGCCTGGCGATGACAGCGTCACCTCTCGCACGCGGTGGCGCTCGAACTCCGGGATGGTCACGTGGGTACCGCGATAGAGCTTGGGGAAGACCCTCAGCAGCTTCGGCTTGCTCAGCGGATTGATGACGACGACGTCGAGCAGGCCATCGTCCATCGACGCGCCCTCACAGATGCGGAGTCCGCCGCCGAACGACGGGCCGTTGCCGACGGCCACCAGCATCGCCTCGCGCTCGATGGTCTGACCGTCGAGCGTGAGGGTGAAGGCGAGCGGCTCGAACGCACGGAGCTCCGCGACGATGGCGATGTTGTAACGCATGTTGCCGCGCGGCCACGTCATCGCGTTGGCGCGTTCGTTGACCTTGGAGTCGAATCCGGACGCCACCACGGTGACGACGTACTCGTCCCGGCCGGTCTGGGCGAGGTCGATCTCACGTGTATGCCCACGCAAGAGCACCTGGGTCGCGGCGGCCGGATCCTTCACTGGGATGCCGAGTGAGCGAGCCGTGTCGTTGCCGGTGCCGGCGGGCAGGAGGCCGAGCGTCAGGCCGCGTCCGACGATGACCGGGAGAACGTCGTGCAGCGCTCCGTCTCCCCCGACGACAACGACCGTGTCGACACCTGTTTCGACCGCCTTGGCCAGTTGTTCGCGGGCGTGCTGGGCGTCGTCGCCCTGGATCCGAGCGGTCTCGTGCCCGAGCGACTGCAGCACGCGCTCGGCCTCGGTGGCGATGCGGTCGCCCTGACGCTTGCCCGAGACGGGGTTGACGACGAGCGCGACCTGCATACCTGCAGCGTACGTGGACGGACGACCAGATCAGCGGACGTCAGTCGAGCGGCGAGATCTCGTCGTCGCCGATGTCCGGAGCCTTCCGGTCGCGTCGGCGATCCGTGAGCCGGGCGATGACCTCGGCGATCGCGTACAGCAGGGTCATGGGGACGGCAAGGAACAGCATGGTCAGCGGATCCGTGCTGGGGGTCGCGACCGCAGCGAACACGAAGATGCCGATGATGGTCCACGCGCGGGCCTCAGCGAGCTGGCGGGCGCTCACGACACCGAGCCGGTTGAGCATCACGACGACCAACGGGATCTCGGCGGCCACGCCGAACACCAGCATCATGCGGACGACGAAGTCGAAGTACTCGGCTCCCGTCACGAGGTTCTCGAAGCCGCTGGGCACGAATCCGATGAGGACGAGGAATGCCTTCGGCAGCACGACGTATGCTAGCGCCGCTCCCGCCACGAACAATGGAGCACCGGTCGCCGTGAGCAGGAGCGCCCAGCGCTTCTCGTTCCGGTGCAGTGCCGGGAGGACGAAGGCCCAGATCTGCCAGAGCCAGATCGGACTTGATGCGAGGATCCCCGCCACGAGCGAGATCTTCAGTTGGAACGTGAACGCTCCGCCGATCCCGGTGAGGACCGCGGTCGACTCGATGCCCCGTTCGGCGAGGTCGGGCCGGATCTCGTCGTACGGGCCGGTCAGGAAGGTGAGGATCTCGTCGTAGAAGATCCACGCCACGACCGTGGCGAGAATGATCGCGAGCACGCCTTTGACGAGACGGTTGCGCAGCTCACGCAGATGTTCCACGAGCGGCATTGTGCCGCCCTCGATCGGGGCAGCGTCGCCGCGCCGAAGCGCCAAGCGTCAGCCCTGTTCGGGCTTCTTGTCGGGCTCTGAGGCCTCGAGCGGCTTGCGCTCCTTGTCGTCCTCGTCGTCGTGGAGGCCCTTCACCTCGGTCTTGAAGATGCGAAGGGCGCGTCCCGACCCACGAGCCAGGTCCGGCAACCGCTTGGCGCCGAACAGCAGGACGACGACGGCGAGGATGGCGAAGACTTCCCATCCACCGAGGTTCGGCATGGCTACTCCTTCTGGGAGGTGTCGGATCCATCGTACGCGCTCAGTGCCAGTCGGGCTTGGTCCACGACGTCCGCCGCGAGCGAAGCGGGCTCGACGACACGTACTGACCCGGCATTGCGGAGCACGAGGCGACGCAGCCACGACCAGTCGCCGCCGAACAGCTTGACCCGCAGGACGTCTCCGCGCTGCTCGACCTCCTCCACCTGGTAGTACTCGGTGAGCCAGTGGGCCCGCGGGTCGAGATCGAGAACGGCGTACGGAGTGTCACCGCCGACCGTGAAGAAGGACGTGGCCAGCGCGCGCGGCTCGACCTCGTGGTCTGCGGCATCGTCGCCGGTCAGGTCGGCCGACTCGACACGATCGAGGCGGAAGAACCGCAGATCCTCGGCCCGCAGGCACCAGCCCTCGAGGTAGAGGTGTCCGTTCTCCATAAAGAGGCGACGCGGGTCGACCTGACGGGTGGTGCGGTCGTCGCGGGAGGCGGTCCCATAGACGATCTCGACACGCTTGCCCTCAGCCAACGCATGAACGAGCGTCGAGTGGATGACCGGATCGGCCGGCTCGACGTGAACGTCGATAGGAGCGTCGACACCCTCCCCGACGGCGCTCTCCAGCTTGGCGAGCGCGCTGTCGATGATCGGCAGCTGCGCGCCGCTGCCTGAGGCTCGCAGGGTGCGCAGGGCGACGATGAGCGCGACCCCCTCGCTGCTGGTGAGTCGAAGTGGTCGTGGCATGAAGTCGGCGTCGCGGATGTAGACGACCCCGTCCTCCTCGAGGGCGCCCAGGTCGAAGTCGATGAGCTCGCCGGCGTACTCGCCGACGCCCGTATACATCAGCAGACGGAGGTCGTCACGAATCTGCTTGGCCGGCACGCCGAACTCCTCGGCCACCTCGTTCACCGGGATGCCGTCGTGGCCTTGCAGGTACGGCACCAGGGCGAGCATCCGCACCACTTGCTGGCGCGAGCGGCTCACGACGCGGCCGCCAGGGCCTCGCGGAGCCGGGTGACGACCTGTTCGCGCACCTCGGGTGGCGACACCACCAGGACGTCGGACCCGTAGGACGCAACTTCACCGGCCAGGTCCCAGGGCGATGCGAACGGGACCTCGATCTCGTCGTGCTCGTCGTCGATCTTCGTCGATGCCGTGGCGAGACGGCGCAACGACTGTCCGCGGCCCGCCTGAACACGCAGGACCGCCACGTTGTCGGGCTTGGGCGGGAAGAGAGCCGCGGCCACTTCGGTCATGTCGGTGCCCTCGGGCACGTCGTAGGACCCGGGCTCGCCGATGGTCTCGACGTCTCCCTGCACGCGCGACAGACGGAAGATGCGCGGCGCCTCGCGGTCGAGGTCGTATCCCCCGAGGTACCAGCGGTCGTGCCAGGAGATGATGCCCCACGGTTGGACGTGCCGCAGCGCGGCCGGCTGCCCGGGACGCTGGTACGTGAACGCCACCGGGATGCGACGCGTCGCGGCGTCCCACATCACGTCGAACGACGGCTCGTCGGCGGACAGCTTGGGCTCGGCCATGCGCAGCACCTCAGGATCGACATCGACGCCGGCCGCCTTCAGCTTGACCAGCGCGGTGGTGGACTCCCCCGCCAGCCCGGCGTGCTCCCAGACCTGGGCCGCCAAGCCCATGACGGCGGCTTCCTCTCGCGTCAGGGCGAGATCGGGCAGCTCGGCCTCGTCACGGCGGATGCGGTAGCCGACCTCGTCCTCGAAGTAGGTGTCCTTGCTGCCCATCTCGACCTTGATGCCGAGCTCGCGGAGCTCCTCCTTGTCACGCTCGAACTTGCGCTCGAACGCCTGTTGGCTGGAGTCGCGGTAGTCGGCGATCGACTGACGGATCTGTTCCTTGGTGAGGTACTGGCGACTGACCAGGAGCGCGAAGATGAGGTTCATCAACCTCTCGGTCTTGCGCTCGGCCATGGCAGGAGGATGTCAGGATGCGTCGAGCAAGTCGATCGCGAACATGAGTGTGTCGCCCGGCTTGATCGGGCTTCCGGGCTGCGGCTTGTCACCGTATGCCGTGTCGGCCGGGCAGACGAGCACCACGCGGCTGCCGATCTTCTGGCCCGGGATGAGGTCCTGCCAGCACTTGATGACCTGGTCGAGGCCGAGATTCGCCGGCGCTCCCCGCTCCCATGAGCTGTCGAAGATCTCGCCGTCGGGGTAAACCTGCCCGAGGTACTGGACGGAGAGGCTCTGCCCCTTCTCGACCGCCGGGCCGTCGCCCTCGATCGCGACGTGCGCGCTGGCTTTGGACACCTTGTCCGGCGTGTCCTTGGTGGCCTTGAAGCTCGCCGGCTGGCCGTCCTTCTCGACGATGTCGGGCACGTCCTTGGGCAGATTCTTGGCTTCGCCGCTGGCCTCGCTCGGGACCTTGGCGACGATGTCGAACAGGAAGACCATCGTGTCGGTGGCCTTGATGCCGAGCTGGTCGTTGGCCTCGCCGAAGCCGTCCTTGGGCGGGATGGCGACGAGCACCCGGCTCCCGACCACCTGGCCACTGAGTGCCTTGACGAAACCGGGCAGTGCTGACTTCTCGTCGAGGGTGACCGTGAGCGGGCTCTTGCTCGTGAAGGAGTTGTCGAACTGCTTTCCGGTACGTCCGTTGACCGCCACGTAGTTGACCTTGACGCTGTCGCCGCCGGCGACTGGGTCGCCGTCGCCCTCGGTGACGACGCGCTTCTCGGTGGACTTGGTGGAGAAGTCCTTGCCGACCTTGACCTTGGGGTTGTCGCCTCCGTTGACCGTGATGTCGTCGAGATTCGTGGACGAAGAGGAGTCGGATCCGCACCCGGTGAGCAGCAGGCACGCGGCTGCGGAGACGGCAAGAATTCGACGCACGGTGAAGACCTTCATCAGAGGGACAAGCCGTCGCCCAGCGTAGCCCGGCAGGTCAAAGGCTCTTACATGCCGTCGATGAGGCGTTGCACGCGTTCGTCGTGGGAGCGGAACGGGTCCTTGCACAGCACCGTGCGCTGCGCCTGGTCGTTCAGCTTGAGGTGCACCCAGTCCACGGTGAAGTCGCGGCGCCGCTCCTGCGCACGGCGGATGAACTCGCCGCGCAGCCGGGCCCGCGTGGTCTGCGGCGGCACCGACTTGGCCTCGAAGATGCGCAGGTCCTCCGCCACCCGCTTCACGGAGCCCTTGCGCTGCAGCAGGTAGAACAGGCCGCGGTCGCGGTGCACATCGTGGTACGCGAGGTCGAGCTGTGCCACCCGGGGCGAGGACAGCGCCAGGTCGTGCTTGGCCCGGTAACGCTCGATGAGCTGGTACTTGGTGACCCAGTCGATCTCACGGGAGACGGAGTCAAGGTCGCCGGTCTCCACCGCGCGGACCGTACGCTCCCAGAGGTCGAGCACCTGCCGGGTGACGGCGTCCCCGCCGCGCCGGTCGACGAAGTCCTTCGCCTTCGTCAGGTACTCGGTCTGGATCTCCAGCGCGCTGGCCTCCCTGCCGTTGGCCAGGCGGACCTTCCTGCGCCCGGTCATGTCGTGGCTGACCTCGCGGATCGCCCGGATCGGGTTCTCCAGGGTGAGGTCGCGCATGACCACGCCCGCCTCGATCATGCGCAGCACGAGGTCGGTGGCGCCGACCTTGAGCAGCATCGTGGTCTCGCTCATGTTGGAGTCGCCGACGATGACGTGCAGCCTACGGAAGCGCTCCGCGTCCGCGTGCGGCTCGTCCCGGGTGTTGATGATCGGCCGTGACCTGGTGGTGGCGCTCGACACGCCCTCCCAGATGTGCTCGGCCCGCTGGCTCACGCAGTAGACCGCGCCGCGTGGGGTCTGCAGCACCTTGCCGGCCCCACAGATGATCTGCCGGGTGACCAGGAACGGGATCAGTACGTCGGCGATCCGGTTGAACTCGCCCTGGCGGCCGACCAGGTAGTTCTCGTGACAGCCGTAGGAGTTCCCGGCGGAGTCGGTGTTGTTCTTGAACAGGTAGATGTCGCCGATGATGCCGTCGTCGCGAAGCCGCTCCTGAGCGTCGATCAGCAGACCCTCGAGGATCCGCTCCCCCGC
>NZ_JBOHDT010000112.1:0-20417 GCF_050700635.1 Aeromicrobium sp.
ACGAGGTCTCCGGAACGGGAGGTGGGGTCGTACGACGCCACGGTGGCCTGCATGCAGTCAAGGTTACTTCGCGTGTCCGGGCCGCATGTCCGTGTCTGGCCGTAGAGTCGCGGCAGCATGCCGCTGATCCTCCACCGAGCCGCCCGGGCCGACCTGCTTGCCGAGTCGCTCGCCGCCCTCCTTCGCACGCCGCAGCCCGACGCGTTCGCACGGGAGCTGGTCATCGTCCCCGCCCGTGGCATCGAGCGTTGGCTCAGCCAGCGACTTTCCCACCACCTCGGCGCCCAGCACGGCGACGACGGCGTCTGCGCGGCGGTCGACTTCCGAACCCCGCGCTCGCTCGTCGCCGAGCTCACCGGCGTCGGCGAGGACGATCCGTGGTCGCCGGACGTCCTTGTGTGGTCGGTGCTCGCGGTTCTCGACACGCACGCCGGCGAGCCGTGGTGCGCCACCCTCGACGCCCATCTCGGCCATGCGCTCGACGGCGAGGAGGGGGAGCTGCGCCGAGGCCGCCGCTACGCAGTGGCGCGTCGCCTCTCCGGTTTGTTCACCTCCTACGCCACCCAGAGACCGGCGCTGCTCACCGCGTGGGCCGACGGGCGCGACGAGGACGGCGACGGCCGCGAGATCGCTCCGGACCTGCGCTGGCAGCCCGAGCTTTGGCGCCGCTTGCTCGAGGCCACCGACACGCCGTCTCCGGCCCAGCGGCACACGAGCGTCTTGCAGGCCCTGCGCGACGGAGAGGGTGCCGAAGGGCTGCCGCCGAGGCTCTCGCTCTTCGGCCACACGCGGATCGCGCTCACCGAGGCCGAGCTGCTCGGCGCCCTGGGGAGCCGGCGCGACGTCCACGTCTGGCTGCCGCACCCGTCCGACGCCCAGTGGGACGCCTTGGTCGACCTGTCCGGCGCCGTGCCGCGTCGCGACGACACGTCCCATCAGCGTGTCCGGCATCCCCTGCTCGCATCGTTGGGCCGCGACGTCCGCGAGCTGGAGCGCACGCTGACCCCGTTCGTCGACGTCGACGACCCGATCAGCACAGGACCGCACGGGCTGGGGCCCGAGCGTCCGGACACACTGCTGGGGTGGCTCCAGCACGACCTCGCCACCGACACGATCACCGGCGCGGACGAGCGGACCCTAGACCCCGCCGACCGCAGCGTGCAGGTGCATGCCTGCCACGGTGCCGCTCGTCAGGTCGAGGTGCTGCGCGAGGTGATCCTCGGCCTGCTGGCGGACGACCCCACCATCGAGCCACGCGACGTGCTGGTGATGTGTCCCGACATCGAGGCGTACGCCCCGCTAGTCGAGGCAGCCTTCGGCCTCGGTGGTGCCGGTCACGGCGGGTGGCACCCCGGCCACCGTCTCGAGGTCCGGCTCGCCGACCGGGCGCTCGCGCAGACCAACCCCCTCCTGGCCGTCGTCGACAAGCTGCTCGACGTCGCCGGCGGCCGGGCCGAGGCCAGTCTGGTTCTCGACCTCTGCTCGGCCGACCCCGTGCGTCGCCGCTTCCGCTTCAGCGACGACGACCTCAAGACGATCGACAGGTGGGTCGAGGACGCCGGCATCCGCTGGGCCTTCGATGCCGACCACCGCGGCCCCTTCGGCCTGGAGCGCTACGTCCAGAACACCTGGCGGTTCGGGCTCGACCGCGTGCTGGCCGGGGTGGCCGTCTCCGACGACGCAGATCGATGGATCGGCACCACGCTGCCGCTCGACGACGTCGGGTCCACGAGCATCGATCTCGCCGGCCGGCTGGCCGAGCTCGTCGAACGTCTGCGCGACGTCACCGACCGCATGGTCGGCAGTCACCCGGTCGCCCACTGGGTCGACGCTTTGCTCGACGGCGTCGCGAGTCTCACCGCCGTCGAGTGGGGACAGGAGTGGCAGAACGGTCAGGTTCAGCGCGAGCTCGCCGCACTCGGTGACGACGCCGGTGGTCGCACCGAGCTGCGCCTGTCCGACATCCGATCGCTGCTGGCCGGGCGGTTGGCGGCTCGGCCGACGCGGGCGAACTTCCGCAGCGGCTCGCTCACGGTCTGCACGATGGTGCCGATGCGCTCGGTGCCGCACCGGGTCGTCTGCCTGCTCGGTCTCGACGACGGCGTGTTTCCGCGCAACACGATCGTCGACGGCGACGACGCCCTGGCGCGCACCCCGTTCACCGGGGAGCGTGACCCCCGCAGCGAAGACCGGCAGCTGCTGCTCGACGCGGTGATGGCCGCGTCGGAGCATCTCGTCGTCACGTACGCCGGCGCCCAGGAGACCACGGGTCTCTCGCGCCCACCGGCCGTTCCGCTCGGCGAGCTGCTCGACGCCCTCGACACCACCGTGCCCGGGGCGCGGCGGCATTCCGTCGTCCGTCATCCGCTGCAGCCCTTCGACCAGCGCAACCTGCGGCCCGGGGTGCTCGGCACGCCGCGACCCTTCTCCTTCGACCCCGCCGCCCTCGCCGGCGCGCGCTCCGCGGCGGGTGAACGACGGCCGGCGCCTGGCTTCACCGAACTGCCGGCCACGCCGGTCGAGGACGTCGACCTCGACTCCCTCGGCGCGTTCCTGCGTCATCCGGTCAAGGCGTTCCTCACGCAGCGTGTGGGAATCGGCCTGCCGGACGAAGGCGAAGAAGTCCACGACCTGATGCCGCTCGAGCTCGACGGTCTCGCCCGATGGGCGATCGGCGATCGCCTGCTGCAGGAGGTCGCTCGCGGAACCGACCTCGCTCATGCCCGCCAGAAGGAGTGGCGTCGTGGCACGGTGCCGCCGCGCTGGCTCGGTTCGCGCCTGTTGCAGACCGTCACGACGCAGCTCGAACCGGTTGCGGCGGCCGCCCGGGAGGCACGAGGAGACGCCCCGAGCACGTCGATCGACGTCGACGTCGACCTCGGCGACGGCCGGCGACTCCGTGGCACCGTCACCGACGTGTACGGTACCCGCCGAGTGGGGGCGACCTTCTCGAAGCTCGGCCCACGCCACTACATCGACGCCTGGCTGCCTGCGCTCGTCCTGAGCGCCGTCGATCCGGACGATGACTGGAGATCTGGCATGGTCACTCGTCCCGATCGTGGTGACGGAGCGACCAGCCTGGTCTTCGGGCGGGTCGACGAGCCGGCAGCGATCCTGCGCGACCTGGTCGCGATGTACGACGCGGGCATGCGTGGCCCGCTACCCCTGCCGCTCAAGACCGGTCACGCCTGGGCGTCGATGCGCCGCGACGTGTCGGCCCGAGCGGCTGCTCTCAAGGAGTGGAAGACCTCCGACCTGTCCTGGCTCAAGGAGGACGGGGACCCGTTCCACGTGCGCGTGTGGGGCTCGCAGGCGCCCTTCGGGCTGCTGCTGCGCGACCCGCCGGGCCCGGGTGAGGCATTCGCGGACGAGAGCACGCGGCTGGGCGCGCTCGCCCGGCGGTTGTGGCAACCGATGCTCGACCGGGTGGTGATCCGGTGATGCAACCATTCGACCTGCTCGGTCCGCTGCCGACCGGCACCACGGTTCTCGAGGCCAGCGCTGGCACCGGCAAGACCTACACCGTCGGTGCCCTCGTCACCCGCTACGTCGCCGAAGGAGTGGCCACGCTCGACGAGATGCTGGTCATCACGTTCGGTCGCATGGCCAGCCAGGAGCTGCGCGAGCGGGTCCGCGAGCAGCTCGTCGAGGCTCGACGAGTGCTCGCCGACCCGGCGTCCGCTCGCGAGGTCGGCGGCATGCTCGGCCATCTCGCGCAGGGCGACGATGCCGCCGTGGCCGAACGCTGCGCGCGCATCACGGACGCGCTCGCGGGTTTCGACGCCGCCACCATCGCCACCACGCATCAGTTCTGCCAGCTCGTGCTGCGCTCACTCGGTGTCGCCGGCGACACCGACTCCAACGTGACGCTGGTCGAGGATCTCGACGAGCTCGTGGTCGAGGTCGTCGGCGACCTCTACATTCGCCAATTCGGTGACCACGAGGAGCCACCTCCGTTCAGCGCCGCGGCAGCGCTGACCATCGGGCGCGCGGCCGTCGGTGACCCGCAGGCGCATCTCGCGCCGTCCGACGCCGACCCGACGTCCGTACCTGGGCAGCGGGTCTCCTTCGCCGAGAGCGTCCGGACCGAGGTCGAGCGTCGCAAGCAGCGACTCGGCCTCTTGTCCTACGACGACCTCCTCAGCCGCCTCGCCACCGCCCTCGCCGCCGCCGACGCGCCGGCCCGCGACCGCATGCGTCAGCGCTGGAGCATCGTGCTCGTCGACGAGTTCCAGGACACCGACCCGGTGCAGTGGGATGTCCTCGACCGCGCGTTCTCCGACCACGCCACCCTCGTCCTCATCGGCGACCCGAAACAGGCCATCTACGCCTTCCGCGGCGGCGACGTGGTCACCTATCTGGGGGCCGCGGGCACCGCGGGCGACGCCCGGACGCTGGCGGTCAATCACCGCGCCGACGCGCCGCTCGTCGAGGCGCTGCAGGTGCTCACCCGGGGCGCCCAGCTGGGAGACGAGCGGATCACGGTCCACCCCGTCGGAGCGCAGCATCGCGGCAGCCGCCTCGCCGGCGCACCAGACCCGCACCCGTTCCGGCTCAGGGTCGTTCCCGGGGGTGATGACGGCAAGGCGCCGCCCATCGCCGAGCTACGCGCTCGCATCGCCACCGATCTCGCCGACGACGTCGCTGGGCTCATCGCGTCGGGCGCCACCTTCGACGACGGCATCGAGACACGGCCCGTCCGCCCGGGCGACGTCGCGATCCTCATGCGCACGCGGACGGGGGTCGACCTGTTCCGCGCGGCGCTGTCGGCACGCGGCATCCCGAGCGTGGTCACCGGCGGCGACAGTGTCCTGCTCAGCCCCGCTGCGGACGAATGGCTCACGCTGCTCGAGGCGCTGGAGCGGCAGGCGTCGAAACGTGTTCGAGCCTTCGCCCTGTCGTCCTTCGTGGGCGAGACGCCGGCCTCGCTCGATGCCGGGGGCGAGGCGCTGGCCGACGACGTCGCCGAGCAGGTGCGGCACTGGCTGGACCTCTTCCGCGCCCAGGGCGTTGCGGCCGTGCACGAGGCGGCCACGGCCACCGGACTGGCCGAGCGCGTGCTCGCACGTCCGGGCGGCGAGCGACACCTCACCGACCTGCACCACCTCGGGCAGATGCTGCACGACGTCGCTCATCGCGAGCGGCTGGGCCTTCCGGCACTGCTGGAGTGGTTGCGGCGCGAGCGGCGACGCGACCGCGGCAGCAGCGAGCGTCCACGGCGTCTGGAGAGTGACGCCGCTGCGGTGCAGATCCTCACCATCCACGGCAGCAAGGGCCTGCAGTACCCGGTCGTCTACCTGCCCATGCACTTCGACTGCTACGTCCGCGACGAAGCGGTCCCGCTCTTCCACGACGGCACGGTCCGCATGCGGCACGTCGGTGGGGAGGCGTCGTCCGATGTCGCCGCCGCGGTCAGGGCCGAGGTCGCCGCCGAGGAGCTCCGCCTCACCTACGTCGCGCTCACGCGCGCGCAGTCCAGGGTGGTGGCTTGGTGGGCGCCGAGCCACAACGCCGACAAGTCCGGGCTGACCCGGCTGCTGCTCGGGCGCGGACCTGAGCACGAAGGACTGGTGCCGCAGAGGATCGCCGTCCCGTCGCCCGGAGACGTGACGGGCGGGTTTGCCACCTGGCAGACCGCCGGAGCGGTTCACCTGGAGCAGGTCGGCCCGATGAGCGACGTCACGGTCGCGCCGACGATCCCCGATTCGCCCGCCCTGCAGATCAGCACGCTCGACAGACCGATCGACACCGCGTGGCGACGGACGTCCTACTCCGGCCTGATCCGGGCCGAGCGCGCAGCGGTCGTCGTCGCCGAGCCGGAGGAACCTGGCACTGTCGACGAGGAGCCATCCGAGGAGGAGGCGCCGGCCGCTCCCGAGCCCGAGTCCGACACGGGGGCCCCGATGTCCCCGATGGCCGACCTGACCGCCGGTGCAGCCTTCGGCTCGCTGGTGCACGCGGTGCTCGAACATGCCGACGTCACCGTGCCCAACCTCGAGTCGGAGCTGCTGGGGCACGTCACCGAGCAGCTCCGCTGGTGGCCCGTCGACGTCCCACCCGCCGACCTCGCCCGGGCACTGGTGCCGATGCAGCACACCTCACTCGGTCCGCTGGCTGATGGCCTGCGCCTCAGCGATCTCGGCTCGTCCGAGCGGCTCTGCGAGCTCGATTTCGAGCTGCCGCTCGGGGGAGGAGACCGGTCCAGAGCCCGGGCATCGGTGCTCGGTGGAGTTGCCGAGGCGATGCGGCAACACCTGCCCGACGGCGACCCGTTGGTTGCCTACGCTGACCGACTCGACACGCCGTCGCTCGGTGAGCAGGTGCTCCGTGGCTACCTCGGCGGCTCGATCGACGTCGTGCTTCGGGTGCCAGACGCCGGCGGCCACCGCCACCTCGTCGTCGACTACAAGACCAACATGCTCGGCGACCCGGAGGTCCCGCTCACGGCACTCGACTACACCCCCGAGCGCATGGCCGAGTCGATGCTGCATTCCCATTACCCGCTCCAGGCGATGCTCTACTCCGTCGTCGTGCACCGATACCTGCGTTGGCGGCTTCCGGACTACGACCCCGACCGTCACCTCGGCGGCGTTCTCTACCTCTATGTCCGCGGCATGTGCGGGCCCGACACACCGATCGTCGACGGCGTGCCGTGTGGCGTCTTCTCGTGGCGCCCGCCAGCCGCCCTTGTGACCGACCTCTCGGAGCTGCTGGCCGGCGGCCGTCTGGAGGCGACGCCATGATCGACGACCGTCGCGACCGCCGGCTCGCCCTCGGCGCATCCGGGGTGCTCGCGAGCTTCAACACGGCCGACATCCTCGCGGCGGCGGACGTCCATGTCGCCACGCGTCTCGCCGCCACGGTCGGCGAGACCGAACCCGACGTCCTCCTGGCCGCGGCCCTGACCGTCCGGGCGGTGCGGCACGGGTCGGTGTGCCTCGACCTGCTGAAGGCCCACGAGGTGTCTCTCGAGCAGGACGAGGCCGTCATGGAGTGGCCGGAGCCGCGCGTGTGGATCGAGCGGGTGGCGGCGAGCCCACTCGTCGACGAGCAGATCCTCCGTCTCGAGGGCACCCGCCTCTACCTCGACCGGTACTGGCGGGAGGAGTGCGCGGTGTGCGACGACGTCCTGACACGCCTCGGTCACGCCGCGCCCGACGTCGACGAGGACGCCCTCGCGGCCGGCCTCGACCGGCTCTTCGACGATCCGGACTACGCCGAGCAGCGCGCGGCCGCCAAGGCTGCTGTCGGCCGGTGGACGACCGTCCTCACCGGCGGCCCGGGCACCGGCAAGACCACCACCGTCGCGCGACTGCTCGCCCTCGTCGCCGAACAGCACCAGATCGCGACCGGCCAACCACCCCGCATCGCGATGTGTGCTCCCACCGCCAAAGCCGCCGCACGCCTGCAGGACGCCACGGCGGCAGCCACCGCCGAGCTGCCGGAGGTCGACCAGAAGCGCCTCGGTGCGCTGCGCGCGTCGACCCTCCACCGGCTGCTCGGATATCGGGGGAGCAGCGTTCGCTTCCGCCACGACGCGCACCACCGGCTCCCGCACGACGTCGTGGTCGTCGACGAGACATCCATGGTCTCGCTCACGCACATGGCCCGCCTGCTCGAAGCCGTGCGCCCCGACGCCCGCCTCGTGCTCGTCGGCGACGCGGACCAGCTCGCGTCGGTCGAGGCGGGGGTGGTCCTGGCCGACCTCGTCGCGGGGCTGGAGGAGCACCCCGCCCAGCCGGTGTCGCGGCTGACCCGGTCGCACCGGTTCGGTGATGAGATCGGCGAGCTCGCCTCCCTGGTGCGTGGTGGCGATGCCGACGGGGCGATCGCGCTCCTGCTGGAGGGCCACGACGAGATCGAGCTGGTCGATCCCGCCGATGCGGCCGCCACACACGTGCTGCGGGCGCGGCTGCGCGACGCCGGACGCACCCTGCGAATCGCCGGGGAGCAGAACGACGCGGCGTCGGCGATCGCGACGCTCGACGAGCACCGGCTGCTGTGTGCCCACCGCGAGGGACGCTTCGGCGTCCAGGGCTGGAACCGCGAGGTCGAGCGCATGGTGGCCGAGGTCACCGGGGTCACCCACTACGACCTCTGGTACCCGGGACGTCCGGTCCTCGTCACGGCCAACGACCGCGAGCTGGAGGTCTACAACGGCGATGTCGGCGTGACCCTGCGCCGGCCGGACGGCTCCCTGGTCGTCGCTCTGACGCGCGGCACCGACGCGCCGCGGATACTCGCCCCCACCCGTCTGCCCGATGCCGAGACCATGCATGCCATGACCGTGCACAAGTCCCAGGGCTCGCAGGCCAAGGAGGTCACGGTCATCATGCCGCCGCCGGAGTCGCGGCTGCTCACGCGCGAGCTGTTCTACACCGCCGTCACCCGCGCGCAGGACAAGGTCCGGATCGTCGGCACCGAGGCCGCGATCCGCGACGCCATCGACCACCAGGTGCAACGGGCCTCCGGGCTCGTAGAGCGGCTGACGGCAACCGGCCTGCCCGATTAGGCCATGCCTCGTGACCCCAGCCCGGCTCGCGGGCCGTCGCATCCCGACCGGCGGCGTTCTCGTCGGTCTGTGCACGACCCCGGTGCACATCCCTCCTCGGCCTTGCCGGATCGGGCGCGATCGACCCGCTCCCTGATCGGGCTGGGTTCACGAGACATGGCCTAGGCTCGCCCCCATGGACCGACGCGGCTTGCCCCGCACCCTGCGCGTCATCGTCTTCATCCTCCGACCGCTCCTGATGCTTCTCACCAAGCGCGACTGGCAGGGTGCCGAGAAGCTGCCGCGGGGCACGGGTTACGTCCTCGCCCCGAACCACATCTCGCACCTCGACCCGTTCGTCATCTCGCACTTCATGGTCGACAACGGCGTCACCCCGCGGTTCCTCGCCAAGGACACCCTGATGAAGGCCCCGGTCGTCGGTGCGATCCTGCGCTCGGCCGAGCAGATCCCCGTGCGTCGCCGCACCGCCAACGCGAAGGACTCGCTCGGCCCGGCGGAGGCTGCTGTTCGTGCCGGCCTCGTCGTCACCATCTATCCCGAGGGCACGATCACCCGCGACCCTGCCGCCTGGCCCATGAGCGGCTACACCGGTGCGGTTCGGGTCGCACTGTCCACCGGCACGCCGCTGGTGCCGCTCATGCAATGGGGTCCGCAGGAGATCCTCTGGCCATACAGCAAGCGCCCCCGTCTGCTGCCCCGCAAGACGATCCACATCCGGGTGGACGACCCGATCGACCTGTCCGACCTCGAGGGCCAGGTGCTGGACGAGAAGCTGCTCCGCACCGCTACCGACCGGCTGATGGACACGCTGACCGCCATGATGGCGGAGGTGCGCGGGGAGCTTCCGTCGACTCGGCGCATCGACGTGCATACGGTGGGCAAGCACACGAGCACGAAGAAGTCTAAGGAGCTGTGATGGCGAGAACCGCGGTGATGGGGGCAGGGTCGTGGGGCACGGCGTTCGCCATCGTGCTCGCCGATGCCGGCAACGAGGTGCGGATCTGGGGTCGTCGCGCCGAGCTGTGCGAGTCGATCAACGCCACGCACGAGAACGCCGACTACCTGCCCAACGTCACGCTTCCCGACGCCATCTCCGCACACTCGGACCCGGCCGAGGCGCTCGACGGCGCCGAGGTCGTCGTGCTGGCGATGCCGTCCCAACAGCTACGCGTCAACCTCGAGACGTGGGCGGACTCGATCCCGCCCGATGCGGTGATGGTGAGCCTCATGAAAGGCATCGAGGTCGGCACCCACATGCGGATGAGCGAGGTCATTGCGCAGATCACGGGTGCCGGCCCGGAGCGCATCGCGGTGATCAGCGGACCCAACCTGGCCCGCGAGATCGCCGCGCGAGAGCCGGCGGCCAGCGTCGTGGCCTGCGAGGACGTCTCGGTCGCGCAACGACTGCAGAAGCTCTGCCACACCGAGGCATTTCGCCCGTACACGAACACCGACGTCATCGGCTGCGAGCTCGGCGGCACCACCAAGAACATCATCGGACTTGCCGTGGGCGTCTGCATCGGGCTCGGCTTCGGCGACAACAGCAAGGCCACCGTCATCACCCGCGGGCTCGCAGAGACGGCCCGCCTCGGCGTCGCGATCGGCGCCGACCCGGTGACGTTCTCCGGCCTGGCCGGCATGGGCGACCTCGTCGCCACGTGCTCGTCACCGCTGTCGCGCAACCGCACGTTCGGCGAGAAGCTCGGGCAGGGGATGAGCGTCGACGAGGTGGCCGCCCAGACCCGTCAGGTGGCCGAGGGCGTCAAGTCGTGCTCGTCCGTCTCGGAGCTCGCCGAGCTGCACGGTGTCGACATGCCCATCGTCGAGCACGTGACCGCCCTCATCGAGGGCCGGATGGATCCCGAGGCGCTGGTCAAGGCCCTCATCTCACGCGAGGCCAAGTCCGAGGTCCTCTAGCGCGTCTAGCGTCGGCTGACGGCCGCCAAGGCCCTCTCGACGTCGGCCCAGATGTCCTCGACGTCCTCGATGCCCACCGAGAGGCGGATGAGTCCTTCGGGCACCGAGGACGACTCCAGGGCGTGGCGTCGGCGACGTTCCCACGTGGTCTCCACCCCGCCGAGGCTGGTGGCGTACGCGATGACGCTGCTCTGCTCGGTGAGCTTCTGGGCGATCTCCGCGCCGCCGCCGACCTCGAACCCGATGATCGTGCCGAAGCCGGGGTAGCGGGAGTACTGGACGGCGCGGGCAGCCGAGAGGCGTCGGTGCAGCTCGCGGGCGTTCGCCTCGGCGCGGTCGAGACGCACGTGCAGCGTCCGGATGCCGCGGGTGGCGAGCCAGCACTCCATGGCTCCGGGGATCGAGCCGAGATTGGTGCGGCGGACCTTGATGGCGCGCAGCGCACGGTTGCTGTTGGTGACCACCGCGCCCAGCACGACGTCGCTGTGTCCGGACAGCAGCTTCGAGGCCGAGTGCACGACGAAGTCGGCTCCGAGGTCGAGCGGGCGTTGGCGCAGCGGCGTCGCGAAGGTGTTGTCGACGGCCACGGCTGTGCCCGCCTCGGCCGCGGCGTGGCTGATCGCCTCGATGTCGGCGATCTCGAGCATCGGGTTGGTGGGCGACTCGATCCAGACCAGGGCGGCGCCGGCAGCGGCGTCGAGGACCTCCCGGGTGTCTTCGACGTCGACGAGTCTCAGATCGATCAGACCACGGCGAGCGCGCTCGCGGAGCTGGGTGAGCGTGCCGGAGTACGCGTGGCGAGGAGCGACGACGGCTGCCTTGGCGGGCACCAGGTCGAAGACCGCGGTGGCCGCCGCGACGCCCGAGGAGAAGGCCAGGGCGTTTCCTCCCTCCAGGGCGCCGAGCACCGCCTCGAACGACTCCCAGGCGGGATTGCCGTCGCGCGCGTACTCCGAGGTGCCCCCGGGGACCAGCGACGAAGCCAGTGTGAGTGGGGCGTTGAACGGTGCGCCGGGAGATCGTTCGGGACGCCCGGCTCCGACGGCGATGGTCGAGGGAGAGAGTCGGTATCCGGCCATGAGGTCATTGTGCCCTGACCGGTAAGGTGCTCCGCAATGAGCCTCCCCTCGACTTCCCAGCTCCGACTGGCCGTCGTTTTCGGCGGACGTTCCAGCGAACACGGTGTGTCGTGCCTGACCGCGGCAAACGTCCTGCAGGTCGTCGATCAGGACCGTTTCGAGGTCACCCCGGTCGGTATCACCCTCGACGGTGACTGGGTGCGCGAGACGGCGTCGTGGCCCGATCTGCCAGCCGGAACCCTTCCGGCGGTGCGGCCGGAGATGCCCGCCTTCAGCTGGGACGACCTGCGCGGGTTCGACGTCGTCCTTCCGCTGCTGCACGGTCCGTGGGGCGAGGACGGCACCATCCAGGGGCAGCTCGAGATGGCCGGTGTCCGGTACGTCGGTGCCGGTGTGCTGGCCAGCTCGGTCGCCATGGACAAGCCCTTCACCAAGACGGTCTTCGCCTCGGCGGGCCTGCCGCAGATCCCCTACGTCGCCGTGCTGCCCCGCGAGTGGGAGAGCGACCGTGCGCGCGTGGCTGCCCGCGTCAAGGCGCTCGGTCTGCCGGTCTTCGTCAAGCCCGCCAGGGCCGGATCCAGCTCGGGCGTGATGATGGTCGATGCCTGGGAGGAGCTCGAGTCGGCGGTCGAGAAGGCCCGTGACTTCGACCCGAAGGTGCTCGTCGAGTCAGCGGTCCGCGACAAGCGCGAGCTCGAGTGCGGCGTCATCCAGCGGCTCGACGGCACGGCGGTCGCGAGCGTCGTCGGCGAAATCGTGGTGGAGGAGGACTCGTCGCACGAGTTCTACGACTTCGAGGCCAAGTACCTCGACGGCTCGAGCACCAACATCGTGCCCGCCGACATCCCCGAGGTGCTCTCCGACCGCATTCGCGCGTACGCGGTGCAGGCGTTCGAGGCGCTCGGCTGCGAGGGCCTGGCCCGGGTCGACTTCTTCCTGAGCGGCGACGGCGAGCTGGTCGTCAACGAGATCAACACCATGCCCGGGTTCACGCCCTACTCGATGTTCCCGCTGCTGTGGGAGGCCAGCGACCTCACCTACGCCCAGCTCGTCGACCGGCTGCTCCAGCTGGCGCTGGATCGACCACTCGGCCTCCGCTAGACGCAGGGTTCCTTCTCGGGGTTGTGCTTCTTGACCGATGACGCCAGGTCGGCGAGGACGTCGGCGGCGGGGTCGTAGGACTTCGGAACCTCGACGCTGACGTGGAACGTGCGTCCGATCGTGGTGAAGAGATATCCGTCGGCCGTGGTCTCGGCCAGCCAGCCGACGTCGCGTACCGCGAAGCACTGGGACTCGGGACGAAGGGCTTCCGGCTTCTCCACGCCGCATCGCAGAATGATCGCCGGGTCACCCCACGCAGCGGCGACCCGTCCGGAGACGTCGCGGTTCTCCTGCCCGGCGACGCGCTGCGGAACATCGGCGAGGAGGGCCTTGCAGTCGAGGTCGGTGCCTTCGGCGGTGGGGTAGTCGTCGACGTCGAGCTGCCCGCCGCACCCGGCCAGAGCCGCGACGAGGACCAGAGCGCTCAGAAGTTGACGACGGGGCACGTGAGGGTGCGGGTGATGCCGGGCACGACCTGGATGGTCGAGACCACGAGCGAGCCGAGCTCGTCGACGCTGGGGCCCTCGGCGCGGACGATGACGTCATACGGGCCGGTGACGTCCTCGGCGAGGGTGACGCCCTTGATCGCAGCAATCGCCTTCGCGACCTCGGCCGCCTTGCCCACCTCGGTCTGCACGAGGATGTATGCCTGGACGACCATCGCGACTCCTTGCTGGGCACGTGCACGGAACGAGCGGGTGACACGCTACCCGACGGTGTCCTCGAACGCGCCCCTACCTGCGCGATGATGGACGGGTGCAGACAGATCAGCGGACAGTCGGTGAAGTCGGCGAGTTCGCGCTGATCGACCTCGTGCGGGAGCGGGCTGGTTCGAACCGTCAGACGCTGATCGGGCCCGGCGACGACGCCGCCCAGGTCCAAACCCGCGACGGCACCTTCTTCGTCTCCAGCGACCTGCTTATCGAGGGGCGTCACTTTCGTCGCGACTGGTCGTCAGCCGTCGAGGTGGGGCGCAAGGCTGCGGCGGCCAACCTGTCCGACATCAACGCGATGGGTGGGGTGGCGACGGCACTCACCGTCGCGCTCGGCCTGCCGGCCCAGCTGCCCGCGTCCTGGGTCCTCGACCTCGCAGAAGGTTTCGAGGCGGAGTGCAAACTCGTCGGCGCCCACGTCGTGGGAGGCGACGTCACCGCGGCCGACCAGGTCGTCATCGCGGTCACAGCCATGGGAGATGCCGCTCATCCGGTGCGCCGCGACGGTGCGGCACCGGGCGACGTCGTGGCCTTCGCCGGAGTGCTCGGGCTGGCGGGTGCCGGTTTCGCTGCCCTGAGTCGGGGCTTCCGTTCGCCGAAGACTGCCGTCGATGCGCACCGAACCCCGCACCCGCCGTACGCTGCCGGACCCCAGGCCGCCGACGCCGGAGCCACGTCCATGATCGACGTGAGCGACGGGCTGCTCGCCGATGTCGGACACGTCGCTCGGGCCAGCGCGGTCGTCATCGACTTGGAGACGGACGCGTTCAGGATCCCGGAGGCGGTCGGCACGGTGGCCGACGCCTTGGGCACCGACCCGATCCGGTTCATGCTCACCGGAGGTGACGACTACGCGCTGGTGGCCACGTTCAGCCCCGCGACAGCTGTGCCGGACGGCTGGACGACGATCGGTTCCGTGCGCGACGTGCAGTCGGGCGAGGAGCCGGGCGTGCTCGTCGACAGCTCACCCTTCGAGGGCCCCCACGGCCACCGCCACTACGCCTGACGCTCGCGAGAGAGAAAGTCACTACTCGCGAGAGAGAAGTCCACCCGTGCGTCGCAGAAAGTCTCTCGCGACGGGTGTTTTTCTCTCTCGCGAGCGGGTTAATCCTGGATGCGGGCGAACGGGCGGGCGGCTTCGAGCTCGTAGGCGACCTCGAGCAGTGTTCGCTCGTCGCCGTGCAGGGCCGACAGGTGCACACCGATGGGCAGGCCCTCGGACGTGCTCCCGAGCGGCAGCGAGACCGCGGGAGCACCCGACGCGTTGTGCAGTGGCGTGAACGCCGCATAGCGGATGAGGCGTTCGAACATCTCGGGGAACGCGACGTTGGGGGAGAGGTGGCCGAGCCGCGGTGTGGTGTGCCCGAGCGTCGGCGAGACCACCACGTCGACGCCGTAGTCGGCGAACGAGCGGCGGTAGACGGCCTCGCTGTGCTTGAGACCGCGGATGGCCGCGGGCGTGCGCCACGCCTGACGGACGAACCGCCGCGCCAGGTACTTCGTGAGGGGGTCGGTGCGTGACTTGTCGAAGCCGGGCGTGATGACCCGCTTGCCGAAGTGGTGGGACGAGAAGCCCAGCAGAGCCCAGTAGTGGACGAAGTCGGCCTGGAACCGCTCGGTGACCGGCAACGGCACTTCGACGACCGTGTGGCCCAGCTTCTCCAGCAGCGTCGCGGTGTCCTGGACGGCGGCCCGGGTCTCGTCGTCGGTGGGCGTTCCGGTGACGGAGTCGACGATCAGGCCGACGCGCAGTCGTCGTTCGCTCGGACCTTCGACGAGACCGACGTTCGGCATCCCCGAGGCCGCCCGGTGCGCCTCGGCGCCGGCCAGGAAGTGGGCGGTGTCGCGCACTGTGCGGGTGACGACCCCGTTGCTGATGATGTTGACCGGCATCGTCGCGGCCTCCGCCGCGTCAGCCACCCGGCCCCGGGTCGGTTTGAGACCGACGAGTCCGCAAGCGGCCGCCGGGATCCGGATGGAACCGCCGCCGTCGTTGGCGTGCGCGATCGGCACCACGCCGGACGCGACGAGTGCCGCCGAACCACCCGACGAGGCTCCGCAGGAGAACTCCGGATTCCACGGGTTGCGCGTCGGCAGCAGGTTCTCGAACTCGGTGGACGCGTTGAAGCCGAACTCCGGCATCGTCGACTTGCCGATGACGACGACACCGGTGGAACGCAGCTGTGTGGTGAAAGCGGCGTCGGCCTTGGCGTCTCGTGCCGGAACGGCCTCCGACCCATGGCGCGTCGGGAGCCCGGCGACGTCGGTGTTGTCCTTGATGACGCTGGGGACGCCGGAGAGCCGACCGGGTGCGGGGGATGCGGCCTGGCTGAGCGCCCGATCGAAGTCGCGCACGACCAGCATGTTCAGGCCCGGGTCGACCTGCTCGGCACGAGTGATCGCTGCCTCGGTGGCTTCACTGGCGCTGATGTCGCCCTTGGCAATCGCAGCGGCGACCCCGACCGCGTCGAGATCGCCGAGGGCGTCGTCGGTGAAGGCGTGGACCCGACCGTCCGCCATGGTCAGCGGCTGACCTTGCCGGCCTTCAGGCAGGAGGTGCAGACGTTGAGACGCTTGGGGGTGTCGTCGACCACCGCGCGCACGCGCTGGATGTTGGGGTCGAAACGACGCTTCGTACGCCGGTGCGAGTGCGAGACGTTGTGGCCGAAGCCGGGTGCCTTGCCGCACACATCACAGACCGCTGCCACGGCGACCACTCCTGAGAATCTAAGTCTGGAACGAACGAGCCCGCAGCGAACACTCGCCGGCAGGCAACCGCTCAAGGATAGCCGACGCTGTGCGATCGAAGCGAATTGGCCCGATAGCCTCGGCCCCATGGTCCTGACGCTGCGCGCCGACGCGTTCCGCGCGTGGATTCAGCTGTGTGCGTCAGCCCTGTCCGGCGCCCGTGCCGAGATCGACGCGCTCAACGTGTTCCCGGTTCCCGACAGCGACACCGGCACCAACGCCTACCTGACGTTCGTGGCCGGCGTCGACGCCGTGGACGCATTGGACCCTGATGCCGACGTTCCCGAGCTCATCAAGGCGTACACGGACGGACTGCTCCTCGGCGCCAAGGGCAACTGCGGCGTCATTCTCTCCCAGCTCGTGCGGGCCTGCTTCCATGACCTCGACGTGCACGCCGACCTGACAGCGACCGACGTCGCCCGCTCGTTCCGTGCTGCGTCCGACGCCGCATACGCCGCGGTCGGCCGTCCGGTCGAGGGCACGATCCTGACCGTCGCAGCAGCTGCGGCGACCGGTGCCGAGGTGGCTGTCGAGGGCGGCGCCGATGGTCGCAGAACCTTTGCGCGGGCAGCTGCATCGGCTCGAGAAGCCCTCGCCCGGACTCCGATGCAGATGGAGCGGCTCGCCAGGGCCGGCGTGGTCGACGCCGGTGGACGCGCGCTCGTGGTCGTGCTCGACGCCACCGAGCAGGCCTTCACCGGACGGGTGCCCGATCGCGTCGTCCACCAGGTGCCGGTACCCACCCCGGTCGGGGACGACCTGGTCGAGGGCGGTCCGGCCTACGAGGTGATGTACCTGCTGGAGGCGGACGACGAGAAGCTGACCCCGTTGCGCGCCACGCTCGACGGGCTCGGCGACTCCCTCGTCGTGGTCGGTGGCGACCGGCTCTGGAACGTCCATGTCCACGTCGACGACGTGGGGGCCGCGATCGAGGCCGGGCTGGTCGCGGGACGTCCGTACCGCATCGCCGTGATCCACTTCGCCGACCAGATCGCCCGGCAGCGAACCGTTCGACGTTCACGGGTCGTGGTCGCGGCCACCACCGGGGCCGGACTGACCGACCTGTGCCGCGAAGTCGGCGCCGAGGTCCTCGAGTTCACCCGCACCGAACCGCTCGTGGTTGACCGGATGCGCGAAGCGTTGGTCCGGGCCGGCGCCGACGAGGTCGTTGTGCTCCCGAACAACTCCCGGTACGTCGGCCTGTTCGAGGCCGCCGCCAAGGAGGTCCGGCAGAACGGCACCCGGGTCGCGGTCATCCCCACCACCGCCCAGGTCCAGGGTCTGGCGGCACTGGCCGTCCACGATCCGGGGACCGCCTTCGACGAGGACGTCGTCGCGATGTCGAGCGCCGCTGCACACACGCAGCACGGTGCCGTCACCGTGGCCACCGAGCCAGGCATGACCATGGCGGGTCCGTGTGAGGCCGGCGACGCCCTCGGCGTCGTGGCCGGCGACTTCGCCTTCGTCGGGTCGGACCTCGGTCAGGTGGCCCGCGACGTGGTCGACCGCCTGCTCTCGCCGGGCGTCGAGATGCTGACTCTCGTCACCGGAGCCGGCGCCGACCCGGACCTCGCGGAGCGGCTCACCCGGCACGTCAAGGACCAGCGCGTCGACATCGACGTCGTCGTCTATGACGGCGGACAGGAGCACTACCCGTTGTTCGTCGCGGTCGAATGATGCAGATCGAACCGTCCACCCGCCTGCGCTCCGTCGTCGGCGACAAGACCGCGAAAGTGCTGGAGTCCGCCTTCGGCCTCACGGTGGTCGACGACCTGCTGCGTCACTACCCGCGACGTTACGCCGACATCGGGCAGCTCACCGACCTGTCCGACCTGATGGTGGGGCAGCACGTCACGATCATGGCCCGCGTCGTGTCGGCGAAGAACTACGCATTCCGCAACCAGCCACGCAAGACACGTACGGAGGTCGTCGTCACCGACGGCACCGGCCGGCTGACACTCACGTTCTTCCAGCAGGCGTGGCGGCTCAAGACCCTGACCGAGAACACCGTCGGGTTGTTTGCGGGCGAGGTGGGGGAGTACCGCGGCACCCTGCAGCTCACCCATCCCGACTTCGAACCGGTCGACGGCTCGGGGGAGATCAGTGCGGACTCACGCCTGGGCCGCGGCATCATCCCGATCTACCCGGCCACGGCGAAGCTGGCCTCGTGGCGGATCGAGCAGTCGGTCGCCCTGTGTCTCGACGGGCTGGCATCGCTCGACGACCCGGTGCCGGCCGACGTCCGTGCCCAGCGCGGGCTGTCCGACGTCCGCACGGCTCTGGAGGAGATCCATCGCCCGCGCGCGAAGGAGCAGTGGCAGCGGGCGCGCGACCGGTTCCGCTTCGAGGAGGCCTTCGTGCTGCAGGCGGTGTTCGCGCAGCGCCGGCACGCGCTCGAGCGCGATCCCGCGACGGCGCGTCCGGCCCTCGCGGGCGGCCTGCGCGAGCGGTTCGCCGAACGCCTGCCTTTCGTCCTCACCGAAGGCCAGAAGGAGATCGCCGACGTCATCGGGTCCGACCTCGAACGCACCCACCCCATGCACCGGCTCCTGCAGGGAGAGGTCGGGTCGGGCAAGACGGTCGTTGCGCTTCTCGCGATGTTGCAGGTCGTCGATGCCGGCGGCCAGGCTGCACTGCTCGCTCCCACGGAGGTGCTCGCCTCGCAGCACCACCGCGCCATCACCTCCCTGCTCGGCGACCTGGCGCAGGGCGGCATGCTCGGCGGGGCCGACGGTGCCACCCGCGTGCAGCTGCTCACCGGATCGCTCGGCGCCAAGACCCGCAACGAAGCGCTGCTCGACGCCGCCTCAGGCGAGGCCGGCATCGTCGTCGGCACCCATGCGCTGATCCAGGAGCACGTGCAGTTCGCCGACCTCGGCCTGCTCGTGGTGGACGAGCAGCATCGCTTCGGGGTCGAGCAGCGCTCGGCGCTCGTCGACCGGTCCGACGTGAAGCCGCACGTACTGGTCATGACGGCCACGCCCATCCCGCGCACCGTCGCGATGACGGTGTTCGGTGATCTCGAGACGTCAACACTGCGTGAGCTCCCCGCCGGACGCAAGCCGATCCAGACAACGGTCGTTCCGGCCGCAGAGCGGCCCGCCTGGATGGACCGCGCCTGGGAGCGCGTGCGTGAAGAGGTCGACGGCGGCAAGCAGGCCTACGTCGTCGTCTCCCGCATCGGTGTCGCCGACGAGAGCGAGGACAAGGAGACCCGGTCGTTGCTCGACGTCCACGCCGAGCTGACCGCCGGCCCGCTCTCCGGCCTGCGCATCGGCATGCTGCACGGCCGCCTCCCGGCTGACGAGAAGGACGCCACCATGAACGCGTTCGCCGCCGGCGAGTTCGACGTCCTCGTCGCCACCACGGTCGTCGAGGTCGGCGTCGACGTGCCCAACGCGACGGTCATGGTCGTCATGGACGCGGACCGCTTCGGCGTCTCCCAGCTGCACCAGCTCCGCGGCCGCGTGGGCCGAGGCTCGGCGCCCGGCCTGTGTCTGCTGGTCACGTCCAGCGATCCGGACGCCCCGGCCCGCGAGCGGCTGGACGCCGTTGCCGCCTCCACGGACGGCTTCGAGCTGTCCCGCCTCGACGTCGAGCTGCGGCACGAGGGCGACGTGCTCGGTGCGCGACAGTCGGGTGTCCGGTCGAGCCTGCGGCTGCTGTCGGTCGTCCGGCACGAGGACGTCATCACCGACGCCCGCGACGCCGCCCTCGAGGTCGTCGCCGCAGACCCGTCGCTGGACCACCACCCCGCCCTGGCCGCCGCGGTGCGAGCGCTGGAGGAGACCGAGCAGGCCGACTATCTGGAACGCACGTGACGCGCATCGTGGCCGGTCAGTGGGGTGGGCGGCGCCTGCAGACGCCCAAGGGGGACGGCACCCGGCCGACGTCCGACCGGGTGCGCGAGGCGATGTTCTCGTCGCTGGAGTCCGAACTCGGCGGCCTCGACGGGTTGCGGGTGCTCGACCTGTTTGCCGGGTCCGGCGCCTTGGGGCTGGAGGCCCTGTCACGCGGAGCCGAGCACGCCGATCTCGTCGAGTCGGACCGACGTGCGGCGTCGGTCATCGCCCTCAACATCCGCGACCTGGACGCGGCTGGCGCCGAGCTGCATCGCACGACGGCCGAGCGCTTCGTGGGCGACTTGCCAGCCCAGCCGTACGACCTCGTGCTGCTCGACCCGCCCTACTCGCTGGCCACCGACGAGATCGGGTTCCTGCTCACCGAGATCGTCCGCATCGGCGGTCTCGACCCGGACGGCATCGTCGTCGTCGAGCGCTCCACCCGCACCCCGTTCTCCTGGCCGGGGGCGCTGTCCGGCGTCCGCGACAAGGCTTACGGCGAGAC
>NZ_JBOHDT010000113.1:0-4352 GCF_050700635.1 Aeromicrobium sp.
CGGCGGGACAGGTCGATGCCGAGCTCCTCTGCGGCCCGGAAGAGATCCTCTTCCGCGTCGCGCATCTCGACGGCCGTGCCGTCGGAGGAGAGCACTTCGACGTTGAGACACAGTGACTGCATCTCCTTGACCAGCACCTTGAACGACTCCGGGATGCCGGGCTCCGGAACGTTCTCGCCCTTGACGATGGCCTCGTAGACCTTCACACGGCCGAGGATGTCGTCGGACTTGATCGTCAGGAGCTCCTGCAGGGCGTAGGCGGCACCGTAGGCCTCGAGGGCCCACACCTCCATCTCACCGAAGCGCTGGCCACCGAACTGGGCCTTACCGCCGAGCGGCTGCTGGGTGATCATCGAGTACGGACCGGTCGAACGGGCGTGGATCTTGTCGTCGACCAGGTGGTGCAGCTTCAGCATGTACATGTAGCCGACCGAGATCGGGTCGGGGAACTGCTCACCGGAACGTCCGTCGAACAGCACGGCCTTGCCGTCGGAACCGACCAGGCGGTTGCCGTCGCGGTTCGGCAGCGTAGACGCCAGCAGACCGGTGATCTCGTCCTCGCGAGCACCGTCGAAGACGGGCGTGGCGATGTTGGAGTCGGCCGGCGCCTTCAGGGCACCGATCTTCTTCAGTCGCTTCTGCCAGTCCTCGGTCTGACCCTCGACCTGCCAGCCGTTCTTCGCGACCCAACCGAGGTGGGTCTCGAGGACCTGGCCGACGTTCATGCGGCCGGGGACGCCGAGCGGGTTCAGGACGATGTCGACGGGCGTGCCGTCCTCGAGGAACGGCATGTCCTCGACCGGCAGGATCTTGGAGATGACGCCCTTGTTGCCGTGGCGGCCCGCGAGCTTGTCACCGTCGCTGATCTTGCGCTTCTGCGCGACGTAGACCCGCACGAGGTGGTTGACGCCGGGGCTGAGCTCGTCGCCCTCCTCGGCGTTGAACACACGAACGCCGATGACGGTTCCGGACTCGCCGTGGGGCACCTTGAGCGAGGTGTCGCGCACTTCGCGCGCCTTCTCGCCGAAGATCGCCCGGAGCAGGCGCTCCTCGGGCGTCAGCTCGGTCTCGCCCTTGGGCGTGACCTTGCCGACGAGGACGTCGCCGTTGTTGACCTCGGCGCCGATGCGGATGATGCCGCGCTCGTCGAGATCGGCGAGCATCTCCTCGGAGACGTTCGGGATGTCGCGGGTAATCTCCTCCGGGCCCAGCTTGGTGTCGCGGGCGTCGACCTCGTGCTCCTCGATGTGAATCGAGGTGAGGAGGTCGTCCTGGACGACGCGCTGGGACAGGATGATCGCGTCCTCGTAGTTGTGTCCCTGCCAGGGCATGAACGCCACGAGTAGGTTCGTGCCGAGGGCCATCTCGCCATCGTCGGTGCACGGACCGTCGGCCAGCGGCGCGCCGACCTCGACCCGGGCTCCCTCGACGACCAGCGGACGCTGGTTCGTGCAGGTGCCCTGGTTCGAGCGACGGAACTTGGCGAGACGGTACGTGGTGTACGTGCCCTCGTCCTCCATGATCTCGATCGAGTCGGCCGAGACCTCCTTGACGACACCGGCCTTCTTGGCCACGGTGACGTCGCCGGCGTCGACGGCGGCACGGAACTCCATGCCGGTGCCGATCAACGGAGCGTTGTTACGGACGAGCGGCACGGCCTGACGCTGCATGTTCGAGCCCATGAGCGCGCGGTTGGCGTCGTCGTGCTCGAGGAACGGGATGAGCGCCGTGGCCACCGACACCATCTGGCGCGGCGAGACGTCCATGTAGTCGACCTCGCCGGCCGGCCGGAGCTCAGCCTCACCGCCGCGCTGGCGCACCAGCACGGCGTCGTCGACGAACTTGCCGGTGTCGGTGAGCGGCGAGTTGGCCTGCGCGATGATGTAGCGGTCCTCGTCGGTGGCCGTGAGGTAGTCGACCTGGTCGCTGACCTTGCCCTTGGCGACCTTGCGGTACGGCGTCTCGACGAATCCGAACGAGTTGATGCGCCCGTACGACGCGAGCGAGCCGATGAGGCCGATGTTCGGGCCTTCCGGCGTCTCGATCGGGCACATGCGTCCGTAGTGCGACGGGTGGACGTCGCGGACCTCGTAGCCGGCGCGCTCACGCGACAGACCACCCGGGCCGAGGGCCGACAGACGACGCTTGTGCGTCAGGCCCGCGAGCGGGTTGTTCTGGTCCATGAACTGGCTCAGCTGCGACGTGCCGAAGAACTCCTTCAGCGCCGCGACCACCGGGCGGATGTTGATGAGCGTCTGCGGCGTGATGGCCTCGACGTCCTGGGTGGTCATCCGCTCGCGCACGACACGCTCCATGCGGGCCAGGCCGGTGCGGAGCTGGTTCTGGATCAGCTCGCCGACCGTGCGCATGCGCCGGTTGCCGAAGTGATCGATGTCGTCGGCCTCGACGATCGTGCCGCCGGCGGGTGCGGCGACCTCAGTCTCGCCGGCGTGCAGCGCCACCACGTACTTGATGGTCGCGACGATGTCGTCGATGGTCAGCGTCTGCTGGTCGAACGACTCTTCGACGCCGAGCTTCTTGTTGATCTTGTAGCGGCCGACCTTGGCGAGGTCGTAGCGCTTGGAGTTGAAGTAGTAGTTGTCGAGCAGCGTCTGCGCGGCCTCGCGCGACGGCGGCTCACCCGGACGCAGCTTGCGGTAGATGTCGAGCAAGGCCTCGTCCTGGCCGGCGACGTTGTCCTTCTCGAGGGTGAGACGGATCGACTCGTACTGGCCGAACTCCTCGAGGATCTCGGCCTCGCTCCAGCCGAGCGCCTTGAGCAGAACGGTGACGCTCTGCTTGCGCTTCCGGTCGAGACGGACGCCCACGAGGTCGCGCTTGTCGACCTCGAACTCCAGCCACGCACCGCGCGAAGGGATGACCTTCGCGGTGTAGATGTCCTTGTCGGACGTCTTGTCGGGCGTGCGCTCGAAGTAGACGCCGGGCGAACGGACGAGCTGGCTGACGACGACACGCTCGGTACCGTTGATGATGAAGGTGCCCTTGTCGGTCATGAGCGGGAACTCGCCCATGAAGACCGTCTGGGACTTGATCTCGCCGGTCTCGTTGTTCATGAACTCGGCGGTGACGAACAGCGGCGCGGCGTACGTGACGTCGCGGTCCTTGCAGTCCTCGACCGAGTACTTCGGAGGCTCGAAGCGGTGGTCGCGGAACGACAGGCTCATCGTCTCGGAGAAGTCCTCGATCGGGGAGATCTCCTCGAAGATCTCCTCCAGACCGGACTTGGAGGAGACGTCCGAACGTCCGCCGGCCAGCGCCTCCTCGACTCCAGCCTTCCAGGAGTCGGAGCCGATCAGCCAGTCAAAGCTGTTTGTCTGGAGTGCAAGAAGCTCCGGAACCTCCATGGGTTCGGCGATCTTGGCGAAGGAAATGCGACGGGGTGCGTTCGATGCTGCATTCTGGGCAGGTGCAGTGGTGCGCGAGGCGGCCAAGAGGGATCCTTCCAAGGGCTCGCAAGAATGGCTCGGTATGAACTTCTGCGCACGCCACGGGACCCCAGTCAAGGGCACTGAAGCAGGTGAGCGAGCGCGAACCTCCAGTCTAACCCTCCGTACCGAACGAATGCAACCCGGGTGCTTGACAAACTCGCTCCCGTAGGGGACGCTTTTCGGCTTTGTCTGCAATCCCGGGCCAACCCCACGCTCGCGAGAGACTTCTTACCCGGTCGCGAGAGGCCTATTTCCCTCGGCGTCGGCAAAGTTCTCTCTCGCGACCGGGTAAGAAGTCTCTCGCGAGCGGTCAAAGGGCTTTGATGTCGTCGACGAGCCAGGTGCCGTCGCGGTTGACCATCTCTAGCTCGACCCGGTTGCCGAAGACGGTGGGCTTGTCCGACCCGTCCGCCAGACGGGCCTGGTCGACGAAGACGAGAATCCTCGCCTTGTCCTCGCTGCAGGTGTTGCCGCACTCGAGCGCGGCCGCGTCGCGTGTGGACGCCTTGACCTGGATCTTGCGCTGCGGGGCCAGATCGTTGAGGGCAGGAGAGATGGTCTTGAACTTCTCCGCGAAGGACGGTGTCATCGTGTCCTGGGCATCCTCGACGTACTCGTCGAGCTTGTCGTACTGGTAGGTGAAGATCGTCTCGGCGGACGACGCCGCCGTGTCGGCGGCCTCCTCGTGAGTCGTGACGACGTCAGTTCGCATGTCCTTCCATCCCTGGTAGCCGAACCACGCACCGAACAGCAGCGCAGCCACGGCCAGGGCGGTCAGCGCGCCGAAGCGCCCGGACCGACGGAACACCGACATGTCGAAGCGTCGACGGAACACCGACAAATCGAAGCGGCGACGTGCCTTCGGGGTCTCCGGCGCAGGCGAAGGTGGCGGCGGAGCGGCCG
>NZ_JBOHDT010000114.1:0-10689 GCF_050700635.1 Aeromicrobium sp.
CTGCCGCTGATCGGCTCCACCGAGGATTTCGACACCGCCCTCAAGGCACTCAGCGAGAGCGACGCCGTGATGGTCATCGAGGACGGCAAGCCGCTCGGCGTCCTCACCCGCCACGACCTCCTCGGCGCACACGTATGAGCGAAAAGAGAAGCGCCCACGACAAGGATGCCTGGCAGGGTTTCGCCACCCGCGCGATCCATGCCGGGTTCGAACCCGACCCGCAGACCGGCGCGGTCAACGTCCCCATCTACGCCTCATCGACATTCGCGCAGGACGGAGTCGGAGGCATGCGCGGCGGCTACGAGTACGCGCGCACCGGCAACCCGACGCGAACCGCGCTCGAGGCCAACCTGGCCGCCTTGGAGGGCGGCGCGTTCGGACGTGCGTTCAGCTCCGGCATGGCCGCCACCGACACCGCACTACGAGCGATGCTGCGCCCCGGCGACCATCTCGTCATCCCCGACGACGCCTACGGCGGCACGTTCCGGCTGATCGACAAGGTGTTTACCCAATGGGGCATCACCTACACGACGGTCGCCGTCAATGACGTCGACGGCATCCGCGCCGCCATCACACCGGAGACGAAGGTGGTCTGGATCGAGACCCCGACCAACCCGCTGCTGAACATCGCCGACATCGAGGCCATTGCGGGCGTCTCCCGTGAGGCCGGCGTCAAGCTCGTCGTCGACAACACCTTCGCCTCGCCGTATCTGCAGCAGCCGCTGCTCCTCGGCGCCGATGTCGTGCTTCACTCCACGACGAAGTACCTAGGCGGGCACTCCGACGTGGTCGGCGGCGCGCTCGTCACCGACGACGAGTCCCTGCACGACGCGTTCGGATTCCTGCAGAACGGGGCCGGTGGCGTGCCGGGACCGTTCGACGCGTACCTGACGATGCGCGGTGCGAAGACGCTCGCCGTGCGCATGGAGCAGCACTGCACGAACGCCGAGGCGATCGTCGACCTCCTACAGGGGCACGAGGCGGTGTCGCAGGTGATCTACCCAGGTCTCGCCGAACATCCCGGCCATGAAGTGGCGTCAAAGCAGATGCGTCGCTTCGGCGGCATGATCTCGATCCGGCTCGCCGGCGGTCGACAGGCGGCCCTCGACCTGTGCTCACGCACGGAGGTCTTCATCCTCGCCGAGAGCCTGGGTGGCATCGAGTCGCTGATCGAGCACCCGGGTGCGATGACCCATGCATCGACTGCTGGTTCCGTGCTCGAGGTGCCAGACGATCTCGTGCGTCTCAGCGTCGGCATCGAGGACGTGTCCGACCTCGTCAGCGACCTTGAGCAGGCGCTCGACTAACCGGTCTCGCTGTCGTCGTCGACGATCTCGGCCTCGAGCGCGAAGTCGAGCTCGGGACGCTCGAGATCCTCGAATGCGGCGAACTCCTCCTGGGTGAGGCGCTTCGTCTGGGCGTCGATCGTGTGCGGCGCTGCGATGATCTTCGACTCGTCCACCTGGTCGAGCTTGCGAGCGGTGACGAGCACGCGCTGCTCGAGCGAGCTGGCGAAGTTGTTGTAGTTGGCCACGGTGGACTCGATCGACCGCCGCAGCTTCTCCGAATGCTCGGCCAGCTTGGCAAGCCGGGCATACAGCTCCTTGCCGAGGTCGAAGAGGTGCTTGGCGTCCTCGGTGAGCACGTCCTGCTGCCAGGTGAACGCCACCGTCTTGAGAACGGCCCAGAGATTGACGGGCGTCGCCAGGAGCACGCCCTTGGAGAAGGCGTACTCCATGAGGCTCGGGTCGGCATCCAGAGCAGAGTTCAGGATCGACTCGTTGGGGATGAACGCGACCGTGAACTCCGGACTCGCCGAAAGTCCCGACCAGTAGGTCTTGCCCGCCAGCGCGTCTATGTGCGCCTTGACCTGCTTGGCGTGCCGCGTCAGCAGCTCGGCACGCTGCGCGTCGGTGAGGTCCGGACGGTTCGACTCGATGAACGCGGTGTACGGGACCTTCGCGTCGATCGCCATCTGCTTGCCACCGGGCAGGTGGATCACCATGTCGGGACGGCGTGCGCCCGACTCGGACTCGATCGACTCCTGGGTGGTGAAGTCGACCCGGCGCAGGAGGCCCGCCGACTCGACGAGCGACTTGAGCTGGGTCTCCCCGTAGACGCCACGCACGGAGTTGTTGCGCAAGGCCGAGGCCAGGGTCTCGGCCGCGAGCTTGGACTTCTCGGCCGTCTCACGGGTGATCCTGAGGTGAGCGGCGAGGTCGCCGTGCTGTTCACTGCGCTGCTTGTCGAGTCGAGCGAAGTCCTGGTGCATCGTGCGCAGAGCTTCCTGCACCGGGGCGAGAGCGCTCAGTACCTTGCTGTCCCGCCGCTCCGCCTCGACGCGCTCCTGAGCCTCTCGGCGCGTGCGCTCCATCAGGTCGGAGTACTGCTCCCGTGCCGCGTCGAGCTCGCGCTGCAACCCGTCGCGCGAGGCCATGGCCGTGGCCAGCCTGGCCGCGACGTCGCCGACGTCCGGGCGCGAGCGAACCCACAGCCAGCCCAGGACGAACCCGACGAGCAGTCCGATGAGCAGAACGATCACGAGATCCATGCCGTCAGTCTGGCAACGACCACCGACAACTTCGTGCAGACGTGCCGGGGCGCTTCCACCTGATCGCCATGCGGCACGATGGCGCCGTGACGAACAACCCCGTGACCGCCGCACTCATCGGAAGCGCGTTGGCCTTGCTGCCACCAGTCTGGGTGTATTCCCGTCACGTCGTGACCCTCGTGCACGAGGCCGGCCATGCCCTGGTCGCCCTGCTGACCGGACGCCGGCTCAATGCCGTGCGGCTGCACTCCGACACGTCCGGCCACACCATCTCCAGCGGACGCCCGCACGGTCCCGGCATGGTGGCGATGGCGGCGGCGGGATATCTCGCCCCGGCCGTGCTTGGTCTCGCCTGCATCTGGCTCGTCAGCTCCGGACTGACGTCCTGGGCGCTGTGGGCGGCGCTCCTCACTCTCGCGCTGATCCTTCTCTACATCCGCAACTGGTTCGGGCTCGTGGTGGTCGGACTGGCGGGCGGCGTCGTGGCCGTGCTCATCTGGCGAACGTCGGCGGAGGTCCAGGATCTCGCGGCCTCGATCTTCGCCTGGTTCCTCCTGGTCGCCGCCCCTCGCACCACGCTCGACCTGTGGAGCCACCGTCGACGCGCCCGAACTCGCACTACCGACGCCGACCTGCTGGCCCGGCTCACCCGCCTCCCGGCGGCCGTCTGGAACGCGTTCCTGCTGATCGCGACCCTGGCTGCGCTGGCTGTCGCGGTCGTCCTGCTCCGCAGTGCCTGACAAGGGGGCACCGATGGTTGGATGGTCGGGTGTTCACCGTCGGACGTCGCCTCGAGGGGGCGGCCGGTCGTACCGGCGTCCTCTCCACGCCGCACGGTGACATCCGCACCCCGGCGTTCATCCCGGTCGGCACGAAGGCCACGGTCAAAGCTGTGCTGCCGGAGACGATGAGTGAGCTCGGTGCGCAAGCGCTGCTCGCCAACGCCTACCACCTGTACCTGCAGCCGGGCGCCGACATCGTCGAAGCCGCAGGTGGGCTCGGACGATTCATGAACTGGCCGGCGCCGACTTTTACCGACTCCGGCGGGTTCCAGGTGCTCAGCCTCGGCGCCGGCTTCAAGAAGACGCTCGCCATGGACGCCAAGGGCGTCACTGCCGACGACGTCATCGCCCCCGGCAAGGACCGGATGGCGGTCGTCGACGACGACGGCGTCACGTTCCGCAGCCACATCGACGGGTCGACGCACCGGTTCACTCCCGAGCTCTCGATGCAGATCCAGCACCAGCTCGGAGCCGACGTCATCTTCGCCTTCGACGAGCTGACCACGCTGATGAACACCCGCGACTACCAGGAAAGGTCGGTCGCCCGCACCCATGCCTGGGCGGAGCGGTGCGTCGCCGAGCACCGGCGCCTCGGGTCGACTCAGCAGCTGTTCGGCGTCGTGCAAGGCGCACAGCACGAGGACCTGCGACGTCGCTCCGCCCGCGATCTCGTGGCGCTCGACCTCGCCGGTTACGGCATCGGCGGGGCGATCGAAAAGGAGAACCTCGACGAGATCATCGGCTGGGTCGTCGAGGAGCTCCCCGACGACCGCCCCCGCCATCTGCTCGGCATCGGCGAGCCGGACGACCTGTTCATGGCCGTCGAGCAGGGCTGCGACACGTTCGACTGCGTGCAGCCGTCGCGGGTCGCACGCTCCTCGCGCGTCTACACCGCCCGCGGACGGCACAACCTGGGGGTGGCCGCCTCACGCCGCAGCTTCGAACCGATCGAGAACGGCTGCGACTGTTACACCTGCAAGCACTACACCGTCGCCTACCTGCACCACCTGTTCAAGGCGAACGAGTACCTGGCGGCCACGCTGACGACCATCCACAACGAGCGGTTCATCGTGCGGCTCGTCGACGACATGCGCGGGGCCATCGACACCGGCGACTTCGCGGCGATGAAGGCCGAGTTCCTGGGCGGCTACTCGGCTGGAGCAGTCTCGACCCAGTAGGTCGGCTCATGCCGCTTGAGCCAGCCGATGACGACCATCGTGACCGGCATGACGATCAGCTCGACCGCGACCTTGTAGACGACCCCGACGATGAAGTAGTTCCAGAAGACGCCCATCGACGTGATGCCGATCGCCGATGCCGCGATCGCACAGAACAGGAACGTGTCGGTGAGCTCGCCGGCGCCCGTCGACGTCGCGAGCCGGGCGAACAGCCCGCGCTCCGCGGTACGCCGCTTCATGCGCACGAGCACCCAGGAGTTGATGAACTGGCCGGCCACGTATCCCACCAGGCTGGCGAGCACGATCTGGGCCACCGGACCCGCGACGCTCGCGAAGGCGGCCTGGTTCTCGTAGAACGAGGCGGCCGGCGCCTGCTCAACGACCCAGAACGTCCCGGCCGCCACGAGTGCCATTGCGAACCCGGTGAAGATCGCCCGGCGAGCGGCGCGGAACCCGTACACCTCCGAGATGACGTCGCCGACGATGTACGCCAGCGGGAACAGGAAGGCCCCACCGTCGGTGACGATCGGGCTGATCTGCACCGATCCGATCGAGAACTCCCACGACCCGAGCTCGATGCCTTTCGTGGCCGCGATGTTCGAGACGATCAGCACCACGCAGAACGCGGCGAGGATGATGTCGAAGTACGACGAACCTCGCGAGGCGAAGTGCACCTCGTCACGACGCTCCGTGGCAGCGCTCATGGCCCACATCCAACCATGTGACAGCCGATGGAAGAATCGACCCATGAGCACCCTGCCGACACGCACCGACGTCCTCGTCGTCGGCGCCGGTCCGGCTGGGGCATCCGCCGCAGCGTGGGCGGCCAGGCTCGGCTCGGACGTCGTGCTCGCCGACGCCGCCGTCTTCCCGCGCGACAAGACCTGCGGCGACGGCCTCACCCCCCGGGGCATCGCGGAGCTGGAACGCCTCGGACTCGGCACCTGGGTACGCAGCTTCGGCACGAACCGCGGCTTGCGCGCGGCCGGCTTCGGCCAGGAGCTGCTGCTCCCCTGGCCCGGCGGATCGCTCCCCGACCACGGCTCGGCCGTCCCCCGAACCACCCTCGACGCCCGGATCCGCCAGGTCGCCATCGACGACGGCGCCGTGCCGCTCGAGCACGCCCGCGCCGTCGACGCGGAGCACGACCTCAATGGACGCGTCACCGCCGTCACGTTCCGCATCGGCTCGGACAAGCAGACCCACACCATCGCCTGCGACCGTCTCGTCATTGCGGACGGCGTCCGCTCCCCGCTCGGACGGGTGCTCGGACGCGAGTGGCACCGCGACACCGCCTACGGGGTAGCCGGTCGGTCGTACGTAAAGTCCGGCCGCAGCGACGACCCGTGGATCTCCTCCCACCTCGAGCTCCGCGGTCAGGATGGCGAGCTCCTCCCCGGCTACGGCTGGATCTTCCCGCTCGCCGACGGCGAGGTGAACCTCGGTGTCGGCGCTCTCGCCACGTCGAAGCGACCGGCCGACCTGCAGATCCGCCCGCTGATGGAGTACTACGCCGACCTGCGCCGCAAGGAGTGGTCGCTCGGGCCTGACTTGCGATTGCCGACGTCGGCGCTGCTGCCGATGGGCGGCGCGGTGTCCGGTGTGGCCGGGCCCAACTGGATCCTCGTCGGCGACGCCGCCGGCTGCGTCAACCCGCTCAATGGTGAGGGCATCGACTACGGACTCGAGACCGGTCGCGTCGGAGCAGAGCTGCTCGACTCGACCCACGATCTCGAACGAGCCTGGCCGCACCTGCTCACCACCCACTACGGCGAGGCGTTCTCCATCGCCCGTCGACTGGCCGGGCTGATCACCGTGCCGGGTCTGCTGCCCACGCTCGGACCGCTCGGCATGCGGTCGCCCCGGCTCATGGCGATCGCCCTTCGCGTCATGGGCAACTTCTTCACCGACGAGGACCGCGACACCACCGCGCGGGTGTGGCGCTGGGCCGGACGGCGGTCGGTGCGCCTCGACGACCGGCCGCCCTTCACCGCCTGAACTACTGAGCTCAGGCCTCGCTGCGGTTGAGCTCGTCCTCGGACTCGCGGAACGCCTGCACGGAGAAGAACGTCAGGACGATGGCGACGGCAACCAGCAGCAAGCCGGACCAGCCGGGTCCTGCGTTGACGCCCGGCGCGGAGCTGCCCGTCGTCAGGACCTTGAGCACGATCAGCAACGTGCCGGCGGCGGCCATGACGACGGCGATCAGGTGCCACGGAACGACCTTCGGGAGGGCCTCGTCGGAGATCGCCATGATCGCCACGAATGCGGAGGCGCCGAGCAGGAGCACCATGCCGATGGTCGCGAAGCTGGTCCAGGCCGTGGTGCTGATGTCCTGCCCGGGACCGTCGAACGTCACCATGGTGAACCACGGGAGCAGCGAGAGGACCAACGCCAGGGCACCAGCGGCCAACACTCCCTGCTCGTTCCTGGTCAGCGAGTCCTTGTCGACAGCCACGTGCGTTCCCCCCGGTCGAAACCTGCGGTCCGAATCTAGCGGCTCACCGTCCACACCACCACCGCTCGACAGCCCGTCGTAGCGTTGGCGTCATGACCGCTCCCCTCCTCGACCTGAACGACGGCAACCAGATGCCCGCTCTGGGCTTCGGCACCTACAAGATCATCGGGCCGGACGCGCCCGAGCTGATCGGATCCGCGATCGACGCCGGATACCGGTTGCTCGACACGGCCACCCGGTACGACAACGAGGTCGAGGTCGGCGAGGCGGTCCGGGCGTCGTCCGTGCCTCGCGACGAGCTGTTCGTCACCAGCAAGCTGCCCGGCGCCGACCACGGGTTCGACGAGGCCCGGCGCTCGTTCGAGGGTTCGCTCGAGCGACTCGGTCTTGATCGCCTGGACCTGTTCCTCATCCACTGGCCCCAGCCGCCCATCGGCAAGTTCGTCGAGACGTGGCGGGCGTTCATCCGACTCCGCGATGAGGGCCTCGTGAGCTCGATCGGCGTCTCGAACTTCCTGCCGGGGCACCTCGACCGTCTGGTCGACGAAACCAGCGTCGCGCCCGCGGTCAACCAGATCGAGCTCCATCCGTTCCTGCCCCAGAACGAGCAACGTGTTGCGGACTTCCGTCTGGGCACGGTGACGCAGAGCTGGACCCCTCTGGGTCGCCGGACCGAGCTCCTCGACCGGCGTGAGATCACCGAGACTGCCGAGAAGCACGGCCGAACACCCGCGCAGGTGGTGCTGCGCTGGCACCTGGACCTCGGCGCGGCACCCATCCCCAAGTCGGCGACCCCCGAGCGATTCCGGAGCAACCTCGACGTGTTCGACTTCGCTCTCGACGACGACGACCTCGAACGCATCGCCACCCTGGAGACCGGGAAGCGAATCGGCGGCGATCCTGCCACCGAAGTTCAGCTCTGAATCGAGACCAGCATCGACGGCCTAGGCTGCGGCCATGACCACAGTCGCGCTCGTTCTGGCCGGCGTCGCAGCCGCGCTCCACGTGTTCATCTGGACGATGGAGTCGATCACCTGGAAGCAGCCCGGCACGTGGAAGCGCTTCGGGCTGGAGTCCCAGGCGGACGCCGACACGACCGCCCCGATGGCCTACAACCAGGGCTACTACAACCTCTTCCTCGCCGTCGTCACGATCATCGGCATCGTGCTGGTGGTGGCCGACCGCACCGACGCGGGTTGGGCGCTGGTTATCGCCGGGTGCGCGAGCATGGCCGCCGCCGCGCTGGTGCTGCTCTCGACCGGAGCCGGATACGCCCGCGCCGCGGCCACCCAGGGCACGGTTCCTGCACTCGCCGTGATCGCCTCGGTCCTCGCGCTCGCCTGACGGAGAGCGCACGTAGGCTGACGCGCATGCTTCGCGTCGCCACCATCAACGTCAACGGCATCCGCGCTGCTTACCGCAAGGGCATGGACGCGTGGCTCGCCGACCGCGACTGCGATGTCGTCACGTTGCAGGAGGTTCGGGCACCCGACGAGGTCGTCCGCGAGGTGGTGGCGGATTCGGGCTTCCACGTCGCCCACACCGAGGCTGCCGCCAAGGGTCGTGCCGGCGTCGCGGTGCTGAGCCGAATCGAGCCCAAGGATGCTCGGCTCGGCTGCGGCGATCCCTACTTCGACGACTCCGGTCGCTGGGTCGAGGCCGACATTCCACTCCCGGACGGCAGTCTCCTCACCGTCGTGTCGGCGTACGTGCACTCGGGCGGCGTCGGCACACCCCAGCAGGACGACAAGTTCCGGTTCCTCGACCGGATGCTCGCGCGGATGGCTGACATCCGTGCGAGCGGCGCGCACGGCATCGTCACCGGCGACCTCAACGTCGGCCACACCGAGAACGACATCAAGAACTGGAAGGGCAACCTCGGCAAGGCCGGTTTCCTGCCCGAGGAACGCGCCTACCTCGACCGGGCGGTCGACGAGCTCGGCTGGGTCGACGTGCACCGCGCCATGAGCGGTGACATGCCGGGCCCGTACACCTGGTGGTCGATGCGCGGCAAGGCCTTCGACACCGACACCGGTTGGCGGATCGACTACCAGCTCGCCACCCCTGAGCTCGCGGCGTCGGCGCGCACCGCGTCCGTCGACCGCGCGCCCAGCTGGGGCGAACGCTGGTCCGACCACGCCCCGCTGGTCATCGACTACGACATCTGACAAACGGAAGGGAGGCCCGCACCCCCTGATGCGGACCTCCCGTCCCGGAACGGGTCAAGTCGTCAGCTGAGCTTGACCCGCATCGTGGTGCCCCCCTCCTCGAGCACCTGGATCCTGACGCCCACGCCCGGCAGCTTGACGCCGTGGTTGGGCAGCCGGCTGTACCAGTACTTCTTCGTGTCGTCGAACACCGGCTCGGCGTCCTGGCCACGGATGTAGCTGGACCTGCCGTTGGTGTGCAACGTCATCGAGTCCGCAGTGTGCAGCGAGAACGGAGCGTCGTACATCTGGATGCGTGCCCGCCAGGGAGCACCGGTCGCGACGTTGGTGATCGGCGCCGGGTTCGCGTCGAGGATCATGTTGCGACCTTCGCCCGGATGCCTGCTGGTGTTGTTGTCGGCCTGGGACGTGTCCCAGTACGAGACCAACAGGCCGTGGCCGTACTTGTAGTGTTCCACCCAGTCCGGCTTCGTGTTGTTGAAGCCGAAGTTGTACGGGCCGGTCGCCAGGTATTTGTCGTAGCCGACGTGCGAGCGGTGACCCGCAAGGTAGTACTGGTCGTACGCCTTCTCGGTCGTCGCGCCGATGGCGCTGAACCCATCGTGCGTCCACGATCCATCGGCCTCGGCACCGTCCTCCAGCACGGTCGCGCCGTCCGCGACGACCTTGATGTCATCGAGGAACAGACCCTTCTCGGCCACACCACCGTCCGTGCGGTACAGGGCGCGGAACTTCACATCCTTGCCGGCGACCGATGACATCGGCACCGCGAGGTCGCCCCAAGCCGGGTGCTCCCCGGAGAAGGTCGGCGTTCCCGAGGCGTCCTTCGCGAGTGGCTCGCCGTCGAGCGTGCCGTCGAGCGCCGTCCAGGTCTCGCCACCGTCGTCGGAGACCTGCAAGTACGCGTAGTCGTAGCCCTCCTCGATGGAGTAGCGGACCTTCGCCGTCATCGTGGCGTCGGACTTGCCGGTGAGGGCGAGGTCGGTCGTCATCGAGTGGGTGAGGTCGTCGCCCATGCCAGACCAGAACTGCTTCTCGCCGGAGGCCGGAGCACCGTTGTCGACCGTGACGTTCTTCTTCGGCAGCACGACCACCGCACCCTGGGCCTTCGAGGTGTTGTACTCCTGCGGGCCGAGGTCGAGCGTCTTCTTCGCGCCCGCCTGGACGGCTTCGTAGTCGAACCAGCCCAGCTGCAGCTTGTTCCAGGCGCCGAGGTCGCCCGGACGGGTGCCGAGTGGCTCGTCCTTCCCGTTCAGCCGGCTCTGCGCCATCAACGTCCAGTACTCGCTGTTGTTGTCGCCGCCACCGGACGTGTCGTAGTCGTCGGGCAGGCCGAGATCGTGCCCGTACTCATGGGCGAAGACCGACAGGCCACCGTTCTCCGGCTGAACCGTGTAGTCGCCGACCCAGATGCCGGTGTCGCCGACCTGGGTGCCGCCGAGCTTGTTCTGCTGGGGCCCGGTCAGGCCCTGGTCGGTGTAGAACGCGTACCAGCGGTGCGACCAGATCGCGTCCTCGCCCTGCTGGGGATCGCCGTCGGCCTCGTCGCCGC
>NZ_JBOHDT010000115.1:0-21613 GCF_050700635.1 Aeromicrobium sp.
TACCTCGACATCGAGGGCGACCTCGAGGATCGCGACACGTGACGAGACGCCTGTACGCCATCGGTATCGGGGCGGGGGGCCTCGACCAGGTGACGGTCGAAGGTGTCCGGGCGTTGAACGAGGTCGAATTCTTCCTCGTGACCGACAAGCGGAGGAAGGACGGATCCGAGGATCCGCTGGTGACGGCCCGTGGCGAGATCCTCGCCCGTCACCTCGACCACGAGCCGGTTTTCGTTGTGGTGGACGACCCCGAGCGCGACCGCAGCGCCGATGGAACGCGGAGCGCGGCCGACTACGACCGCGCGGTCGGCGAGTGGCACGAGGCGCGCGCCGACGCGTGGGAGCGCGCGCTGCTCGACCACGACGGCGACGCCGGCTTCCTCGTCTGGGGCGACCCGGCGTTCTACGACTCCGCCATCCGGATGCTCGACAAGGTGATCGAGCGGGGGCGGGTCGAGGCCGAGATCGTGGTCATCCCCGGCATCTCCAGCCTGCAGATACTTGCCGCCCGGCACCGTCTCGTGCTGCACGAGGTCGGTCAGCCGGTCCACGTCACCACCGGTCGGCGACTGCACGAAGCGGTCGAGCAGGGGCAGACGAACATCGTCGTCATGCTCAACCGCTCCCTGGCACCGCTCGATGAGCTGGGGGAATGGCACATCTGGTGGGGAGCGAACCTGGGTACGCCCAGTGAACAACTGGTCGCGGGGCGAGTGGCTGAAGTCCTGCCGGCGATTCTCGCCGCGCGTGAGGATGCCAAGCGAGTGGCCGGCTGGGTCATGGACGTCTACCTGTTGCGCCAGATCTGACCTCAGGTGGTCCGCGTCAGGATGGAGTCGTGCGGACCACATCATGGGGAAGTCAGGGACTGAAGGCGTCCGTCGAGGGACTCGGCGCGATGGGGATGAGTGCGTTCTACGGAGGACGCGACGACGTGGAGTCGACCGCCACGCTCAACCGCGCGCTCGACCTCGGCGTCACACTGATCGACACCGCTGAGATCTACGGACCGTGGACGAACGAGCAGCTCATCGGCTCGGCGATCGGTCACCGCCGTGACGAGTTCGCGATCGCCACCAAGTTCGGGGCGCATGTCTCCGAGAGTGGCGAGCGCGGGCCGATCGACGGCAGCCCGGCGTACGCACGCGAGGCCGTGGAGCGATCGCTCCGGCATCTCGGCATGGACACGATCGATCTGTACTACCTGCACCGGGTCGACCCGAACGTCCCGATCGAGGAGACCATCGGGGCGATGAGCGAGTTCGTCGCCGAGGGGAAGGTGCGGTACCTCGGCGTCTCGGAGGCGGCGCCCGACACGATCCGCCGCGCCCACGCGGTGCATCCGCTCACCGCCGTGCAGACCGAGTACTCGCTGTTCCAGCGCGAGCCCGAGGTCAACGACGTGCTCGCCACCACGCGTGAGCTCGGCGTCGCCTTCGTCGCCTACGCACCGCTCGGTCGAGGCGTGCTGACCGGTGCGATCACCTCAGCCGACGAGCTGGACGAGGGGGACTTCCGAAGACGCAACCCGCGGTTCAGCACCGAGAACCTCAGCCGGAACCTCGCCGTCGTGGGGAAGGTGAAGGAGATCGCGGCGGCCAAGGGCGTCACGCCCGGCCAGCTCGCGCTCGCCTGGGTGATGCACCAGGACGGCGTGGTCACGATCCCGGGCACGAAGCGGCGCACGTACCTCGAGGAGAACGTGGCCGCGGCCGACCTCCCGCTGACTGACGACGACCTCGCCGCCCTCGATGCGGTGGCGCCGATCGGTGTCGCCGCCGGCGCGCGCTACAACGAGCGCGGGATGCGCACCGTCCACATCTGACTCGTCGCTACTTGCGGCCCATCAGGTAGAACTCCGGATTCGGCTGCATCGCGGTGAGATGCGCCATCCGGTTCGACATCGCGAACAGGGCGGTGATGGCGCCGATGTCCCAGATCTCGTCGTCGGTCAGTCCGGCCTCCCGGGCCCGGTCCAGGTCGGCGTCGGTGAGCGTGGCCGACTCCGTCGCGATCTGCAGCGCAAGATCGACGATCGTGCGCTCGCGGTCGCTGAGCTCCACGGCATACGGGTTGGCGGCGACCTTGTCGGCGATCTCCGGATCCTTCGTCCTGATGCGGAGGATCGCTCCGTGCGCCACGACGCAGTACGTGCAGTTGTTGGCCGCCGACGTCGCGACGACGATGAGCTCGCGCTCGGCCTTGCTCAGGCCGTCGTCTGGTTCATCTGCCGCCCGTGGCCCGGCATCCCCGCCGGGGTCCATCAGTGCGTCGTGGTAGTCGAGGAAGGCCCGCAGCTCGCGCGGCCGGAGGGCCAGCGTCCTGAACACGTTCGGGACGAATCCCGACTTCTCGGCGATGGGGGCGATCCGCTCCCGCACGTCGTCCGGGAAGTCCTCCAGCTCGACGTGACCGAACCTGCTGACGCTGTGGTCGTCCATGGAATCAACGTAACCCCGTGTCGTCGACTGTCACGTTTCGGGCGCTTGCCGCGTCTGGATGGCATGGACACCTTTCTGTGGATCTTGCAAGGAACCCTGGCGGCTGTCTTTCTGGGTTCGGGCATCGCGAAGAGCACCATGAGTCGCGAACGCCTGATCGCGACCGGCCAGACCGGCATCGCGCTGTTCCCGATGCCGGTCGTGCGCGTCACGGCCGGCGCCGAGCTGCTGGCCGCGGCCGGCCTGCTGCTGCCATGGGCCACCGGCGTCGTCCCGTGGCTCACGCCGCTGGCAGCTGCGGGCCTGTGCGTCGTCATGGTGGGGGCGGCGTGGTCGCACACACGGTTGCGCGAACCGCAGAACGTGGCCGCGAACGGCCTGCTCTTCGCGGCAGCTCTGGCTGTCGCCATCGGCCGACTCGCGGCGCTTTGAGGGTCAGCGCTGAGTGAGCCGGATCATCGTGCCGGACGGGTCGCGGAAGGCGCAATCGGTGACACCCCACGAGTGAGACTTCGGCTCCTGGAGCACGTCGGCGCCGGTGGCGCGCACCTTCTCGAAGGTCTCCTCGAGGTCGTCGGTGCGGAAGATCAGTCCGTTGAGCGAGCCCTGCTTGAGCAGCGCGTGCAGCGCGTCGCCGGTCGCCTCGTCGCGTCCGGAGTGCGGCTCGACCAGCACGATCTCCAGCTCCGGCTGCGACGGTGGTGAGAGCGTGACCCACCGGAACCCCTGGGACGAGATGTCGCTGCGCAGCTCCAGCCCCAACGCGTCGCGGTAGAACGCGAGCGCCAGATCGGGGTCGTCGACCGCGACATAGCAGTGCGAGAGCGAGACGGACATTCGTCCACAATATCGACGGTCCGCATCAGGCTTTTCCGTGAGCCAGCACCCAGTCGACGAACGGGGTGGCCTCGCTCCAGTCGGCACGCACATGGTCCACGAGCTCTGGCGAGTGGATGACCGGGTCGAAACCGAGCTCCTTGCGCAGGCTCATCGACTTGTGCCGCAGCAGCGCGATTCGGGGGTGATCGATGTCGTAGCCGCGCGGCGCGGTCTTGAGCTGGTCGCCGCCGAGCTGCCACTTGCTCGCCGTCAGGTTCGCGAGGATCGCCTCGAGGTCAGCGCCGTGGGCGTCGTCGTCGATCGCGGCCCGAACGGCGGCGAGCCGCTCCGACGTCGCCTCGTAGAAGCCGACGCCGACGAGCACGCCGGCCGCACCGACCTGCACGTAGTAGCCCGTGGACTGGCCCTTGGCAACGAATGCGCCCTGGGCCGTCTTGTACGGCGTCTTGTCCTTGGAGAAACGCACGTCGCGGTACGGACGGAAGATCTTCGCCGTGCCGAACTCAGGCTCGAGCGCACCGACGAGCGCCTTCATCGGCGCTGCCACGGCCTCGTTGTATGTGGCCCGATGGGCCTCCCAGAACGACTTGGTGTTGTCCATCTCGAGGTCGTCGTAGAAGTCGAGCGCAGCCTCGGGGAATCCGGTGAAGTCGGCCATGTCCTACGACGGTACGGGCACTGTCGCTGCGGGGCGTTCCGAGCGCAACGTCGGAAGTGACACCTCGAACCGCGCTCCGGTGGTGCCGTCCGCGACGGCGATGGTCCCCCCGTGTGACTTCGCCACGGCCTCGACGATGGCCAGCCCCAGCCCTGTACCGCCATTCTGCGGATTGCGGACCGGATCGGCGCGGTAGAACCGTTCGAAGATCCGCGGTCGGTCCTCGGGTGCGACCCCCGGTCCGTCATCGGCCACCGCCAGCTCGACCCGGCCGTTCTCGGCCGAGAGCGACACATCGATCCGGCTGGAGGCGTAGGCCGACGCGTTGTCGAGCAGGTTGCGGACCAGCCGCGCGAGGTCCTCGCGGCGGCCCAGCACCGGTGCGGCGCTGACACCTTCGGCGTGCACGGCCACCGACGCCGTGCTCCGCACCCGGGCCACCTCCTCGAGGACGACGTCGTCGAGGTCGACCGGCGTGGACGGCGGGGTGGCCGCGGCGTCCTCGCGCGCGAGGAAGAGCAGGTCCTGCACCATGTTCTCCATCCGGTTGCTGTCCTTCAGGAGGTCCTCGGCCAGGCTCGGCCAGTCGACGCCGGCCGGGTGCGCGGACGCCACCTCCAGCTGCGCGCGGAAGGCGGCCAAGGGTGACCGCAGCTCGTGTGACGCATTGCCCACGAACTCTCTCTGGCGTTCCGACGACGCCTCCAGGCGGCCGAGCATCTCGTTCATGGTGCGGGCGAGCCGTCCGATCTCGTCGTTCGTCGGGGGCAGCGGCACACGTCGGTCCAGCCGGCGGTGCGAGATCGAGGCCACCTCGGCCCGGATGTCCTCGACCGGACGCAGGGTCCGCCCGACCATCAGCCAGGTGCCGGCGGCGAACACCGCCACCAGGAGCGGCAGACCGATGATCATGAGGCGGGTGAGATCGAAGATGACCTCACGCTCGTCCTCGAGACTGGTGCCAACGTAGGCGGTGACGCCGTCGCCGCGCACGGCCCACACCCGGTAGTCCTCCGTCTCGTCGTCGTCCGGCGCATTGCGGATGATGAGCTTTTCCGGCTCGCCCCGTGGCGGGACGACCTGAGAGATCCTTGCCGCCCCCCTGACGTTCTCGGACGCGGCGAGGACCTTGCCGTCGTCGGCGACCACCTGGCCGACCCCCTCCTCGGCGATGTTGGCGATGACGTCGGTGAGCAGGCCCCTCGCCGCCGCGGCGTTCAGCTCCGATGCTCGCGTCTTCGACGACATGTCGGCCGTGTCGATGAGGGATGCCCTGAGCGTGGTGACCAGGATCGTCGCGGCGACGGCGATGGCCACGGTGGCGAGCGCCGCGGCCGCGATGGTGATGCGCATCCGGACGCTCATACCGACTGCCCCCCAGCGTGAACTGAGTGCTCGGCGTCCAGCCGGTAACCGGCCAGCCGCACCGTCTGCAGGCTGTGGCAGCCGAACGGCTCGTCGATCCGCTGCCGCAGCTGCCGGACATACACCTCGACGATGTTGGGGTCGCCCTCGAAGCTGAAGTCCCAGACGTGATCGAGGATCTCGGCCTTCGACAGCACCTCACCGGACCGGCGCATCATGAACTCCAGCAACGAGAACTGCCGGGCCGTGAGAGCCACCTCCTGCTCCGCGCGCCAGACCCGGTGCGTCGCCGGGTCGAGCTTCAGGTCGCCGACCTCGAGCACCGCTGGTCGCTCCTGTTGTCCGCGCCGTAGCAGCGCCCGGAGGCGAGCCACCAGCACCACGTAGGAGAATGGCTTGGCGAGGAAGTCGTCAGCGCCGTTGTCGAGGGCCTTGGCCTCGTTGTCGACGCTGTCGTGGGCGGTGAGCATCAGGATCGGCGTCCAGTTTCCGGCCGCCCTCAGCTCGGCACACAGCGCGTCCCCGTTGACTCCCGGAATCATGAGGTCGAGGACGATCGCATCATAGGGGTTCTCGTTGGCCATCCACCGGCCGTCCTCGCCGTTGAGGGCCACGTCGACGGCGAAACCTTCCGCTTCAAGTCCGCGCTTGACCGCCCGAGCGACGTGCAGATCGTCCTCCACGACAAGGATGCGCATGCTTTCAAGGTGGCACGAATTGGCTGAACGCACACTGAAAATCAGGTTCAGGTTGTCCTCAGCACCGCTGGCGCATCATGCAGTCATGAATAAGTCAGGAATGGTCGCCGCATCGATCGGCTTCGTCTGCCTGGCCACCGCGTGCGGTGGTGAGGCCAAGGAGGGTGGGGGAGACAAGCCGCAGGTGGGCCCGGCACACCTCGACCCCTCAAACTTCGTCAAGACCATCGACAACCCGTACCTCCCGCTCGAGCCGGGGACGACCTGGGAGTACGAGGCCGTCAGCTCCGAAGGGAAGGAGCGCATCGTCGTCACCGTGACCGACAAGACCAAGGTCGTCGACGGCGTCACCGCGACGGTCGTCCGCGACCTGGTGACCACGGCGGACGGGAAGCCCGTCGAGGACACCTACGACTGGTTCGCGCAGGACAAGGCCGGCAACGTCTGGTACGTCGGGGAGTACACGGAGGCCTACGAAGGCGGCAAGGTCAGCACAGACGGCTCGTGGGAGGCCGGGGTGGACGGCGCTCGCGCGGGCATCGTGATGATGGCCGAACCGAAGGTCGGCGCCACCTACTACCAGGAGCACTACAAGGGTGAAGCCGAGGACGAGGGCGAGGTCCTCGCGATCGACGAGTCCGTGACCGGGCCGACCGGTAGCTACGACAACGTGGTGAAGACGGCCGACTCCACGGCCCTCGAGCCCGAGATCCTCGAGCACAAGTGGTACGCGCGGGGTATCGGCTTCGTCCTGGAGGAGTACGTCAAGGGCGGGGACGAGAAGGTCACCCTGGTGAAGATGACCCGTCCGTAGTGGTCAGGGCGTGAGGAGGACCTTGCCGGTCGCGCGCCGCTCATCGAGGGTGAGCAGCGCGCCGCCGGCACCGTCGAGGTCGAACGTGGCCCCGATCGGGGGGCTGATGGCGCCCGACATGAGGTGGGGCAGCAGGGTGTCCCACTCCTGGCGCACGAAGCCCGGCCGCTTGAGCACGTAGGCACCCCACCCGACTCCGACGACGCTGACGTTGTTGAGCAGCAGGCGGTTGACCTGCACTGTGGGGATCTCGCCGGCGGTGAAGCCGATGACGAGCAGCCGGCCGTCCTCCTTGAGGCAGCGAAGCGAGTCGGTGAAGCGGTCGCCGCCGACCGGGTCGACCACGATGTCGACGCCGCCTGTCTCCTTGACCGCGTCCTTGAAGCCGTCCGCCGGCACCACCTCGTCGGCCCCTGCCGCCGCGGCGACCTCGGCCTTCTCGGGCGTCGACGTGACGGCGATGACCTTTCCGGCACCGAACGCCTTGGCGACCTGGATGGACGCGGTGCCGACCCCGCCGGCCGCACCGTGGACCAGCACCGACTCACCCTTGGCGAGCTGGCCGCGGGCGACGAGGGCGAAGTGCGCGGTCATGTAGTTGAGCGGGATGGCCGCGCCGTGCTCGAACGAGAGCGAGTCGGGCAGCGGGAACACCATGTCGGCCTGGGCGACGGCATGCTCGGCGAACCCGCCGAGCAGCACCAGCGCGGCCACCCGGTCGCCCGGTGCGAGGCCTGAGCCTTCAGGTGCCGACACGATCTCGCCGGCGACCTCCGATCCCGGGACGAACGGGAGCGGTGGCTGGAGCTGGTACAGCCCGCGAGTCTGCAGCACCTCAGGGAACGAGACGCCGGCCGCGCGGACGCGGATCAGCACCTGTTCGGAGCTTGGCTCGGGCTCTGGAGCCTCGACGACCTCGACAGCCGAGGGCCCGTCGAGCGAGACGATCTGGACGGCACGCATGCAGCGACACTAACGACGCCGGCAACCTACAAGCGCTGAGGGACGAGATTCTCGTCAATCGGTCGAACGTGCAGGTCGGTCGGCTCGATGCCGAGATGGGTCTTGATCCGGTGGTGCCGTCGACAGAGGGAGCGGATGTTCGCTCCGTTCGTCGGGCCGCGGGGATGCGGGATCTGATGGTCGTCGTCGCACTCTGTGGCCGGGCGGGAGCAGGTGGCGAAGCGGCAGGTGCCGTCGCGGATGTCGACGGCTGTCCGGAGCTTTGGTGATGGGAACCGGCCGAGCTCGGTGATGTCGAGGATCCGCCCGACCTGATCGGTGAAGACGCGATGGAAGAGCGTGTCCGGCTCGGCGGCGAGCTCACGGACCATCGAGGCAGGGAGGGCGAACTCGCCGTCGAACGCGACTCCGGGAGCGTCGTCGAGCCCAGCCAGGGACGTCACGGGCACGACGACGCCGATGGTCGCCCGGGTCGAGGAGCCGTCGCCGAGCATGCCGCGCGCGAACACGTCGCGCGCCTCTGATCGAGGGTGCGGCCGTCCGTAGGCTCGGCCTTCGCCAGCCGGGTCAGCTCGGCGTCGAGCCGGATGGCGTCCGGCGTCGGGATGTAGGCGGACAGGAAGGTCATGCCGTCGTCCTGGTGGTTGAGCCAGACCGCCCGCTTTTCCCGTTCCGTCCGGGCCGCCTTGGTGTCGGGTGCGTTCTTGGCGACGAAGCGGCGCAGCCAAGCCCGCAGCTGAGACGTAGTGTGCGTGGATGCGTAGTCGACGACCCAGTGGTCGAGCTCGATGGTCGAGTAGTTGTCGGTGAGCTTGTCGACCGCGGACGCGATGAGGCTCATCCGGTACCCGTCGATCCGCCCGGCGTCGAACGCCTTCCAAGTGAGGGGCAGCCGTCCGCGCACGCGCCGCGACTCGGCGAGCCGGCACTGCACGGTGCGGGTCGGTTGCTTGACCACCAGCGACAGCTCGTCCGCGGCGAACCCGGCTTCCAGATCGCGCAGCCGCGGGCCGGTGTGCTGCTCGGACTCAACCCGGCGGACGTCGGCGAACTGGAGCATGCGCGTCGCGATCTCTGCCTCGATTCGGGCCCGCTGGATCTCCAAGGACGCGATCTCGACGAGCAGCTCTTGCCCGGCATCGGTCGTTGTCTGCATGATTCAAACCTAGGGGTCGCCACCGACACTTTCTCTCTGCTGTTCCAGCTGAAATCCACAGCCTGACGAGGCTGCCGCGTCCCTCGTCGCCCTACGATGTCGGCGTGCTGGAATCCGTCGACGAAGCCGTGGCCCGATGGGTGGCCGACCATCGCAGCGACGTCGCGACTCAGGTGGCACGTGGCCTCGAGGATGCGAGCGAGCTGCTCGGAGTCTTGGCCGCGGCCGGTGTGATCGCCCTCTGCGTTGCCGTGTGGTTCGGCGGCTGGCGCCCGTTGCTGCAGATCGTCCTGGTGCTGTCCGCAGTGACCCTGCTCACCGCATGGATCAAGCCGGTCGTCGACCGCCCACGCCCGCCGGCCGACCTCGCGTTGACGCAGGTCGGCGGTTCGGCGATGCCCTCGACACACGCCCTCATCACGTCCGCGATCGTCGTGGCCGTCGTGATGGCCGACTGGTGGACGTCGGAGCGACTGTGTCGCGTCGTGGCCGGAATCGTTGTCGCCGGTTGCCTCGTGATCGGCGTCGCGATGATCTACCTCGGCGGCCACTGGCTCTCCGACGTCCTCGTCGGCTGGGCCCTCGGCATCGGGCTCACGGCTGCTCTGATGATGGCCTCGCGCGAAATGGCAGGCAGGGTCGGTGGAGGTTGACGTCAAACATGTCCGACACGACTCCCTACGACACCTCGTTGGTGGTGTCGCTCTACCTCGTGCTGACTCTCGCCATCACGACGGTGTGCGTACTGGCCGGCCCCGAAACCTCGAAGGCCGACCTGCACGCCGACCCGGTCGACGACTCAGCTGGGGCATGGTCCGTTACGAACCCGGAGGCGAGTAGTCGACGGATTTCTCCCCCGCTTGGTCCACTTCCTCCGGCGTGAGCAGCACGACCGTCTTGGCGCTCGCCAGCGCACCACTCGCACCCACAGTCATCATGACGGCGGCGGTCGAGACGTTGTCCGGCATGTCGATGATGGCGTAGACGTCGTCCTCACCGAACGCGAAGTGGAACGACTCGAGACTCCCTCCCTGCGCCGCCGCCATCGTCTGGACGGCTTCGCGACGACTGCTGCCGCCCTTCTTGAGCACTCCCTTGAGCCCCTCGGGCGTGTATGCGGCCTGAATCATGAACTTCGGCATGAGCTCCTCCTCGAGCACCCCGTAGCACTCAGTCTTCCCCCGCCCCAAGAAGCGGTCAATGGCCCGATGGAGCGACGGCGCGATCAGCGGGCGCGGAGGTGCAGCGGCGCCTTGTCGCTGGGCACGTTGGTGATGTTCCGGAGGCGGTTCGGGGCCGACTGGTCGGCCGTCACCTCGAAACGGCGCAGGACCTCGCCCAGCACGGCCGCACCCTCCATCAGGGAGAACGCAGCGCCGATGCATCGGCGCACGCCCCCACCGAACGGGATCCAGGTGTTCGCGGCGACCTCGCCCTGGGTGAGGAAGCGGTCGGGACGGTACTCGTGGGCGTCGGCGAAGTTCGCCTCGCGGCTGTGCGACAGCATGATCGACGGCGTCACCGTGACCTTCTCCGGCAGGTGACGCCCCGCGACGACCTGGTCGCTCTGCAGGGTGCGGGCAACGAAGTCGATGACCGGGTGGAGTCGCATGGCCTCCTTGAGACAGGCGTCGAGGAACGCGTCATCGCCGTTGGCGGCCGCCTCGGTGGCCCGACGCATCAGATCCGGGTGCCGGCCGAGCTCGTGCAGTGTCCACGACAGAGCGGACGCGGTGGTCTCGTGGCCGGCGAGCAGGAGCGTAACCAGCTGGTCACGCATCTCGCGGTCGCTCAGGGGCTCGACGTCCGGGTCGTCCTCACCGGCCCGAAGGAGACGTGAGAGGACGTCGTCGCGACCTTCGAGGTCCTTGGCCTCCCGTCGCTCGCGGATCTCGGCGAACAGGATCTCGTCGACCTCCTGCTGGTTCTTGAAGTAGCCGCGCCACGGCGGGACGCGGTACAGGTTGGGCCACGACCAGGCGAGCAGCATCCCCGCGCCGATGTTGACCATCTTCGTGACCTTGGGACGCAGCACCGCGAGGCGCTCCTCGTCGGTGACGCCGAAGACGACCTGCAGGATGACGTCGAGCGTGATCGCGTTCATCCGGTCGAGGGTGACGAGTGTGTCACCGTCGTCCCAGGAGTCGACCTCGGCCTTGGCGATGGCCTCGACGAGCGGCCGGTAGGCCTTCATGGTCGGTCCGGAGAACGCGGGCATCAGCAGCTTGCGGGAGCGCTTGTGCTCGTCGTCGTCGGTGATGAGGAGCGAGTGGGACCCCATGACCGGCTCGAGGATGGCGTTGCCCTCACCGGCATGGAACTGCGACGGGTCTGCCGCGAAGATCTCCTTGACGTCGGCCGGGTCGCTGAAGATCACGAACGTGCGGGGGCCGGGCAGGATCTTGATCGAGAAGGAGTCACCGAAGCGGTCGTGCAGCTTCGGGATGATCGCCTGGCGGTTCTTCAGGAACATCCAGGTGGTCCACCACGCAGGCCAGCGCGGGCCCGCGGGGACACCCAGAGTTGCGTCGGTCTGCGTCGTCATGCTGCCTCCTTCTCCCAGGCGAAGTCGTCTGAGTCGACCTTGCGGGTCGCCCACCAGTACTGGAACGTGAACTTGGGCCAGATGGTGCGGTTCTTGCCGTGGCTGTCGAGGTACCAGCTGGTGCAGCCGCCCTGCGTCCAGATGCCCTTCTCGACGAGCCGCTGGATCTCCTCGTTGAAGTCGTCCTGCGCCTGCTTGGTCGCCTCGGCGGCCACTGCGCCGCGCCGGTCCATCTCCTCGAGCATCTTGACGATGTACTTCGTCTGCTGCTCGATCATGAAGACCACGGAGTTGTGGCCGAGCGCCGTGTTGGGGCCGAGCATGAAGAACAGGTTCGGGAAGCCGTGGATCGTCATGCCCATGTAGGTCTCGACGCCGTTGTCGCGGAACTGTGCGGCGAGGTCGACGCCGTCGCGGCCCTTGATGTCGAGGTAGTCGAACGCGTCGACGACGTGGAAGCCGGTGCCGTAGATGATCACGTCGGCCGCGTGCTTGACGCCGCCTGCGTCGATGACGCCGTCGGCGACGATCTTGCTCACGCCGTCGGTGCTCAGCGTGACGTCATCACGCAGGTACGTCTCGTAGTACGTGTTGGACTGCAGCACGCGCTTGCAGCCGAGGCGGTAGTCGGGAGTCAGCTTGGCGCGCAGCAGGGGATCGGGGATCTTCTTCTCGAGGTAGCGCTTGACGATCCGCTCCGCGAACGGCAGTACGTCGAGGTGACCGTTGAACGCGATGGCCCGGGATTCCAGCGCCCAGTAGAGCGCGTTGCGGTAGAGGCGGGTGGCGCCGGGGATGCGGGCGAAGGCCTTCTTGAGCCACTCCGGCGTCGGCTTGTCCTTCTTGGGCAGAACCCACGGAGGCGTCCGCTGGAAGACGGTGAGGTGCGACGTCTCCTGGGCGATGATCGGGATGAACTGGATGGCGCTGGCGCCGGTGCCGATGACCACGACCTTCTTGTCGCGCAGGTCGACCTCGTGGTCCCAGGCGGCGGAGTGGAACCGCGGGCCGGTGAACGTGTCGGCGCCGTCGAGCTCGGGGATGTTGGGGATGTGCAGGCCTCCGACGCCGGCGATGACGACGCGGGCGTCGTACTCGTCGCCCTCGGAGGTGTGGACCGTCCACCGCTTGCGGCTCTCGTCCCACGTCGAGCCGGTGACCTCGACGCCGAACCGGACGTACTTGCGGATGCCCTGCTCGTCGGCGACCTTGCGCATGTACGCCCAGATCTCCTCCTGCCCGGAGAAGCTCTTGCTCCAGTCGTCGTTGAGCTCGTAGGAGAAGGAGTACATGTGGCTGGGAATGTCGCACTCGCAGCCCGGGTAGGTGTTGTCGCGCCAGGTTCCACCGACGTCGTGCGCCTTCTCGAGGACGATGAAGTCGTCACGCCCGGCGTCGCGCAGCTTCATCGCTGCGCCCATGCCGGAAAAACCCGTGCCGATGATGAGGACGTCCGTAGTGATCACAATTTCGGATACTATCGGTATCTGTGATGGGTGCCAATGTGATGTGGCCGACGCAGCACCAACAGGGAAGGGGTCGCAGATCGTGAGTATCGACCAGGTACGGCAGAGCCGTGCGCAACGGCAGGCCCAGACGCGCGAGAAGCTGATCGAGGTCGCCCGCGAGATGTTTCTCGACGACGGATACGCGGCCAGCTCGCTCGACAAGGTCGCCGTGGCCGCCGGGTTCTCCAAGGGTGCCGTCTACTCGAACTTCTCCGGCAAGGAGGAGCTCTGCATGGCGGTGCTCGACAGCATCCACGACGAGCAGATCGAGGGCGTCATCGAGGCCTTCACGGCCGACACCGACCTCGACGGACGCATCGACGCCTTCACCGCCTGGGCTCGCGAGGGCCTCGGTCAGCCGCGTTGGACGGCGCTCGAGGTGGAGTTCGCCGCGGTGGCCCGGCAGAGTCCCTACGTGGCTGGTGAGCTGGTCAAGCGACACCGCGAGATCTCCCAGGCGCTGGCCGAGCTGATCCGGCGGGTCACCAAGGAGGCCGGCGTCGAGCTGCCGATGGGCGCGGAGCGGGCTGCTGTGGCGCTGCTCAGCCTCGGCATCGGGCTCGGCGCGATGAGGTCGCTCGACCCGACGATCGACGTCGACGTCTTCGGCCAGACGATGCGCACTCTCCTGCGCGGCGTCAGCCTCTGACACCGGTCTCAGTAGCCGCCGCCCCCGACTGGGCCCGCGTCGGCGCCGCCCGAGCCACCACCCAGCTCCATGCCGATCAAGGCACCGATCAGCAGGCCCGCAGCGATGATCACCAGCAGGATGATGACGGCGCGTCTGGACATGGAGCTCAGTACCCTCCGTTGGTTTTGAATCGTTCGAAGCTGGCGTGGATCTCCCGCTCGGCCTCGACGCGTCCGGTCCACGAGGAGCCCTCGACGGACTTGCCGGGCTCGAGGTCCTTGTAGACGGAGAAGAAGTGCTCGATCTCGAGCCGGTCGAACTCGGGCACGTGGTGGATGTCCTGCAGGTGCTCCAGCCGCGGGTCGGTGGCCGGCACGCACAGCACCTTGTCGTCACCGCCGGCCTCGTCGGTCATGCGGTACATGCCGATGGCACGGCAGCTGATGACGCAGCCGGGGAATGTCGGCGACATGAGCAGCACGAGGGCGTCGAGCGGGTCGGTGTCGAGCCCGAGTGTGTTGTCGATGAAGCCGTAGTCGGCGGGGTACTGGGTCGCGGTGAACAGCGTGCGGTCGAGACGGATGCGGTGGCTCTCGTGATCGACTTCGTACTTGTTGCGCTCCCCTTTGGGGATCTCCACGGTCACGTCGAAAATCACGTCTCCTAGTCTGACGCATGTGACGGCACGAGAGGCGGGCAGGGTGAGCGTGCTGACGCTTGCCTTCTTGCTCGTCGTGATGGCTGGCGTTGCAGCCGGTTTGGGCCTTCTTTGGTCCAAGGGTTCCCTCAACGAGCTGATCTGCGACGGTGCCTGTGGACCGTCGGCCGTCGCCACGCCGGACGCACTCGCCCGCGAAGGTCGGCCGGGGTCGACGGCGACGCGCGCCGCCGCGACCGGCCGCCTCGACCCGGACGCGATCGAGGAAGCGGTGCGGGACGAGCTCGGCTCCGGCGACCTCGGGTCGCACGTCGGCTTCGCTGCGGTCGACCCCGCCGATGGCACGGTCGTCGCGTCGGAGGGGGAGGACGTCTACGTCCCGGCGTCGACGACCAAGCTGCTCACGGCCCTGGCTGCACTCGACACCATGGACACGCAGCAACGGTTCCACACCCGGGTCATGCGCCGCGACGACCGCATCGTCCTGGTCGGCGGCGGCGACCCGCAGCTCGTCACGAGCCTGCCGCGCAAGAAGGAGTACGCAGAGCAGGCCGACCTGCGGACGCTCGCGCGCCGCACCGCGGAGTCGCTGCGCCGGGTCAACACGACATCGGTGCGGCTGGACTACGACTCGTCCCTGTTCAAGGGTCCGAGTGCAAGCCCGACGTGGGAGAAGTCGTACATCAGCGAGAAGATCGTCACGCCGGTCAGCGCCTTGTGGGTCGACGGCGGCACCGCGGGGGGAGTCCGCGTGGACGACCCGCCCAAGGCGGCGGCGGACACCTTCGCGCGACTGCTCGAGCGACGCGGGATCGAGGTCACGAACTCCCCGATCGAGACGAGGGCCCCGTACGCCTCATCATCCCAGCCGCTGGCCACGGTCCGGAGTGCGACGGTCGCTCAGATCGTCGAGGCGATGGTCGCGAAGAGCGACAACGAGGCGGCCGAGGTGCTGCTGCGTCAGGCCGCGGTCGAGGCGCAGAACCCAGCGTCGTTCGAGGGAGGCGTCGCGACCGTGGAGGAGGTGCTGGAGCGCCTGGACGTCGACACGACGGGGCTCGAGCTGTTCGACGGCAGCGGCCTGTCGCGCAGCAACCGGATCTCGCCGCAGACGCTCGCCGAGGTCGTCGTCGCGTCGATGCGCAGCGATCACACCAAGAGCCTCGTGTCCGATCTGGCCGTCGGAGGCTTCACCGGGACCCTGGCCAGGCGGTTCGGGAAGGCCGAGGCCGGACTCGGGGTGGCGCGCGGCAAGAGCGGCACCCTCACCGGCGTCCACTCCCTCGCCGGCTATGTCACCGACCGCGAGGGAACCCCGATCGCGTTCGCCGTGATGACCGACCGAACGAAGTCGATCAATCCCTTCGTCACCGAGGCCGCACTCGACCGCGTCGTCGCCGCGCTCGCCGACTGCTCGTGCAGCAGCCCCGTACCGTAGAGGCATGATCGATTGGAACGTCGCCCTCCAGACAGCGACGCGGCTGTCCCGGCCGGGGCCGGACATCACGCCCGAGCAGGTCGCCGACGTCGTGGCCGAGCTGCGTGACGCGGCGGCGACGTCCGAGGCGCCGGTCCGTGAGTTCACCGGACTCCACGCCGTCTCGGCCGAGGCGCCTGTGCTGGTGGTCGACCGGCGGCGGTGGGTCGAGGCCAACCTGGCCACGTTCCGGGTGCTGATCGATCCGGTCCTCGCCCGCCTCGATGCCGAGGGCAAGGCCCCCAAGGGTGCCACCCGCGCGATCGGGTCGAAGGTCAGCGGCGCCGAGATCGGTGCGCTGATGTCGTTCCTGTCGGGCAAGGTGCTCGGCCAGTTCGACCCGTTCTGGGACGGCGACCGGTCCCAGGGCGGACGACTGATGCTGGTCGCCCCAAACATTGTTCAAGCCGAGCGTCAGCTGAACGTCGCCCCGCACGACTTCCGGCTCTGGGTGTGCCTGCACGAGGAGACGCATCGCGTGCAGTTCACCGCCGTGCCGTGGCTCCGCGACCACATGCGCTCGCTCATCGGTGAGTTCGTCGACTCCACCGAGCTGGACGCGTCGGCGGTGAGCCGGTTCGTGTCGGAGGGACTCGGCGAGCTGGTGCGCATCGTCCGCGGAGAGTCCGACGCGTCGCTCGCCGACCTGTTCCAGAACGACCGTCAGCGGGCCGTCGTCGACCAGCTCACCGGCATCATGTCGTTGCTCGAGGGGCACGCCGACGTCGTCATGGACGGCGTGGGCCCCGAGGTCATCCCGACGGTGGCCGAGATCCGTCGCAAGTTCGACCAACGCCGCAAGGGCACGAACGGTTTCGACAAGTTGGTCCGGCGGCTGCTCGGGCTCGAGTCGAAGATGCGTCAGTACCGCGAAGGCGCGGTGTTCGTGCGGGAGGTCACCGATCGGGTCGGGCTCGACGGCTTCAACGCCGTCTGGGCCGAGCCCGCCAACCTGCCCACGCGCTCCGACATCGTCGACCCCGCGTCCTGGGTCGCCCGCGTCCACGCCTGATCCGATGGGCGGTGCGCTCGATCCCGTGGTGGCCGAAGGACGACGCCGCCTGCGCGCCACGCTGGACGATCTCGAACCAGGTTCACGCGTCGAGGTCGCGCTGAGCGGCGGTGCCGACTCCCTCGCGCTCGCGGCGTGCCTGGCCTTCGTCGCTCCCCACACCGTCTGGACCGCCGGCGCCGTGGTCGTCGACCATGATCTGCAGCCCGGCTCCGCCGAGGTCGCCGCACATGCCGCCCGGCAGGCGCGAGAGCTCGGTCTCGAGGTCGCGGTCGTGTCCGTGGAGGTGGGAACCGCCGGAGGGCCGGAGGCCGCCGCCCGCGACGCCCGCCACGCCGTGCTGCGGTCGCGCGAGGCCGACGCCGTGCTGCTCGGCCACACCCTCGACGACCAGGCCGAGACGGTGCTGCTCGGCCTCGGCCGCGGCTCCGGCCCCCGATCGCTTTCGGGCATGCCGGCCGTCGACGGCATCATCAGACGCCCCTTCCTCGGGCTCCGCCGCGCTGACACCGAGCGCATCTGCACGGCATCAGGTCTCACGTGGTGGTCCGACCCGCACAACGCCGACCCGTCGTTCAGACGGAGCCGTGTGCGTCACGAGGTGCTGCCGTTGCTGGAGGACGCGCTCGGCGGCGGCGTCGCCGAGGCCCTCGCCCGAACGGCGGACCAGCTGCGCGCCGACACCGCCCTGCTCGACGAGCTCGCCGCCCAGGTGGCCGATCCGTGCGACATCCCACTTCTCGCCGCGATGCCGGCCGCGTTGCGCACTCGCGTCCTGCGTCGGGCTGCTCTCGAGGCCGGTGCCGACGGCTCCGAGCTGGCCGCCGTACACGTCGGGGAGCTCGACCGGTTGGTCACTGACTGGCACGGCCAGACGAGAGTCGAGCTGCCCGGCCGCGTGAGCGCGATCCGCGTGGGGGACGCCCTGCAATTCCAGTCAACCCCTGTGGCAGGCTGACACCGTGGACCACAAGCACGTCGAGTACGAGCTCGACCTCGACCAGATCCTGTACACCGAGGACGAGATCCAGGGCCGTCTCCGCGAGATGGCGAAGCAGATCGAGGCCGACTACGACGGCCATGACCTCCTGCTCGTGGGCGTGCTCAAGGGCGCCGTCATGGTGATGGCCGACCTGGCGCGCTGCCTCGACCGCCACGTCGAGATGGACTGGATGGCCATCTCGTCGTACGGGTCGGGCACCAAGTCGTCCGGAGTCGTCCGCATCCTCAAGGACCTCGACACCGACATCGCCGGCCGGCACGTGCTCGTCGTCGAGGACATCATCGACACCGGCCTCACACTGTCGTGGCTGATCGCCAACCTGCGCTCACGCGGCCCGGCATCCGTCGAGATCGCCACCCTGCTGCGCAAGCCCGAAGCGCTTCAGATGGACGTCGACGTCACCTATGTCGGCTTCGACATCCCCAACGAGTTCGTCGTCGGCTACGGCCTCGACTACAACGAGCGCTACCGCAACCTGCGCTGCATCGGCACGCTAGCGCCGCACATCTACTCCTGAGCTGCTCCGGACGATCCCCACTCCGGCTTGGGGGACATCCCTTCGGCGATGTCGCGCCAGAGGCGCACCTGGGCACGCTCCCACGCCTCGCCGAGCGCGACGTCGAGGTCGGGGGCGAACCGCCCGGACATGCCGGGTCGAGGCGTCACCTCGCCGAACACGACGCGGCCGCGGACGTCGTAAAGATCGATGCGCGAGAACGGCACCCGGATGGCGACCGAGACCCGTTTGGCCACCTCGACGAGCTCGACCAGTGCTCCGGGCACGGGGATGGTGGGATCGGTCGGCTTTCCCTTGCCGGCGATGTACGAGCCGGAGAGATCCGCACCGTGATCGTCGATGAGGCGGACGGTCGTCTGCCCACCGTCGCCCGCGTCCACGCGGCGCAGGAGGACCACGGGTGCCTCGCCGTAGAACGAGTAGATCTTGACGTCGATCGGCGGTCCGCCGGATGTGTCGTAGAGCCGTTCTTCCGCAGCGAACGGCGGCCTGGCCTTCCTCTCGGCCGCCAGCACCGCGAGGTCAGCGGTCAGCTGTTCGCTCGTCACGGTCGCCTCCTTGCTGCCGACATGCCAGCCACCGTCGACCCGGCGTAGCGGGAGCACACCTCGCGAGGTGGAACCGAACGCGCTCTTGATCACGACGTCGCCGGGGAGGTCGTCCCACGGGATGTCGGCGGGGTCGTCCCAGCGACCCGTCTGCTCCGGCACGTCGACACCGTGCGACCGCACGAAGTCGTAGACGTGGAACTTGCCGCCGGAGATGATGCTCCGGCCCGGTGCACCGAGCTCGGCCTCCAGCGCACGAAGACGTCTCTCCTCGTGCAGCCGCACCTGGAAGGACGGTCGGTCGAGCAGCCGCGTGACGCTCTCGTCGAGCTCGGCTGCCTTGCGGGTGAGCTGGGCGATGCGCTCGTCGCGGCGCGACACAGGTGGCAGTCGCGTGAATGCAGATTGCAGGGGGCGTTTCACTGGTTGTCGCTCCGTCCAGGAGGTAGGGCTGGTCGCCGATCATCAACGGCGCTCAGGCTATCCGTCCTCGGCCACCAGCAACCGGACCAGCGTCTCGCGCCACCACTGCTCCACACGATCGGCGTCCCACCCGCGCTCTTCAGTGAGCACGCGGTAGACGTCGATGTTGCACAGGGCGGCGTACATGTCGCGCGCCGACTCGGCGGTGACACCGTCTCGGAACTCATTCTCGGGCCACGTGGCGAACATCCGACGGCGCGACTCGTCGCCCCGGGCGCGGCCCTCGAGGTAGGCCGCCGCGACCTCAGGTTCCGAGCGTCGCGCCTCCTGCATGAGCGTGAGGACGTCGCCTCCTCGCTCGAACAGGCGGCGGTCCATGCCCACCATCGCGGACATCTGGGCTGCGGGATCGCCCTCGGCAGACTTGAGCTCGCTGATCAGACGCGGGATGTCAGCGGTGAGGTCGACCGACTCGACGAGCGCCTTGGCCAGGCCGGCCTTGTTGCCGTGGATCGCGAACACGGTCGCCTCGGAGACTCCTGCTTCGGCGGCGACGTCGCGGACCCGGGTGGCAGTCCAGCCACGCTCGATGAAGGTCCGGCGCGCCGCCTCGGCGATCCGCGCCCGGGTTGCCTCGGCCTGGTCACGACGGGTCGGCGAGTCATATTTCCGCCGGCTCTTGCCATTTTCACTAAGTCGCTCTATATTCATTGAGTCAGTCTATCTCAAATCTTCAGGAGGCATCATGTCTTCACGTCGTTTCGGTGGTTTCGCGGGACTCGGGTTCGTCTCGACCGTACTGCTCGCCAACATCATCCTCGGCTCGACCGGCCTCCCTCGGGCCGGCGCCTCGAGGTCCGAGGTGCTCGCCTACTTCGCCGATCACGGCACCGCGATCGGCGTCGCCACCGCGCTGGCAACGCTGGCCTGGATGACGCTGCCCATGTACGCCGCCGGTGTCGTGGCCGCGGTCCGTGACCATGAGCGGAACTTCGGTGACAGCTGGTCGCTGGTCGCCCTGGCCGGCGCCGTCATGCAGAACGCCATCTTCGCGAGCGTCGCCGGAATCCAGGCGGTGCTGGGCCTCACGACGATCTCTGACGATGTCGCCTGGGGCCTGTGGCAGATGCACAACGCCCTGTTCACCCTGAACTGCGTCTCGCTGGTCATCGTGCTCGTCGGAGTTTCGATCGGCGGCCGACGCGCCGGCCTCCTACGTGGTTGGCAGCACAAGCTCGGACTGACGTCCGCAGCGGCATTCGCCGGCGCAGCCGTCCTGACGCCGGTCACCATCGACGGGCACCCGATCGGCCTGCTCGGCTTCGCGGGCTTCGCGTTGTGGCTGGTCTGGATCGCCTCGGTCAGCGTCGCCCTCCTTCGCGAGCCGGCCCGTCGCGACATAGCCCCTATCGCTGCGGTCGAAGCAACCGTCTGATCGCGCGGCGGGCGATGCCGGTTCCCCGGGTGGGATTCCGGACCGGCTCGCCCGCCTTCGCGATCATCTCGTCGACGATGGCTCCCGCCACGTCGCGCGGCCGCCCGTAGGCGGGCTGGTGATGCACCCGGATGTTCGCCTTGGTGTTGAGCTCCAGCACCACCGCCCCGTCCGCCGAGCGGACATCGGGTGCCAGCAGATCCACACCGGCGGTGCCCAGCCCGGGGACCGCCCGGACGGCGTCGACCGCGAGACGCCGGAGGTCGGGGTGCACGAGCTCGGTGACGTCGACGTTCTCCCCGCCGACGTGCTGGTTGGAGATGCTGTTCAGCACCACGACCTCGTCGGCCTTCGGCACGTCGTCAAGGGTCCGCCCGTCACGGGTCAGCAATGCGGTGTCGACGCTGATCATGCCCCTCTTGGCCAGGAAGACGTTCTTGGCGCGCACCTTGTTCTTCAGCTCGACCAGCTCGGCGATGCCGTGGCGTCCGTCGCCGATGACGTGGGCGTTGATGCGGGTGGCCGCGGCAACGACTCGCCTACCGACGACGTACATGCGGATGTCGACGCCGCCGAGCTGATCCTCCAGCACGAATGTCGGATTGGTGCCGACCGCCCGCTGGGCCGTCTCCCAGGCGGACCGGAGCTCGTCCTCGCTCGCGATTCCGCAGGTGATGCCCGCGCCACCGTGTCCCGTCGACGGTTTAAGGACCGAAGGTCGGCCAACGGCCCGCAGGTGGGTGAGCGCCTCGTCGAGCTGGTCCGGATCCAGCGCGATGCCGGCCGGGGTCGGCATGCCGGCCGCCTCGAGCATCTGCTTCGTCAGGTTCTTGGACCGGCAGACGTCGTCCGCCTGGCGCCCGACCAGGCTGGACAGCATCCCCGTCATCCCGCCGACGGGTCGCTGCCCGTCGTAGAAGT
>NZ_JBOHDT010000116.1:0-20862 GCF_050700635.1 Aeromicrobium sp.
TGGCGGAGCAGCCTGCTCCAGGTCGACCGGATGGGTGCCGACGGGCCACGGACGCCGCCCTCGGCCCGCGAGATGGTTGCCGAGGAGCGGCGACTGTTCTACGTCGCCTGCAGCCGGGCCCAGGCCCGGCTGGTCGTCACGGCGGTGGCGAGCGGATCCGACGACGGAGACCAGCCGTCGCGGTTCGTCGGTGAGCTCCACGCCCACATGAGCGCGCACGAGGGTCGCACGTTTCCGGAGCCGGAGAATCGGCCACGGCGGGCGCTCTCGCTGCGCGGTGCGGTGGCCGAGCTGCGCCGCATCGGCGAGACGACCGACAGCTCCGTGGTGCGCGCCCGAGCGGCCGTCGTGCTGGCGCGTCTGTCCGGTCAGCAGGGCACCACCGCCGCGCACCCCGACCGGTGGTGGGGCCTGCGCGACCTGACCCGAAGCGACGAGCCGATCCGCGACCGCGACGAACCGCTCGGGCTCTCGGGCAGCACGGTCTCCACGATGGAGGAGTGCCCGCTCAAGTGGTTCCTCGGCCGCGAGGCGCGGGGTCAGCGCGGCACCACGTCCGCGCAGGGATTCGGATCGATCGTCCACGCGATCGCAGCCGAGGTCGTTCGGTCCGGGGTCGATGCCGATCCCGATGTGCTCGCCAAGCACCTCGACGACATCTGGCCGCAGCTCGAGCACCCGGCCGCGTGGATCGGCGAGCGAGAGCGCGAGGCGGCCGTTGCCGCGATCGTCCGCTTCAGTCGATGGCACCGCGAGCACGGCCGAACCGTCCTGCAGGCGGAGCACGAGTTCGAGGTGTCGGTCGACGTCGACGGCCGTGCGGTGGTCATGAGGGGGTCGATGGACCGGGTCGAGCTCGCCGGCGACGGCATCCACGTCGTCGACCTCAAGACGTCCAAGAACGCGTTGAAGAAGGACGAGCTGATGGCGCATCCGCAGCTCGGCTTCTACCAGCTCGCAGTCGAGCGAGGGGCCACCGCTGGGCTTCCCGGTGCCGAGAAGGCGCGAGCCGCCGGAGCCGAGCTGGTGCTGCTGCGCATCGACGAGACCCGCGTCCCGGGTTCTCCCAAGGTGCAGGCCCAGGACGGCCCTCGTCCCGACGAACCGTTCTTCGCCGTCGAGCAGCTGCGTCGTTCCGTGCACACCGTCCACGACGAGAACTTCGTGGCCACCGCCTCGACCAGGTCGTGCCAGTACTGCGAGTTCCAGCGGGTCTGCCCGGCCAAGGACGAGGGCGCGACGATCCTGGTGGAGGGCCGAGCCCGATGAGCCCCGTGCGCGACGAACAGCACCTGTGCGAGCTGCTCGGCATCGACTTCACCGCGCCGCAGCTGGCCGCGATCACCGCCGATGTCGACGAACCGGGAGTCATCATCGCCGGGGCCGGATCGGGCAAGACCACCGTCATGGCCGCCCGGGTCGTGTGGCTGGTCGGCCACCTCGAAGAGCCACCGGATCGGGTGCTCGGCCTGACCTTCACCAACAAGGCGGCGGCCGAGCTCGGGCAGCGGATCCGTGCGAGTCTCCAGGTCCTCGGTGCCGACGACGCCGGCGAACCCACCACCTCGACATATCACGCCTTCGCCGGCTCCCTCATCACCGAGCACGGACTCCGGTTGGGCGTCGAGCCCGACCTACGGGTGGTCACCGACGCTTCCCGGTTCCAGCGGATGGCGCGGGCCATCGAGTCGTACCGTGGCGACCTGCGCGAGGTCACCACCCACGTGCCGAGCCTGGTCACCCAGGCGATGGCGCTCGACGCCCAGCTCGCCGAGCACCTGGTCGAACCCGAGGTCATGCGAGCGCACGACGACGAGGTCATCCGCGAGTTCCTGTCCGCGCCCGCCCCCCAGGCCGTGCTGCGTGATGCCGCCGCAACCGCCCAGAAGCGGATCGAGCTCAGTCATCTGGTCGACCGTTACCGCGCCGGCAAGGCCGACGATGGGGTGATGGACTTCTCCGACCAGATGGCCTGGGGAGCGAGGCTCGCCTTCCTGCCGGAGGTGGGTGCCGCCCTTCGTGAGCGGTTCGGCATCGTCCTGCTCGACGAGTACCAAGACACGTCCGTCGCGCAGCGCGACCTGCTGCAGGCTCTCTTCTCAGGTGCCGACGGCTCGTCCGGCCGGGGCTTCCCCGTCACTGCGGTCGGCGACCCGGCCCAGGCGATCTACGGCTGGCGGGGCGCTGCCGTCGGCAATCTCGAACACTTCCTCGACGACTTCCCGCGTGCCGACGGCGGCCGCGGACGACAGTTCAGCCTCAACGAGACGCGGCGGTGCGCGCCCGAGATCATCGACATGGCCAACCACGTCGCCGCACCGTTCTTCGCCACCTCCGAGGTCGTGCGGCCGCTCGCCTCCGCGACCATGCCCGGTGGACGGGTCGACGTCGCCCTCTACGGCACCATCGACGCGGAGATCGACGCGATGGTCGACGACATCAAGACCATCGACGGTCCACGTCGCGACATCGCGATTCTGGTGCGGGTGGCCCGCGAGAACGGCGCCATCGTCCAGGCGCTTCGCGATGCGCACATCCCGTTCGAGATCGTCGGTCTGGAGGGTCTGCTCTCGCAGCCGGAGGTCCTCGACCTCCTGGCCCTCCTCGAGGTCGTCGAGGACGTCACGGCCAACCCGGCTCTGCTCCGCCTCCTCACCGGCCCACGCTGGCGTATCGGCCCACGTGACCTCGCGCTCCTCGGGCGGCGGGCGGCTCATCTCAGCGGGCGCACGTTCGGCCGCGACGACGACACCACGCTCGAGGCCGAGCTGAAGCGAGCGGTCGAGGGAACCGATCCGACCGAGATCGTCTCGCTCGCCGACGCGGTCGACGATCCGGGCGACCTGGCCTACTCGGTCGAGGCGCGGGAGCGTCTTGCCGAGGTCTCCCGACTCGTCTCGTCCGTTCGAGCGCACGTCGGCGAGCCGTTGCTCGACCTCGCACGACGCGGGGTGCGAGCCCTCGACCTCGATCTCGAGCTGCAGGCGGGCGACGTCGCGGGCGGCGCCGACAACATCGCGCTGCTGCTCGAGGCCGTGGCCGACTACTCCCACACCGACCGCTACGCCTCCCTGTCCGGCCTCGTCGCCTACCTCGACGCCGAGCGCTTCTTCGCCGGCGGCATGGAGGTCTCCACTCCGTCGGAGGCCGACTCGGTCAAGCTGTTGACCATCCACCGGGCCAAGGGGCTGGAGTGGCCCACGGTCTTCGTCCCCCTCACGTCGCGCACGATCTTCCCGTCCGGACGTGGGCGGCCGCGATGGATCACGAGTGCGTCCACCCTCCCTGGTCCGCTGCGCGGCGACGCCGACAGCCTGCCTGCCCTCGCGGACTGGACGGCGGCGGCGAAGACGGCCTATGAGCGGGCCGATCGCGACGACGCCCTGATGGAGGAGCGTCGACTGGCCTACGTCGCCTTCACCCGGGCGGCCCGGCGGCTCACCGTCACCGGTCACTACTGGGGGCGCACCCAGAAGAAGCCGCTCGGCCCGTCGGAGTTCCTGCTCGTCACCAGGGCCAGGCTCGAGAGCCGCGGTGTGCCGCCGATCCACTGGGCCGACCCGCCCGTGGACGGGGAGACCAACCCGCACCTCGCCGAGGCCGACGGCATTGCCTGGCCGGTGGCGGGGCCCGGCCTCGACAGGCGTCGCTCGCTCGCTCATGACGTCCGTGCGGCCATCGATGGACGGCTGACCATTCCCACCTCCGAGCCCGAGAGCGCCGAGGCCGACCGTACGTCGCTCGATGAGCTCGAGGCCCTGGAGAACGACCTCGACCTCCTGGTCGCCGAGGCCGCCGACAGCGTCCGCGACGTTCGAGCCGTGCCGTGGCCGCCGCGGGTGTCGGCCACGTCGGCCATGGCCCTCACGAAGGATCCCGACGAATTCGCCCGGAGTCTGGCCAGGCCGATGCCGCGTCGTCCCTCGCCGGCGGCCCGCTTCGGCACCCGGTTCCACGCGTGGATCGAGGACCACTACGGCATGGCCGGTCTGTTCGATCCCACCGACCTCCCCGGGCGCGGCGACGTCGGCATCGACAACGACACCGAGCTCGACCGTCTCAAGCAGATGTTCCTCGCGTCGGAGTTCGCCGACCGTGCGCCCGATCAGATCGAGGCGCCGTTCTCGCTCGTGCTCGGCGGCCAGCAGTTCGGTGGCCGCATCGATGCAGTGTTCTCCAGCATGGACGCCGACGGCGCAAAGTCCTTCGAGGTCGTCGACTGGAAGACCAACATGCGGGCCGACGCCGACCCGCTCCAGCTCGCCATCTACCGCCTTGCGTGGGCCGAGCTCACAGGGATCGACGTCGCTCGGGTCACTGCCGCGTTCTACTACGTCCGGTTGGGCGAGACTGTTCGCTACGGACCTGACGAGCTGCTCGATCGTGCCGGACTCGAGCAGGTGCTGGGTTTCGGCACCTCGCGGCTAGCCTGACGAGGTGGACTTCGCCTTCTACCGCACGCAGCACGACCGGGCCGCCCATCTTCGTCGCGACGACGGCTGGCGTTCGCCGGACCTCCGGGTCATGGTGCTCGGCGGTGAGCACGTGGCGACCGCCGAGCAGGGCGGGCTGCTCTGGCTCGGCCCCGACGACGTTCCGGACGGCGAGTGGATGTTCCTCGGCCTCCGCGACGGTGCAGGCTTTGCAGCGGTCGTCGTCGACCGGGTCGACGAGTCCCTTCGTCCGGTCAGCCTGCGCATGCTCGGACCGAGCGTCGCGGCGGAGGATGCGTCCCTGGCCGTCCACGCCGTCGGTCTCGCGCGCTGGCACCAGACCCATCGGTTCTGCTCGCGTTGTGGGTCGCCCACCGACGTCGGCCAGGCCGGACACGTGCGCATCTGCCCGAGCTGCGGCACGAGCCACTTCCCCCGCACCGACCCGGCCGTCATCATGCTCGTCACCGACGGCGACGATCGTGCCTTGCTCGGCCGTCAGCCGAGCTGGCCGGAGCGGCGGTTCTCGACGTTGGCCGGTTTCGTCGAGCCGGGGGAGTCGCTGCCAGACGCCGTGCGCCGCGAGGTCATGGAGGAGGTCGGCATCGAGGTCGGCGACGTCGATTTCGCGGGCAGTCAGCCGTGGCCGTTCCCGTCCAGCCTCATGCTCGGCTTCTACGGCACCGCCCTGACACGCGACATCCGTGTCGACGAGGTCGAGATCGCCGAGGCTCGCTGGTTCACCCGTGCGGAGATCACCGAGCTCACGGCATCGGAGGACGTGTTGCTGCCGCCGATCGTCTCGATCTCGCGCTGGCTGGTCGAGAACTGGCACGGCGGCGAGATCAGCGGCCGCTGGTGAACTCGCGAGGTTCTGGCGCAGACGTCAGAAGGCGAGCTGCGCCTTCACCTGGGCGACGGAGGGGTTGGTGAGCGCGGACCCGTCGGCGAACACCAGGGTCGGCACCGTCTGGTTGCCGCCGTTGGCCTGCTCCACGACCGCAGCTGCAGCCGGATCAGCCTCGATGTCGACCTCGTCGAAGGTGATGCCTTCGCGACCCAGCTGGCCTTTGAGGCGGCGGCAGTAGCCGCACCACGGGGTCGAGTACATCGTGAACGCACCGGGCATCGAGTGTCTCCTCCGACGATTAGTCTGGGTCAGTCAGCCCGAGACGGGCGACTGTTTCGTCTTCAACCATCACACGGCACTGTTTGTTTCTGAGGAGGGCCGTTGCCCGCAGCCGATGACCTGCTCGAGCGCCTCGACCCCGAGCAGCGCGACGTTGCCACGGCACTGCGCGGACCGGTGTGCGTGGTCGCAGGCGCGGGCACCGGCAAGACGCGCGCCATCACCCACCGCATCGCGTACGGAGTCGTCACGGGCGTCTACCAGCCGCAAGAGGTGCTGGCGGTCACCTTCACGACCCGCGCGGCCGGTGAAATGAGGGGCCGGCTCGCACAGCTGGGAGCCGCCGGCGTCCAGGCCAGGACGTTCCACTCGGCGGCACTGCGTCAAGCGCGGTACTTCTGGCCCCACGTGTACGGCACCCAGTTCCCCGAGATCGTGAGGTCCAAGTTCGGCTTGGTCGCCGAGGCGGTTCGCCGGCTCGGCCTCCGGGCCGACACGCCGCTGCTGCGCGACCTCTCCGCCGAGATCGAGTGGGCGAAGGTCAGCAACATCCGTCCGGGCGACTACGTCTCGGCCGCCACCAGGGCGCGGCGCGAGGTGGCCGATCTCGAGGCCGCCGCCGTCGGCTCCCTGATGACCGCCTACGAGGACGTCAAGCGCGAGCGTGGCCGCATCGACATGGAGGACATCCTGCTCGTCACGGCGGCCATCCTCGCCGACGACGAGCAAGTCGCCGCGCAGGTGCGCCGGCAGTATCGCTGGTTCGTCGTCGACGAGTTCCAGGACGTCAACCCGTTGCAGTCCACGCTGCTCGACCTCTGGCTCGGCGGCCGCGACGAGATCTGCGTCGTCGGCGACCCGCGCCAGACCATCTACTCCTTCGCCGGGGCATCGCCGAAGATCCTCGAGTCGTTCACCCGCCGTCATCCGGGTGCCGAGCGCATCGAGCTCATCCGCAACTACCGCTCCACGCCCCAGGTCGTGGCCGTCGCCAACGCGGTGTTCGCGACGAAGGACGCCACCGGCGTGAGCTTGCAGTCACAGTCCGATCCCGGCGATCCGGTCACGTACGTCGGCCATCCCGACGAGACGGCTGAGGCGAAGGCCGTCGCGAACGAGATCGCGCAGCTGCACCGTCGCGGCACGCCGTACCGCGAGATCGCGGTGCTGTTCCGCATCAACGCCCAGTCCGAGGCGTTCGAGGAGGCCCTGGGTGAGCACGGAATCCCCTACACGTTGCGCGGAGTCGAGGGCTTCTTCAACCGCGCCGAGGTCCGGCAGGCCGTCACCCTGCTTCGCGGCGCGGCGCGGGGTGGGCAGTCCGATGACGAGCCTCTGGTCGAGGAGGTGCGGGCCGTGCTGGCGAGCATGGGCCACACCGACAAGGCTCCCAGCGGCGCCGGTGCGGTGCGTGATCGCTGGGAGTCGTTGCACGCCATCGTGTCGATGGCCTCGGACCTGGCCGACGCAGACAAATCAGCCGACCTCACCGCCCTCGTCGCCGACCTCGACCGCCGAGCCGCGAACGTCCACGCACCTACGGCCGAGGGCGTCACCCTGGCCACGCTGCACTCGGCCAAGGGACTGGAGTGGGACGCGGTCTTCTGCGTTGGCGTGCACGAGGCCATGATGCCGATCTCCCACGCCGACACACCGCAGGCGATCGAGGAGGAGCGCCGGTTGTTCTACGTCGGCATCACGCGGGCCAGGCGCACGCTGGTCATCTCGTGGGCGTCCGCCCGCAAGCCGGGGGGACGAGGAAACCGCCGACCCAGCCGATTCCTCGACCCGCTTCTGCCGGCCGATCACGAGGCGCGTCAGGTCGGGGCGGTGGCGAAGCCGCGCCGCAAGACCGCGGCGATCGTCGAGGCTCTTCCCGAGGCCGATCGGGCGCTGTTCGAGAAGCTGAAGGCGTGGCGCACCGAGGAGGCCGGTCGGGCGAGCGTGCCGGCGTACGTGGTCTTCAACGACTCGACGCTGCTCGACATCGTGGCAGCACGCCCGGCCGACGTCGTCGAGCTCTCGACCATGCGGGGCGTGGGGCCGGCCAAGCTGGACCGCTACGCCGACCAGGTACTCGCGCTCGTCAACACCTGAGCGCGGTTGCGACGGGCTCAGCCCACGGGATCGGCGAAGCCGGGCAGGTTCTCCTCGAGGATCGTGCGGAAGGGGGCGGTGGCGCCGAGCTGGCTCAGAACTCCGACACCGCCGGCCCACACCCGGTGCATCAGCACGTACTGACGCGGGATGTTGATCTTCAGCGCAGTACCCATGCCCTCCGGCGTCGGAGCGCCGATTCGGGCCATCTGCTCTCGCATCCACTCGCGGCTGAACGTGAACTCGTCCGCGCTGGCCGGCTCCACGAACGGACTCACGTAGCGCTCGATCATCTCGGCGTCGAGTCCGGCACCAGGGCGCAGGAACCCGGTGTCACGCAGTCCCTGAGTGACGGCCGCGTAGTCGCCCTCCACTGCGGCGCGGAGGAGCTGGCCGACCTCGGGCGGCACCCCGTCGGGGAGCCGGGCCACGGCCCCGTAGTCGACGACGCCCAGCCGTCCGTCCGGCATGATCCGATAGTTGCCCGGATGCGGGTCGGCGTGCAGCAGGCCGGTGCGAGCCGGCCCGGCGAACAGGAACCGCACATATGCCTCGCCGTAGCGGTCGCGCTCCTCCTGCGTGCCATTGGTGATGACCTCGGCCAGCGAGTGGTCGCTCTCGAGCCAGGTGGAGACGAGCAGCTGCTCGGTGTGGGCGACGACTCGGGGCACCACGATCTCGGGGTCGTCGGCGAACTCCGCGGCGAAGATCGACTGTGAGTCGGCCTCCATCCGGTAGTCGAGCTCCTCGACGACGCGCTCCTGGAGCTCCTCGACGATGCCCCTGACATCGACGGCCGGAGCGATGACGGCGAAGAATCGCGAGAGCCGCGCCACCTGACGAAGGTCGGACCGCAGTGCCTTTGCCGCCCCGGGGTACTGGATCTTGACCGCGACCTCAATGCCGTCGGATCCTTGACCGTCCGACCAGGTTGCGCGGTGGACCTGACCGATCGACGCCGCGGCGGCGGGAACGTCGTCGAACGTCGACAGCTGCTCGCGCCAGTTGGTCCCGAGCTCCTTGGTGAGCACGCGATGCACGACGCCCGGCGACATCGGGGGCGCAGCATCTTGAAGGCGCGTGAGCGTCTCGCGGTAGGGACCGGCGATCTCGTCGGGCAGCGCCGCCTCGAAGATGCTCATCGCCTGGCCGAACTTCATCGCCCCGCCCTTGAGCTGTCCGAGCACGCTGAAAATCTGGTCGGCGGTACGGCGCTGGACCTCCAGCAGGACGGCTTCAGCCGGAGCCCCGCCCAGCCTCTTGCCTACGCCCAACGTGGTGCGACCGGCGAAACCCACCGGCAGCGCGGCCAGCCGGACACCCCGCGCGAACGCACTGCTGGGCAGTGACGTCTGACGGGTTGGGGGCTTGTCCTCGGGCACCTGATCAGGATAGACGCGGTCACAGAGCCAAGCGGCCGGAAAGGGAGCCGATCACGTCAGCAGGGACACCCAGAGCTCACCGAGAAAAGTGGCGAATCGTTTGTCGCTCCAGCCGCCCTCGTGAACGAGTCGATGCCACAGCGAACCGTCCAGCGTGGCGCTGAAGATGTCGCGGCAATCGGTCGCGGACACGACAAGCTGACCAGTCTTCCTGGCCGCCTTCGCGTAATGGGTGGAGGCGTCCAGTCGGCCGGCGTCGAACTCAGCCACCATGTCGGCCGCGGACGGTTCGCTCGCGGCGGCGGCCTCCAGTGCGCGGTGTAGTGGGACGAAGCGACGGAAGACCGGCGTGACGACGACCGCATGCCGGCGCAGCCGGACGACGAGGTCCGGCTCGGCGAGCATCTCCTGGATCTCCGGACGGTCAAGGAGACGGACGTCCTGCTCATCACCGCGGAACCGGACGTACCAGACCTTCCGCAGCACGGCCGCCTTGTTGCCGAAGGCCGAGTAGACGGTCTCGACCGAGACGCCAGCGCCGCGAGCGATGTCCGCGATGGTGGTTCGGCCGTACCCCTGGTTGATGAAAAGGTCGTCCGCGACGTCGATGACGCGCTGACGTGTCTCCAGCGCACGAGCCTGCCGACTGCTTGCGTCATAGGACCTCTTGACAGACGATTCCATTTGGATGCATCCTAACTGTATCGAATTTATCTCAACTGTACCGGAGGCCATGATGAATACAGAGACAGAAGAGTTTGTGGCCGAGTTCCTCTCGAAGCACATCGAGGCGGAGCGGCAGATCCACGCCGGTGACGCGCAGCCGCGGATGGACCTGTGGTCGCGGAGCGACCCGATCACGTTGCTCGGGGCCAAGGAGTCGGGGCAGGGCTGGGCACAGCTCGAGCCGATCTTCAAGACGGTCGCCGGATGGTTCTCCGACCCGGTGTCCTACGAGTTCGAGCTGGTCGCGGCCGGCGCGAGCGGGGACATGGCCTACACGGTCGGCTACGAGCACAACGAGGTCGTCGTCGATGGCAAGAGACGGACGTACACCCTGCGTGCCACGCACGTCTACCGGCGCGAGGACGGCGAGTGGCGCACCGTCCACCGCCACGCCGACTTCCCGCCCGAGGGTGGCACGAAGCTGTTCCCCGAGGAGTGACTGCCGGCATTGGAGATCAAGCGGCAGGAAGCAGCGCACAGGCGCAACCGTGGTGGAAGGCGACCGGCCAGGTGGCGCGCGTGTCGTGCTCCGGCCCGATGGCCAGCACTCGACCGGACGTCCGAGGACGCTTCCCGGTGGCGACGCTGAGCACCTCCACCCCGACTTCTGCCGCGGCCGAGTAGCGGAGCGGTGCGGTGAGCGCCGGTCGCGTGATCGACCAGGGCGCTCGCCCGAGCTGCGGCAGGAGAGCCGGCCAGGCATGGTCCCAGTCGGTACGGTGCAGGTCGAGGCACGTCATACATGGCGTGATGCCCGGAACCACCAGCGGCCCGACCCGAACGCGGTCCTCGTCGAGCACTACCGGCAGATGCGCGATGCCCTGGCGCTGAGCCTCGTCGAAGGCAACCCGTGCCGGCTCGCCACAGCTGACCACGAGGAGCAGGTCGGGATCGGGCGGGTCGAGCGAACGGATGCCGAGATCGGTGAGGACATGACCGATGGCGCGTGCGAGCGACTGGCTTGCCGAATCGTCGTGCAAGGCCACGTGAAGACGCGGTCGCCGGACGAACAGGCTTCGCGCGTCGATCACGGCACCGCAGGCCAGGAGGGGCCGGAGGACGTCGTCGACGTGGGCCTCGAGCTCGGGAACTTCGGTGCGAGCCAGTCGACCCAGGAGCTCGACGTCACGCACACCATCGAGGAGCCCGAGGAACGTACGAAGCCCGGGGCGGTCGTCGATGACGATCCCGGGGGAGGTGCCCACCTGCAGGTGTGTCGCGTCTCGGCGCAGCAACGGCGCGCCGGGTCGGAGGATCGGCCTGATCACCGCCTCAGCGTGACGTGTGGACGAACGGCTGACGAGCCGACCATCCACACGCCGCGTACGATCCACAGGGGTTGTGACCTCGAGGACCACCGGGAGGAAGAGGCATGTCACCGAGGACCATTGCCGGTCGCTACGTCGTGGAGCGACCTGTCGGCCGTGGCGGGATGGGCACCGTCTGGCTGTGCCGCGACAAGGTCCTCGGGCGCACCGTTGCCGTGAAGGAAGTCGGCAGCATGCCAGGCACGTCGACGTCCGACCTCGCCCGCGCACTCCGCGAAGCGCGCAACGCCGCTGCGCTCAACGATCGCAACGTCGTCTCGGTCTACGACGCCGTCGAGGACGGGGACCACAACTGGCTGGTCATGGAGTACGTCCCGTCGAGGAACTTGTCCGAGGTGGTCGCCGAGGACGGAGCTCTGCCGCCGGAGCGGGTCGCGTGGATCGGGGCCCAGGCCGCTGACGGTCTGGCCGCCGCCCACGAGCGCGGAACCGTCCACCGCGACGTCAAGCCGGGCAACATTCTCGTCACCGAGGACGACCACGTGAAGATCACCGACTTCGGCATCGCCCGCACCCGCGGGGACGCCCAGGTGACCCGTTCCGGCATCGTGACCGGCACGCCGGCCTTCTTCGCGCCCGAGCTCGCGAAGGGCGAGGAGCCTACGGTCGCCGCGGACGTGTGGGCGCTCGGTGCCTCGCTCTACACGGCAGTCGAGGGACGGCTGCCGTATCCGGATCAGATCAACGCGATCGCCCTGCTCACCCGGATCGCGTCGGAGCCGCCTCCACCCGCCGAGCGCGCGGGATTCCTCGCCGAGCCGATCAAGCGCATGATGGATCCCGATCCGAGTACACGCTGGTCGATGACCGATGTCGCCCACACGCTCCACCGGCTGAGCGACCGACACGGCGCCCGAGGATCGGGCTCCGGCACGGTCTCGCTCAACGCACCGGTTGCCGCGGCCGCGGTCCCTGCGGCGGCGGTCGACGGCACGACCGAGACCGACGACGGGCCGGCGACTGAGGCCACGCCCGCACCAGTCCCCGATCCGACGCCAGTCACGGTCGACGAAGCGAGCGCCCCAGCGGGCCCACGCGACCTCGACCCCGCGCGTGAGGACTCCCGCAACCGGGGTCGCCGCAGCGTGGCCCTGGCCGTGGTCGTCCTGCTCGTCGCGCTCGCCGCGGTCGGGGCCGTCCTGCTGATGAATCGAGACGATGGCAACCCGCCGGTCGCGAAGGAGCCCACCAGCTCGGCAAACCCCGACTCAGGGAAGTCGGGTGACTCGGCGGCACCCGATGAGACCAGCACCGCATCCGAGCCCGGAGCGTTCGTCGAGGAGTACTACTCGCACCTTCCGGACGACACCGAGACGGCCTGGACGCTGTTTTCCCCAGGCATGCAGAAGAAGGTCGGAGGCTATGGCGCCTACGAAGGGTTCTGGCGGACCATCTCGGACGTTCGCGTCGATGGCACGACTCTCGTGAAGAAGAGTGTCGTCGATGTACGGGTGACCTACACGAGCGACCGGGGCACCGAGACCGAGACGCGCCGCCTACGTCTCAAGAAGAACGGCGACACCTTCGTCATCGCCGGCGACGAGGTGGTCTGAGAGCGCGTCGTGGGGACGAACGGCTGACGAGCCGACCGTCCCCACGACACGGGGGGTTTCAGGCCTTGCCGAGAATCCTGTTCAGCTTGGTGCCGCAGACGGGGCAGATGCCCTTGGCCATGCGGGTGCCCTTGTCGCTGACCTGGACCTCGCCGGTGGCCTCACGCTTCGCCTTGCATTTGACGCAGTAGAACTCGCCACTCCACGTTTCCGACATCACGGCCTCCTTGCCGATGTGAATGACCGACACGCTACGCCAGACGGCCTGTTATTCCGGGCAGGCGTGCCGTGCTCAGCGGCACAATTTCGCCGCGTGTCCGGACGGGAAAACTGGGGCGACGATAGAACTGCTGGGGCACCTTCGCAACCGGTTTGGAAAAATGTTGTCCACGCCTGTGGAAAAGGATGTGGGCAAGTTGTGGGGATCACCGGGGGACGGTGTGGACACCTGGTGGACGACCGGACCGTCACCGCGTGATGCGTCGTCGTGACCTGCCAGTACGGCACGGCAAGGTGTGGACGAGAAAAAGTCGCGTCCGAGGTGGTCGATACCGTGAGCCTCATGGGAGAAGTCGAGATCCGGCGCAGCTCACGACGCAAGCGGACCGTGCGGGCCTACCGCCAGGGCGACAAGATCATCGTCCTGATGCCGGCCGATCTCAGCGACGAGGAGGAGCAGTCGCACGTTCGCAGCCTGGTCGAGCGCCTCGACCGGCGCGAGCGCCGGGTGCGGCCGAGCGACGCGGAGCTGTTGGCACGCGCCGCACAGCTCTCCGACCGCTGGCTCGACGGACGGGCGACACCGTCGAGCGTCCGTTGGGTCACCAACCAGAACACGCGCTGGGGCTCCTGCTCGTCGAACGACGCGTCCATCCGGCTGTCGCACCGGCTCAAGGGGATGCCCGAGTGGGTGGTCGACTATGTGCTGCTACACGAGCTGGCGCATCTCATCGAGCCCAATCACAGTGCCCGGTTCTGGGCACTGGTCGACCCCTACCCCTTTTCGGTCAAGGCGAAGGGGTTCCTCGAAGGCGTGAGCTGGCGGCAGCAATGAGGTCGCGCACGCTCTGATCGGTGGGCTCGGGCGGGTCGTCGAGCGCGAACCAGCCGAGGTCGAGGGACTCGTCGCTCATCACCGGCCGCGCACCCGAAGCCGCCAACGCCACGAACTGCACGTCCAGATGATGCGCTGGACGCAAGGGGCCACACGGCACCCGGTGCCGGGAGAGCAGAACTGGCACGGGATCGATCACGAGCTCGTCGATGCCGGTCTCCTCGCGTGCCTCCCGCAGCGCGGCGGCGGCCAGGGTGTCGTCGGTGGATTCGCAGTGACCTCCCGTCTGCAGCCAGCGCCCCACGATCCGGTGAAGGACGAGCAGGGTGTGACGACGGTCGTGCGAGACAACGAGCGTGCTGGCCGTCAGGTGGTCGGGATGGCAGCCGCGCAAGAGGCCGTCAGAGTGGCCGTCGAGGTGCCCGAGGTACAGGCCGCGTAGCGACTCCTGCTCCGCGCCCGGGGCGTCCCACGCCATGAGCACGGCACGCGCGTCGGCGTGCAGGCTCACTCGTTCTTAGGCTTGTCGTTGCCGTCGGGCTTGTCGTCGCCGTCGAGGAGCTCACCAAGTGCGGCGTCGAACTCCTCGTCCGACATTGTCCCCGTTTCGGCCTGGGCGAAGCCCAGCGGATCGTCGAGGTCGGCAGCCGTGGGCATCAGGTCGGGGTGCTTCCAGACGGCGTCGCGGGCCTCGGATCCTTGGCGGTCGCGCAGGGCCGCCCACAACGTCGTGGCGTCGCGCATCCGTCGCGGACGCAGCTCGAGGCCCACGAGTGAGGCGAAGGTCTGCTCGGCCGGTCCTCCCGCGGCGCGCCGTCGGCGAATGGCCTCGGCGAGCGATGCGGCGGCCGGCATCGTCTCGCGCGTGGCCTGGTCGACGACCTCGTCGACCCAGCCCTCGATGAACGCGAGGAGTGTCTCGAGACGGTCGACGGCGTGCTGCTGCTCGGGTGTGCGTTCGGGCTCGAACAAGCCACCTTGCATCGCCTCGGCGATCTCCTCGGGTCGCGACGGGTCGAGGCCCTGCATCGTCGACTCGATGGACGAGAGGTCGATGCGGGTGCCGCGGCCGAACTCCTCGACCGCACCGACTACGGCGGCGCGCAGCCAGGTGGCGTGGTGGAAGAGGCGGTGATGGGCGCACTCGCGCAGCACCACGTAGAGCAGGACGTCGGCTGCTGAGTGCTCGAGGCCTTCGCCGAACGCCTCGACGTTGTGGGGGAGCACCGCAGCGGTGCGCTCGGGACCGAGCGGAAGTCCGATCTCGGTGGACGAGACGACCTCGGTGGCAAGCCCAGCGAGAGCCTGACCGATCTGCTGGCCGAACATCGCGCCACCGGCCTGGCTGAGGATGCCGATGAGCGGCCCGGCCATCGCCTTGGCCTCCTCGGGCACGGCCTCGCCCATCGCACCGACCACGTGCTCGGCGATCGGCAGCACCAGCGTCTGCCAGGTGGGGGCGGTGGCCTCGATCCACTCCGCGCGGCTCCAGGCGGCGGATGACGTGGCGCCGGCCGGGACGTCGGTGACGCGGTCGAGCCACGACTCGGCGAGCCGTACGGCGTCGTCGACCGCGCCGATCTGCGCTGAGTGCGGCGACGGGTCCGGCCCGGCGGCCGCGAGCGCGTGACGTGCGACGTCCTTGGCCATGGCGAAGTCGACGGGACCGTCGTGCGGCTGGAACATCCGTTGCATCTGGCCGAAGAGAGCAGCAAGGTCGGGGGTCTGGCCGCCCGCACCGCCGAACGCCGTGAACAGTCCCTCCATCGGCGTTCCGGCGAACGGGTTCTGCTCCGAAGGGTTCTGCTCCGAAGGGTTCTGGGCAGCCGGATCCGGTTCGTCGTCGCGGTTCGGATCGTCCTGGTCGGCCATGTCGCCAGACTACCCATCGCAGCCCAGCACAGCCCTGCCTACGATGGCTGGGTGGCCCCACCCTCGAGCGCAGCGCTCCGGCTGCTCGACATCCGTGACACCCCGTTGAGTCTCGACGAGGTGTTCACCGCGGTGCGCGACCCGGAGGCGGGCGGAATCGCGCTCTTCGTCGGGACGGTGCGACGTGTCGACGACGGACTCGCCGTCGACCAGCTCGCCTACTCCTCCCACCCCACGGCCCTCGATCGGCTCCGCGACGTCGCCGCCCGCATCGCCGCCGAGTGCGACGTGGTCGCGCTCGCCGCCGTGCACCGGGTCGGTGAGCTCGAGGTGGGCGACCTGGCCGTCGTCGTCGCGGCCTCCGCGGCACACCGCGCCCAGGCATTCGAGGCTGGTCGCCGGCTCATCGACGAGCTCAAGACCGAGGTGCCGGTCTGGAAGCACCAGACGTACACGGACGGCGATGCCGTCTGGGTGCATGCGGACTAAGTCTCTAGGCTGACCCCGTGTCTGACCCTGCGATGCGGCCGAGCCGGCGCTACCTCACGATGGTGGTCGCGTCGATCTCGCTCATCGCGCTCACCTGCGTGGCGTTCCTCGTGCCGGTCCCGTACGTGGCCCTGAGCCCCGGGCCGGCCTACGACACGCTCGGCGAGTTCGACGGTGAGCCGATGTTCACGTTCGGCAAGGACGTCAAGACCTATCCCACCAAGGGCGCGCTCGCCTTCACGTCCGTCCGGGTCACGGCCGCACGGTCCAACGTCTCGCTGGCCGAGGCGGTCGAGGCCTACTTCGCCGCAGACACCGCCGTGCTGCCCCGTTCGGTCATCTACCGCGAGGACCAGTCGGTCAAGGAGGCCGAGCAGGAGGGCGCAGCGCAGCTCACCAGCTCCAAGGACTCCTCGCGGGTGGCCGCGCTTCGAGCCGCCGGCTACACGGTGCCCGAGATGCCGACGATCGACTCGGTCGAGCCAGATGCTCCAGCCGACGGCCAACTGCGCAAGGGCGATGTCATCCGCACCGTCGATGGTCGCCGCGCCTCGACCGCCCAGGACGTCGTCGCCGCGATCGGGAAGCTCGATCCGGGAGACGCGGTCGACGTCGGGTTCACCCGCAAGGGCCTGGAGCAGAGCGTCGAGATCGTCACGCGGCCTAACCCCGAGAACAAGAAAGAGCCCCGCATCGGCGTGTCGATCCGTCCTCGATTCGACTTCCCGGTGGAGATCGAGAACCACGTCGGCGCGCGGATCGGCGGCTCCAGCGCCGGAACGATGTTCGCGCTCGCGATCTACGACCGGCTGACACCAGGCCCACTCACCGGCGGTCTGAAGGTCGCCGGAACGGGCACCATGGCGCCCGACGGCAGCGTCGGACCGATCGGCGGGGTCGCCCAGAAGCTGGTCGGCGCGGCTGCGCAAGGAGCCAAGGTCTTCCTCGTACCGGAGGACAACTGCGACTCGGCGATAAAGGGCGACGATCGAGGCATGCGCCTGGTCAAGATCTCGACGCTCGACGGTGCCATCGACGCCCTCGAGGCGCTGGCGAAGGATCCGAAGGCGTCGGTGCCCCCATGCGAGTAGACCCAAAGCCGAAAGACGACCCGTTGCCGAGCACGCCGCTGCGTCTCGTCGCGCTGGAGATCGAGGAGCACGTCGCTGCCGGAGGGTGGGACCAGCAGCCCCGCCTGTACGCCCTCGTTCCCACCGCGGAGCTCGTGCAGCGCGAGCCGGTGCTCGCCGAGAGCCTGGGCGTGCAGCTCGACGCTCACCCGGACGGGTTCACGTCCATCGAGCAGGACGGACTCGCGCCGGACCGACCGCTCGAGGAGCTGCTCGGCGAGATCACTTGGCCCGACGGCGTTGCGGGTTGCGCCGCCGTGATCGAGAGGGTCATGCTCCCGCCCGAGGCGGAGGAGCACCTGCCGAGCGACGCCGACGAGCTGATGACCTATGTGGCCGAGCATCCCGACCGCCGCGAGGTGCGGTTGGTCGCAGCGGTGACACGCGACGGTGCGCGGCACAGCGCGGTGCGCGCTCGCGAGCCGGACGACGCTACCTTGCTCGAGGGGCCCGATCTCGTGCCCGGACTACTCGACCACCTCAGCCGGACTTTTGAGTAAGGAATAAAGTGCAGGTCAAGCGTCCCGTGCGACACGCGCCACCAGGAGCCCCGTGAGCGACATCTTCGGAACATCCCGACCACGCCCCGAGCCCAGTGGCGTGGATCGTCGTCGCCGAGTGCTGGTGCCGACCCTGGTCACTCTCGCGGTACTGCTGTTCCTCGGGTCCATCTTCACCAGCGTCTGGACCGACCAGCTGTGGTTCGCCTCGGTCGACTACTCCGGCGTGTTCCGCACGATCCTCATCACCCGTGTGGGGCTGTTCCTCGTGATGGGGCTGGTCTTCGCACTGTTCGTCGTCGGCAACATCCACGTCGCGTGGCGTCTGCGGCCCGAGACGGTGCCGATGCGCCGCGACGACCCGGCCTTCCGGTACCGGCAGACCCTCTCCCCGATTCTCCGTCCGGTCCTCATCGTGCTCGGACTGGTGCTCACGGCCTTCGCGGGCTCGGTGGCCGCGAGCCACTGGGAAACGTTCCAGATGTGGCGCAAGAGCACCCCGTTCGGCGTCAACGATCCGCACTTCGGCCGGGACGCCAGCTTCTTCGTCTTCGACTACCCGTGGCTGCGGTTCCTGACCTCGTACTCGTTCGCGGCGGTGGTCATCTCGGTGATCGCCGTGGCGTTCATCAGCTACGTCTTCGGCGGCATCCGGCTGGCCGGTCGTGGTCCTCGGTTCTCGCGGGCCGCCCAGATCCACCTGTCGGTCCTGCTCGGGCTCGGGGTGCTGTTGCGGGCCGTCTCCTACTACCTTGACCGCTTCGGGCTCGCGATCGGTGACTCGGCGCTTTTCGACGGCATCGGCTTCACCGATGCCAACGCGCGGATCCCGGCGAAGAACATCCTCATCGTCGTCGCGATCGTGTGTGCGCTGCTGCTGTTCGCGGCCGCGTTCATCCGATCGTGGGTCCTCCCGGCCATCAGCCTCGGTCTGTTGCTGCTGACCTCGATCCTGATCGGCAGCATCTGGCCCTTCGTCATGCAGTCGTTCCAGGTCAAGCCGTCGGAGCCGGACAAGGAGGGGCCGTACATCGCGCGCAACATCGAGGCCACCCGCGGTGCCTACGACATCGCCGACACCAAGGTCGAGTCGTACACCGCCAAGACGACGCTCAACCGCTCCGAGCTCACCCAGTCGGCGGAGTCGCGTGTCAGCACGCGCCTGCTCGACCCCACTCTGATCGCGCCGGCGTTCGAGCAGCTGCAGCAGGTACGCGGCTACTACACGGTGCCAGACACCCTCGACGTCGACCGCTACCAGTACAGAGACGGGGAGCAGCCGCAGGACATCATCATCGCGGCCCGTGAGCTCAACCTGGCCGGCCTGCAGGAATCGCAACGCAACTGGGCCAACGACCACACCGTCTACACGCACGGCTACGGCATCATCGCGGCGCAAGGCAACCAGCGCGGACCCCAGGGCGAGCCGGTCTGGGTCGAGAAGGACATCCCGCCCACCGGTGAGCTCGAGCTCAAGCAGCCGCCACGCATCTACTTCGGCGAGAACTCGCCTACGTACTCGATCGTCGGCCAGCCCGAAGGCCGCAATCCCATCGAGGTCGACATCCCACGCGGTGGTGAGTCGGCGAGTGACGACACGGCGAACGCCACCCAGAACACCTACGACGGCACCGGAGGCGTGCCGGTCGGCAACATCTTCACGAAGGCCCTGTACGCCTTCAAGTTCGCCGAGCCGAACATCGTGCTGTCGAGCCGGGTCAACTCGGCCTCGAAGATCCTTTACGACCGTCACCCCCGCGATCGGGTCGAGAAGGTGGCGCCGTGGCTCACCGTCGACGGCGACACCTACCCGGCCGTGGTCGACGGCAAGGTCGTCTGGATCGTCGACGCCTACACGACCAGCAACTCCTACCCGTACTCCGAGCACCGCTCGCTGCGCGAGGCCACGGACGACACCCTGACGCAGGGGCAGGCGCAGGCGGCGCTGCCGAGAGACCAGGTCAACTACATGCGCAACTCCGTCAAGGCCGTCGTGGACGCCTACGACGGCTCGGTGAAGCTCTACCAGTGGGACACGAAGGACCCGGTGCTCAAGACCTGGATGAAGGTCTTCCCCGGCGTCGTCGAACCGAAGAGCGCGATCAAGGAACCGCTGCTCGAGCACCTGCGCTACCCGGTCGACATGTTCAAGGTGCAGCGCGACGTGCTTCGCGAGTATCACGTCACCGACGCCCAGACGTTCTACGAGGGCGGCGAGCGCTGGAAGGTACCGGAAGACCCGGCCGGTCAGCAGAGCTCCTTGCAGCCCCCGTACTTCCTGTCGGTCGCCACGCCTGGCGAAGGGGCTCCTGAGACCCCGCAGTTCTCGCTGACGACGGTCTACCTGCCCAACAGCCGGCAGAACCTCGCATCCTTCATGGCGGTGAACTCCGAGGCGACGTCAGAGGCCTACGGCACGATGCGCATACTTCAGCTTCCGAGCGAGACGCAGGTGCCGGGACCCAGTCAGATCGCCAACCAGTTCAGCTCCGACCGCGGGGTCACGCAGGCGCTGCTGCAGTTCCGTCAGTCCGACGCGGAGGTGCAGAACGGCAACCTGCTCACGCTGCCGGTCGGCGGCGGCCTGCTTTACGTCCAGCCCGTCTACATCCGTCGTTCGGCCGCCGAGGGCACCTACCCGGTGCTGCAGTTCGTGGCGGCGTCGTTCGGTGAGGATGTCGGGTTCGGCCAGACCCTCGACGAGGCGCTGCGCGTCGCGCTCGGGCTCGAACCCGGCAGCGTGCCTGAGGAGGGCGGAGAGTCCGGTGGCGGTGGTGGCGGTGGTGAAGCCGCGAAGACGCCGAGCGAGTTCCTCGCCGATGCTTCGGATAGCTACAACGAGGCTCAGGACGCTCTCAAGGAGGGCGACCTCGCCACCTACCAGCGCAAGATCAATGAGATGAACGACAGCATCGAGAACGCCCAGAAGGCGCTCGAGGAGTAGTCGGCGTGGGCCGGCTGTCGGTGCGGGCAACGGCGGGCGAGGTTGCCGCCTCGCTGCCTGGCGACGATCTGGTCCGCGCGGACGTCACGATGGACCGGGCGTTCACCCTCGATGCGTCCCCGTCGGTCGTGTGGCCTTGGCTGGTGCAGGTCGGCAAGGACCGCGCCGGCTGGTACCTCCCGCACGTCGTCGAGCGGTTCGTGCCGCGCCGGCGCCGGGCGGCAC
>NZ_JBOHDT010000117.1:0-13943 GCF_050700635.1 Aeromicrobium sp.
GTGGCGAGCCGGGCCGCGGCTTCTACCAGATGATGGATGGCGTCGAGGTGGGCCGGGTCAACGTCGCAGCGCGTGGTTGCGGCGTCGCGCGGCGGGCCTTCGAGCTCGGCATCGACTACGCCCAGCAGCGTGAGACGTTCGGCAAGAAGATCGCCGACCACCAGGCCGTGCTCTTCCGGCTCGCCGACATGGCGACCAAGGTCGAGGCGGCGCATCAGATGATGGTGATGGCCGCGCGCAAGAAGGACTCCGGCGAGCGCAACGATCTCGAGGCCGGGATGGCGAAGTACCTCGCGTCGGAGTACTGCGCCGAGGTCGTCGAGGCGTCGTTCCGCATCCACGGCGGCTACGGCTTCTCGAAGGAGTACGAGATCGAGCGGCTCTATCGCGAGGCGCCGATGCTGCTCATCGGCGAGGGCACGGCCGAAATCCAGAAGATGATCATCGGCCGGCGGCTGCTGGAGGACTACAAGTCCTGAGCGGCGGTCGCGAACGGCTCCAGCACGACCGGCCAGCCGGTTTCGTAGTTCGCGCGGATCTGCTCCGGCTCAGCGAGCACCTCCCAGCCCGTGTGCTCGAGGGTCACGCGCGTGCGTCCCCGACCGGCCGGGTGGAACCACACCTCGACATACGTGGCTTCTGATGCGTCCCGTCCCGGGTGCCATGTGAGGGCGAGCCGATGAGGTGGCTCCCAGGTGGTGACGGTGCCCCAGATGACCGTGGTGCCGTCCGGAGCGGTCTCGATGAGCCGGCTGCCGTCGAAGGCGACGCTGCCCAGCTCCCCGTGCACGCTGTGGGACGCCATGGGCCACCAGCGTCCGATCTGCTTGGTCCATAGCTCGAACGCACGGTACGGGTCGGTGGACACCTCGACCTCACGGCGCACCGGAGGAAGCCGCGAGGTCATCGATCCGCCTCGACGTGGGCGGCGAAAGCGTCGAGCACGGTGTCCCAGGTCTGGACGAGCCAGGTCTGCACCGCGTGATAGCCCTCCGGCGCGAGGGAGTAGAGGTGACGCGTGCCGCGGGCGTCGTAGCTCACGAGCCCGGCGCCATGCAGGATGCCGAGATGTTTGCTGACCGCGGGACGTCCGACGGGGACTCGTTTGGTGAGCTCGCCGACGGTGACCTCGCCGTCGCGCAGCACACGCAAGATGCGACGGCGGGAGGAGTCGCCGAGCGCGTCGAGAACGACTTCCGGGTCGAGGGCGGAACTGGACACATCCGTTACTCTACAGCAACCGTTGCTACAGAGCAACGTTCTGGGGCCCCGGTGAGCGGGATTGCAGTCAGTACGCTGGGCGCATGCCTGAGATCTTCTCGCTCCAGTTCCCGCAGTCGCTCGGCGTCTTCGACGCCTACGCCGACGCCCAGAAGGCCGTCGACTATCTCTCCGACGAGGAGTTCCCGGTCGAGAACTGCCTCATCGTGGGCACCGACCTCAAGCAGGTCGAGCGTGTCACCGGACGACTCACGACCAGTCGAGTGCTGATGGCCGGTGCGGCCTCCGGCGCCTGGCTGGGACTGCTCATCGGCCTGCTGCTCGGCATCTTCGCGCAGGAGGGCAACTACCTCACGACCGTGCTCGGTGGCGTGGCTCTGGGCGTGGTGTTCGGCATCGTCTGGGGCTTCATCGGCTACTGGGCCACCCGCGGACAGCGCGACTTCAGCTCGGTCACCAAGGTCGTCGCCACCCGATACGAGGTGCTCGTCGAGCACAAGCTCCTGGCACAGGGCCAGGAGCTTCTCGCCAAGATGCCCGGTCGCGCCCAGACGTTCTGAGACGGACTCAGCGAGCCCTGCGAGCGGGGCACCTCCCACGAGCGCCAGCGAGTAGGGGGAACGTCCGGCCAGGTCGAGTGTGTTGCGGCGAAGCCGCCCGGCGTATCGAGGCCTGACACCCTGCGCCATGATGGGCGTCATGCAATTCGGACGTAGCTACGAGGAGTTCGAGGTCGGCGCCTCGTACAAGCACTGGCCCGGCAAGACGGTCACCGAGTTCGACGACCACATGTTCTGCCTGCTGACGATGAACCACCACCCGCTCCACCTCGACTCCAACTACGCCGAGGAGACGACCCAGTTCGGTCGCAACGTGGTGGTCGGCAACTACGTCTACTCGATCCTGCTCGGCATGAGCGTGCCGGACATCTCCGGCAAGGCCATCGCGAACCTGGAGATCGAGTCGCTGCGTCACGTGGCGCCGACGTTCCATGGCGACACGCTCTACGGCGAGACCACTGTGCTCGACAAGTGGGAGAGCAAGAGCAAGGACGACCGCGGCGTCGTCCACGTCGAGACCATCGGCTACAACCAGGACGGCAAGATCGTCTGCATCTTCCGCCGGAAGGTCATGGTGCCCAAGAACTCCTACCTCGAGGAACGCGGCGGCGAACAGCCCGGCCGGCCGGTGCCCCAGCCCGACAAGAACTGGCCCGGACCGGACGAGCCCAGAGCAAACACGGGCTCAGGCTGACTCGAGCCGGGTGAACCCACCCCAGTGCGTGGGGTAGAACGTCACTGAGACGCCGTCCGACTCGGCGGCGAACATCTACCGGATCCGCTCGCTCGGTGGCCCGTAGACTTCCAGGCTCAGGAACTCGGTGTACTCGAACGTGCGACGGACGACGTCGCCGAGGATCCGCAGGTGGTTCTCGAGCGACTCGGCGTCCGGGCGCACCTGCAGGACGACTTCAGCGTCCTCCTCCTCGCTGACCCAGATGTTGCAGGCGATCACCCGAGGCTCCTGCTCCTCGACCGCTTCGCAGATCTCGCGCGCTAGCGGTCGGTAGGCATCGGCCTGACCGTCGTTGATCTTCGACATGGCCCTGATGACGAACGGTCCGCTCATGAAAGTCCTCCTCGACCGGTGCCCTACCGTGATCATGCACGTCGGCGCTCAGGAGCGGAAGACAGTAGGTTCGGCCCATGTCCGAGATCTGGCTCGTCCGCCACGGCGAGACGGAGTGGAGCCGCTCCGGCCGGCACACCGGTCGGACCGATCTCCCGCTGACGCCTGACGGTGAGGCAGCAGCCGCGGTGCTCGGGCCCGCGCTCGCTTCGACGAGCTTCGCGCAGGTGCTCACCAGCCCGCGCCGCCGCGCACACGACACCGCCAGGCTCGCCGGATTCTCCGACGCGGTCGTCGACGACGACCTCGTCGAGTGGGACTACGGCGACTACGAGGGCATGACCACAACCGAGATCCGGGAGTCGGTGCCCGGGTGGACGATCTGGACGCATCCGTGCCCGGGGGGCGAGTCGGCCCAAGAAGTGGCTGACCGTCTCGACCGCGTGGTCGGGCGAGCCAGGGAGGTCGACGGCAACACCCTGGTGTTCGCTCACGGACATTCGCTGCCTGCGCTCGCTGCCCGGTGGCTTGACCAGCCGGTGGAGGAGGGGCGGCTGTTCAGGCTCGGCACCGCCACGACATCCGTGCTCGGCGAATACCACGAGGCGCCCGTGATGATGCGGTGGAACTCCCCCGTAACCTGAGCACGTGCGCATCGACCTCCACACCCACTCCAACCGTTCCGACGGCACCGACACCCCGACCGAGCTGGTCGAGAACGCCAAGGCGGCCGGGCTCGACGTCGTGGCGCTCACCGACCACGACACCACCGTCGGGTGGGACGAGGCCGAGGTGGCCGCCGAGCGGATCGGCATCCGGCTCGTCAAAGGCATCGAGATCTCCTCCAGCATCGATCACAAGAGCGTCCACCTGCTCGGATACGACTTCGACCCGACCGACGAGCCGCTGCTGAAGGAGCTCGGGAAGGTGCTCGACGGACGCAACGGACGCGTGCCCAAGATCGTCGCGGCGTTCGAGCGCATCGGCATCGACATCACCGAGGAGGAGATCGTCGCGAAGTCCGGTGGCGCCGAGGCGACCGGTCGTCCGCACGTGGCCGACGTCCTCATCGACAAGGGCGTCGTGGCCGACCGCGGCGAGGCCTTCGACAACTATCTGAGCCCCGGCAAGCCCGGCTACGTCGGGCGATACGCGGCTGCGACCGAGGAGGCGATCCGCCTCATCAAGTCCGCCGGCGGCAAGGCCGTGCTGGCCCACCCGTGGTCCCGCGGCAGCGACTCCGTGCTCACGGCCGAGCGCATCGCCGAACTCGTCGAGCTCGGACTCGACGGCCTCGAGGTCGACCATGCCGACCACACCGACGACGACCGTGAGTCCCTTCTGAAGATCGCCGGGGACCTCGACCTCGTCGTCACCGGGTCGAGCGACTACCACGGCACCGGCAAAGGACCCGAGTTCGGACTCGGTACGAGCACGACGCACCCCGACCAGCTCGAGCGACTGCTCGGGACCTAGGGCGTGTCTCCCTATGAGCCGAGCAGGAAAGGCAGCCAGGCGTCGGCGAGGCCTTGGGTGTTCTCGATCGCGGGGGAGTGGGCGGCGTTCTCGATGACGTGGATCTCCACCCCGAGGCGCTTCGCCATGTCGGCCTGGATGTCGTGAGGCCAGGCGTCATCCTCGGCGCCGCGTCCGACCCACACCGGCAGCTGCAGTGCGGCGATCTCGGCGATTCGGTCAGGGCTGGCAATGAGTGTCCGCGTCATGGCCTTGAGCGACATCGGGTCGTTGGAGGTGAAGCGCCTCAGGAGGAACTCGGCGATGTCGGGTGCGCGCTTCGCGCCGATCGCCTGCTCGCGGAACCGATGGATGTCGACCATCGGCATGACGCCAAGGGCGTCGACAAGCATCCGCAGCGGACGATTCGGCTTCTCGCCGAGTGCTCCCGGCCCGGTGTCGAGCAGGCTCAGGCTGCGCCACGCCGACGGCTGGGTGGTCACCGCCCGCTGGGCCACGAGCCCGCCGAACGAGTGGCCGAGCAGATGAGAGGGTTCGGCGCTGCACGCCGACGCGATCCCCAACGCATCCGTGGCGAACCCGTCAATTGTGTAGTCGGCGTTCGCGCCGCCCGGCGTCTCGAACTGTCCGCGCTGGTCGTAGGCGGTGGCGTCGAACCCGGCCACGGCGAGCACGGGCAGCAGAGGCGTGAAGTCCTCCTTGCTGCCGGTCCAGCCGGGAATCAGGACCACGTGGCCGGACGGGGAAGGAATGCGGGCGACGTGCGCGGCGAACGTGCCGCGCGGCGTCTCGACGTCGATCGCCTCGACACCCTGTGGGATCTCGAGGGTCCGCGGCGTGCTCAACGACCCCGCCGGGCCATGCGCGCCACCAGGGGCTTGGGTGCGTACTGCGAGATCGTCGCGAGGATCTTGTAGCGCACGGTGGGCACGGAGACTGCCTTGCGCTTGTCGAGGTCGTCGAGCGCGGCCTTGACGACCTTGTCGGCGTTGAGCCACATCCAGCGGGGGACGGACTTGTTCGGGTCGATGCCCATGCGCTGGTGGAACTCGGTGCGGACGAACCCGGGGCACAGCGCCATCACGGTGACGCCGGCGTCACCGTAGTGGTAGTTGGCCCAGCGCGAGAGATTGACGATCCACGCCTTGTGCGCGGAGTAGGTGCCCCGAGGCGTGAACGCCGCGACGCTGGCGACGTTGAGGATCTCACCATGGCCGCGGCCGGTCATCGCCTTGATCGCGGCGTCCATGAGGTGCATTGGGGCGCGCACCATCAGGTCGAGCTGGTGGTCCTCGTCCTCGATGTTGGTGATTCCGAACCACTCCGCCACCGACGAGCCGGCGTTGTTGACCAACAGGTCGACCGGCCGGGCGGTGTCGGTGAGCGCGTTGACGGCAGCGCGGAGCCCGTCGTGGGTGGCGAGGTCTGCGGTGATGACATCGACCTCGACGTGGTACTTCTCGCGCAGGCCGGCGGCGACGCGTTCGAGCCGCTTCGTGTTGCGTGCGACGATCACCAGGTCGTGCCCTCGGGAGGCCAGCTCGCGGGCGAAGGCGTTGCCGATGCCGGCGGTGGCTCCGGTGATCAGTGCGCGTCCTCTCATGGCGAAAGCATGCCAGAGGTGGTTTTGCTCGTTGCCGCCCTGGTCCGGCACCCCGCCGCGGGCGGTAGCGTGTGAGCCGTGACGACGACGATCGCGGTGGTGAACCAGAAGGGCGGCGTCGGCAAGACGACCACGGTCGCCTCCCTCGGCGCCGCGTTCGCCGAGAAGGGCCAGCGTGTGCTCCTCGTCGACCTCGATCCCCAGGGCGGCCTGACCTTCTCGTTGGGCATCGATCCCGAGGACGTCGACATCACCGTGGGCGACGTGCTGCTCGGAACCAAGAAGGCCGACGACGCCATCGTCGTCACCGACGACGGCACGCACCTGCTGCCCAGCAACATCACCGTCGCGCAGGCCGAAGAGGGACTGGTCAACCGCACCGGACGTGAGCAGCGCCTGCGGGTCGCCCTCGACAAGGTGGCCGACGACTACGACTGGATCCTGCTCGACTGCCCTCCCACCCTGGGAGTCCTCACGGTGGGCGCACTGTCGGCCTCGCAACGTGTGCTGGTGCCGCTCCAGGCCGAGACCTTGTCGCACCGTGGCGTCGGTCAGCTGCTCGACACCGTCCACGACGTGAAGCAGTTCATCAACTCCGAGCTGGAGATCCTCGGCGTCCTCCCCACGATGTTCGACGGGCGCACCAACCACGCCCAGGCCGTGATGCGTGCGATTCGCGAGACCTACGACCTGCCGATCGTCACGCCACCGATCCCCAAGACGATCCGGTTCGCGGAGGCGCCGGCCTTCGGCCGATCGATCCTTGGCACGAACAAGAACCACAAGGGCGCCGAGGCCTACAGGCAGGTGGCGGCGAACCTCCTCAACGGGCACCGCTGACTACCGGACGATCGGCTCGACCCTCACTAGAATGCGACCCGTGACCTCCCACGACTCCCGTAGGCATCGTGCTGTCCGCCGCCATCATCGGACTGCGCGTCGTCGGCGAATCGGCGCATTGGTTGGGTCTGTGGTCGTGACGCTCATGGTGGCGGGCGCGGCGGTCGGTGTGGTGCCGCAGTTGCAGGCCACCGACGCCCCCGCGGCGAGTGGCACGACGACCTTTGAGCGGGCCTCCCTGACATCCTTGGTGGAGCCGGTGTCCGCGATCATCGCGGAGAAGGCCGGAGCGAGGAGGGAGCTGCGGCGGAAGGCCGAGAAGGCCGCCGAGGCCCGCGAGTCCGTCGAGGTCCCGCCCGGTTCGGGCGAGGGTCGGCGCATCGTCTTCTCCGAGACCGCCCAACGGGTCTGGCTCGTGGGCGACGACGGCCAAGCGGTTCGCACCTATCTGGTGTCAGGCAGCAAGTTCGACAACCTCGACCCCGGAACGTATGCCGTGCAGTCGAAGACTCGGCATGCGACCGCATTCGACGCCAGCGGATCGATGGAGTTCTTCGTGCGGTTCGCCACCGGGTACTCGGCTCCGATCGGGTTCCACACCGTGCCGGTCGACAACGCCGGCCGCCTCGAGCAGACCAAGAAACAGCTCGGCACCCCGACCTCGGCCGGATGCGTTCGTCAGTGGCGGGACGACGCCCTCGCCTTGTGGGAGTTCGCTCCGGTCGGCACGAAGGTCGTCGTGACGGCCTAGGTGTACCTAGTCTGCCTTGGAGACGGCCTGACCGCCGCGTGTGCGGTTGCGCCGGCGGTTGCGGTTCCGGTTGCGGCTCGCTCCACCCTCGGAGGTCTTCTTGGTCTCTGGCGCCTGCTGGGGGCGGCCACCTTGACCCTTCCGGCCCTGACCGCCGCGACCGCCGCGACCGCCCGCATCTCTGCGGGGCTCCTTCGGCGCCGGCGGCTTGAGCCGGCCCTTCACGTCGTGGGCGATGCCGAGGTCGTGGAAGAGGTGCTCCGAGGTGGAGTACGTCTCCTGGGGCTGGGGGAACGGCAGGTCGAGCTCCTTGTTGATGAGCTGCCAGCGCGTCATGTCGGCCCAGTCGACGAAGGTGACCGCGATGCCCGAGGCGCCGGCCCGGCCGGTGCGGCCGATGCGGTGCAGGTAGGTCTTGTGGTCCTCGGGGCAGTTGTAGTTGATCACGTGCGTGATGCCGGCGACGTCGATGCCGCGGGCGGCGACGTCGGTGGCGACCAGGGTGTCGACCTTGCCGTCGCGGAATCGCTGCAGCGCCTTCTCTCGAGCGGTCTGGGCCATGTCGCCGTGCAGCGGGGAGGCCGGGAAGCCACGGTCGACGAGGTCGTCGGCGACGCGCTGCGCGGTGCGCTTGGTGCGAGTGAAGATGAGGACGCGTCCGACGTCGTCGGCCTGCAGGATGCGGGCGACGACCTCGGGCTTGTCCATGTCGTGCGCCTGCCAGACGAACTGCGCCGTGGTGGGCAGCAGCAGGTCCTCGTCGGGCGACTCTGCGCGGATGTTCATCGGGTGCCGCATGTGCGTGCGGGCCAGGGTGACGATCGCGCCCGGCATGGTGGCCGAGAACAGCATCGTCTGGCGCAGCTCGGGCGTCTTGGCGAGGATCGACTCGACATCGGGCAGGAAGCCGAGGTCGAGCATCTCGTCGGCCTCGTCGAGCACCAGCGACTTGACGTGCGAGAGGTCGAGGGCGCCGCGGTTGGCGAGATCGAGCAGGCGGCCGGGAGTGCCGACCACGATGTCGACGCCGGACTTGAGCTTGTCGAGCTGCGGCTCGTACGGCACACCGCCATAGATGGTGAGGTTGCGGGTGCCGCGCTTGACCGAGGCAGTGTCGATGTCCTTGGCCACCTGGATGGTGAGCTCACGGGTGGGGGTGACGATGAGCGCCTGCGGCTTGCCGGGCGCGGCCAGCTCGTCGTAGTCGGGGTCGTGTGGCGCAACGGCGCGCTGGATGACGGGGATCGCGAACGCCAGAGTCTTGCCGGTGCCGGTGCGCGCCTGGCCGATGAGGTCGGTGCCCATGAGGGCCACCGAGAGCGTCATCTCCTGGATGGGAAAGGGATGGGTGATGCCGACGTCTTCAAGTGCGTCGGCGATCTCGGGCATGACGCCCAGATCTTTGAACGTAGTCAGGGTCTTCTCGAATTCTTGGGACTCAGATGTATCTTCTGCCTCCATCGTAACGTCCGACGCCCCCCGCGCTTGACGCAGCGCTCGCGCTACGCTGCGATCCCATGGCCCAGAAGGATGCACAGCAGGACTCACCGCAGCCGTCGGCGTTCGACGATCCGGTCTACCGGACGGGCGTCGTCGAGCTGCTCGGCGTGCTCGCCTACGGCGAGATCAGTGCGTGCGAACGACTCGCCGACGACGCCAAGATGGCGCCTGACCTGCACACGAAGGTCGAGGTGGCGGCCATGGCCGTGGCGGAGTTCCAGCACTTCGAGCTGCTGCGCGACCGCCTCCTGGAGCTGGGCGAGGACCCGTTCGAGGCGATGGCGCCGTTCACCGCGACGTTCGAGCGATTCCACCGGCAGACCGCGCCGTCCGACTGGCTCGAGGGCCTGGTCAAGGCCTACGTCGGCGACGGGCTTGCGTCCGACTTCTATCGCGAGGTCGCGTCCTACCTCGACCCCCATACCCGCGAGCTCGTGCTCGAGACACTCAGTGGCACCGGGCACTCCAAGTTCGTCGTCGAGCAGGTGCGCGCGGCCATCGCGGCCGACCACCGCGTGGCGGGCCGTCTGGCGCTGTGGGGTCGCCGTCTCATGGGGGAGGCCCTGAGCCAGGCTCAGATGGTGGTGGCCGAGCGCGACGCGCTGAGCGCCGTGATCGTCGGTGGCATCGACCAGCCGGGCATGGACCTCGCCGCGATCGGCCGAATGTTCACCCGCCTCACCGAGGCCCATGCCGAGCGCATGGACGCCCTCGGCCTCGCCGCCTGACGGCGACTTTCCGTTGGAATACCGGCTACTGCCGGTGCTGAACGCTGCTCTGGCGCAATTGTGGTGTTGACGTGGTGCCAAAATGGTGCCAGCATGGCGTCATGGATCTGACACCACACATCGAACGCCTCCAGCGCGAGTTCGTGATGGGAGCCGAGCTGGGCGGCGACGAGGCGCGCCGGCTCGCCGAACGACTGAGCGGTCCGCTCGAGTCGGCGATCCGCCTCACGCTGCTCGACACGTTGACGGCGGCAGCGGATGAGATCACGCGCGAGCTTGCGCCCGGTTCGGCCGAGCTGCGGCTCCGGTCAGGAGAGGCCGACTTCGTCGTCACGCCGGCCCCGACCGACGAGCCAGCCGAACCCATGTCGCCCGCTGCGCCACCTGCGCCAGAGGGCGATGAGGGCACGACCGCGCGGATCAACCTCCGGCTGCCCGAACACCTCAAGGCCGGCATCGAGCAGGCAGCTGGACGCGAGCGGCTGTCCGTCAACGCCTGGCTCGTTCGCGTCCTCGCCTCCGCCGTGGCGCACGGCGATCGTGACCAGGCGCCGCGTTCGCGCAGCGGCCGGGTCGGACAGTCCTACTCCGGATGGGTGAAATGACATGAAGACCTTCGACACACCGCAACCGATCAACGCCAGCATCGACATCGCGATGGGCGCCGTGCGGATCACCGCACACGAGACCGGCACCACGTCGGTCGACGTCCGGCCGAGCGACGACTCGAACGAGGAGGACGTCTGGGCCGCCGAGCAGACTCGCATCGAGCTCACGCACGACCGGCTCGACGTTCGAGGCCCGAAGTTCCGCCTTTCCTGGCTGGGCAGGAGCGGAGGCGGCTCGATCGACGTCGAGATCTCCTTGCCCGCCGGCTCCCATCTGGACGGAGCGGCTGGTGCAGGAAGCTTCGACGCCGACGGACGCCTCGGCGACTGCCGCCTCAAGACCGGGCTGGGTCAGATCCGGCTGGACGAGGTGGGCACGCTGAGCGCAAAGTCCGGCGCCGGAAAGATGCTGGTCGAGCGGGCCAGCGGTCAGGTCGAGCTCACGGCCGGCTCCGGCGAAATGCGCATCGGCGAGATCGAGGGCATCGCGCTGATCAAGAACTCCAACGGCGACACCTGGATCGGCGAGGCGCATCGCGACGTCCGCATCAAGGCGGCCAACGGCAGCATCGCCATCGAGCACGCCCACGCCGACGTCAGCGCCACGTCGGCCAACGGCAGCGTCCGCCTGGGCGAGGTCGATCGCGGCTCCGTCGTCCTCGAGACCTCCATCGGCGACCTCGAGGTCGGCATCCCTGAGGGCGTCGCCGCCTGGATCGACGCCAACGCCACGGGCGGCACCGTGCGAAACACCCTCGAGTCCTCAACCGCCCCCGACGCCTCCAGGGAGGTCGTCGAAGTGCGGGCCCGCACCAGCGTCGGCGAGATCCTCATCAGCCGCCCCCACCAGACAGGAGCCACCTCATGATCAAGACGACCGGCCTGCGAAAGGCGTATGGCGACCGCCTCGTGCTCGACGGCATCGACCTCGATGTCGCCGAGGGCACGGTGTTCGCGCTGCTTGGCCCCAACGGTGCCGGCAAGACGACGATCGTCCACATCCTCTCGACGCTGATCAGCGCCGACGACGGTGAGATCCACGTCGCAGGGCACGACCTCGCAGGGGACCCGGACTCAGTCCGTGCAGCGATCGGCCTGACCGGGCAGTTCTCGGCGGTCGACAACCTGCTCACCGGGCGGGAGAACCTGCGCCTGATGGCCGACCTGCAACACCTGGGCCGCGCCGAAGGCCGGGAGCGTGCCGCCGAGCTGCTCGACCGCTTCGACCTCGTCGAGGCGGCATCGAAGCCGGCCAGCACCTACTCCGGTGGCATGCGCCGCCGGCTCGACCTGGCGATGACGCTGTTGGGCGATCCCCAGGTGATCTTCCTCGACGAACCGACCACGGGCCTCGACCCACGCAGCCGTCACACGATGTGGGGCATCGTCAGGGATCTCGTCGCGGGCGGCGTCACGGTGTTCCTCACCACGCAATACCTGGACGAGGCCGACCAACTCGCCGACCGCATCGCCGTGCTCGACCACGGCCGGATCGTGGCCGAGGGAACGCCGGACGAGCTCAAGCGGCGCGTGCCGGGTGGCCATGTCCGGCTGGAGCGCGCGGACGGGCAGATCCAGACGATTCCGCATGACGGCAGCGTGGCGTCACTGCGCGAGCTGTTCGGCCGGCTCGACGACGAGTCGGTGGAGGCCTCCGGCCTCACAGTCCACGCCCCCGACCTCGACGACGTCTTCTTCGCCCTGACCGGGCACAACACCGACACCAACCACACCGACATTGGGGAGAACGTGCAATGAGCTCTGTTTCGTACACCATCCAGGACTCGTCCACGATGCTGCGGCGCAACCTGCGGCACATGCAGCGTTACCCGTCCCTCACGCTGATGCTGGTCGGCCAGCCGATCGTGTTCCTGCTGCTGTTCGTCTACGTGTTCGGCGGCACCATGGGCGCCGGCATCGCCGGTGTGTCATCGGGGCGTTCGGAGTACCTCGCCTACATCACGCCCGGCATCCTGGCGATGACTGTGGCCAGCGTCGCGCTGGGTACGGCGATCTCGGTGGCCATGGACATGACGGAAGGCATCATGGCGCGGTTCCGCACCCTGGACATCGCCCGTGTGTCGGTCCTGACCGGGCACGTTCTCGGCGCCATGATCCAGACGGCGATCGCCCTCGTGGTCGTCGTCGGTGTCGCACTCCTGCTCGGGTTCCGACCAACCGCCGGCCCGCTCGACTGGCTCTCGGCCGTGGCCGCCCTCGGGATGTTCGCCTTCGCTCTCACCTGGCTGACGGTCGCGCTCGGCCTGGCCAGCGGGAGCGTCGAGACCGCCAGCAACACGCCGATGGTCTTGATGCTGCTGCCGTTCTTCGGTAGCGGTTTCGTCCCCACCGACTCGATGCCGACCGGGATTCGCTGGTTCGCCGACTACCAGCCCTTCACGCCGGTGATCGAAACCGTGCGCGGGCTGCTGATGGGCACCCCCGTCGGCGACCACGTCGTTCTCGCCATCGCGTGGTCGATCGGGATCGCTCTCGTCAGCTACGTCTGGGCGAAGCGGCTGTTCAACCGCGACCCCACGCCTTGACAGTTCAGGTGCCGGTGACGAGACCGAAGCCGACCTTGCGGCCGGAGTCGGCGGTGAAGTACAGGTAGGCGACCTTGTCGGCAGGGACGGCCACGGTGCGGCCCTTGTCGTCGGTGAGGCTGAAGACGGCCTCGTCGCTGATCGCCGACTCGAGCGACTTCAGCACGTCGTCGGGGCTCTCGTCGGTGTCGACCGACAGCTCACGGGCGGCGTTCTGGACGCCGATCTTGACCTCCATGGTCATTCATCTCCTGTGGTGGTGGGGAAGCCGCCGATGCCGCGCCACGCCAGCCCCGCGGCGAGCTCGACGGCTTCCTCGCGGTTGAGGCGGGAGTCGGCGGACAGCCAGTTGCGCGCACCGACGTGGCCCATGCCGACGAGGCTGACGGCGAGCAGGTGCGAGGCCGGGGCGGGAAGCCCGGTGTCCTCATGGATGACCTCGGCGATCGCCGAGGCGGACTCGTGGATGACGCGGTCGACCTGCTCGCGGACGGACGGGTCGTTGGTGAGGTCGGACTCGAAGACCAGGCGGAACGCGGCGCCCTGGTCGGCGACGTAGTCGTACCAGAGCTCGATCGTGGCCTGGACGCGTTCGCGGTTGTCGGTGGTGGAGGCGAGCGCGTCCTTGACGCCGGCGATGACGGTGTCGCACGACGTCGCGAGCAGCGCGAGGTAGAGGTCGAGCTTGCCCGGAAAGTGTTGGTAGAGCACCGGCTTGGAGACTCCGGCCCGCTCGGCGATCTCGTCCATCGAGGCCGCGTGGTAGCCCTGCTCCACGAAGACCTCGAGCGCGACGTCGAGCAGCTGGGCCCGGCGCGCCGAGCGCGGCAGGCGGTTCGTGCGCTGCTTGAGAGGGAGTGCTTCGCTCACGGCTCCCAATGTAGTGGGTGGATGCGAGGACGAGCCTCCCCATCCTGCGCGACGCGAGCGCGGCCCCGCATCCCGACCAGCTGCGTTCTCGTCGGTCGCTGCACAACCCCGGTGCGCCTCCCTCCTCGGCCTTGCCGGATCGGGCGCGGATCCCACGCTCACTTCCCGCGC
>NZ_JBOHDT010000118.1:0-25755 GCF_050700635.1 Aeromicrobium sp.
ACGGGCTGGCCACGCTGTCATGGGGGCGTGACGGGCCTGACGACGTCCCGCAGGCGCTGGGCGGGGTGCTCGCGGCTGCCGTGCGTGGGTTCGATCTCGTCGTGGCCGACGTGCCGCGTCACCTCGAGCCGGCAGGCGCAGAGCTGGTCGGTCGGTCGGTTCTCACCGTGGTCGTCGTGCCTGAGGACGTGCGTGCAGTCGGGTCGGCCCGGCGCGTGCTCGAGCGGTTGCGACCGCACACGTCTGCGGTCCACGTCGTGTCGGTCGCACGATCGGGCGGGTTGGGGCGCGAAGCCGTCGCGGAGAGCCTCGGACGTCCGGTGATCGCCCGGCTCCGTCACGACCGGCATTTGCGCACGGCCGTCGACCACGGGCACGGCCCGGGCGGGTCGCGCAGCTACGGCCGCGCGGCCACCTCGCTGCTCGACCTGCTGGGGCTGGACCGGTCGAGGAGTGACAAGACCATGGCCGGAACCACGTGAGCGATCCCGGCCTGGTCGATCGGGTTCGACGCCGGCTGGCCGCCGACACCGCCGACCCGACACCGCAGAGCGTCGCAACGGCTCTGCGGGCGGAGCAACGTCTCACCGACAGCGCCACCGTCCTCACGCTCGTCGACGAGCTGCGGCGCGAGACGCTCGGGGTCGGTCCGCTCGAGCCGCTGCTGGCCGTCGACGGCGTCACCGACATCCTCGTCAACGGACCGGACGCCGTCTACCTCGATCGCGGCGGCGGGCTGGAGCACACGCGGGTCAGGTTCCCCGACGACGAAGCCGTGCGACGGCTCGCCCAGCGCCTCGCGGCGCAGGCCGGCCGTCGACTCGACGACGCGAGCCCATGGGTCGACGCTCGGCTTCCCGACGGCACGCGGCTCCACGCGGTGCTCGCGCCGCTGGCTCGTCCGGGCACTCTCGTCTCGCTGCGCATCCCGGCTCGCCGCACGTTCACCCTCGAGCAGCTGGTCGCGGCCGGCACCCTCACACCCGGTGCGGCTCGATGGCTACAGCGACTGATCGACGCCAGGGTGGCCTTCGTCGTCAGCGGCGGCACCGGCTCGGGCAAGACGACTCTGCTGGCGGCACTCCTGTCCGTCTGTGAGCCGGCCGAGCGTCTGGTGATCGTCGAGGACGCCACCGAGCTTCGCCCTGACCATCCGCACGTGGTGGGGCTCGAGTCGCGGCCCGCGAACGTCGAGGGCGCAGGACTGGTGACGCTTCGGGACCTGGTGCGGCAGGCGCTTCGGATGCGTCCGGACCGGGTCGTGGTCGGCGAGGTGCGTGGTGCCGAGGTCGTCGACCTCCTCGCCGCGCTCAACACCGGTCACGAAGGCGGTTGCGGCACCGTCCATGCCAACTCGTCCAGCGATGTCCCGGCCCGGTTCGAGGCACTGGGTGTCGCCGCCGGTCTGCCTCGCGCAGCCGTGCACAGCCAGCTCGGCGCGGGGCTCGATGCGGTGCTGCATCTGGGTCGCGATCGCAGCGGCACGCGCCGTCTCCAGCAGATCGGTGTCCTCCGCGCGGACACGAATGGACTGGCGCGCACGGTCGCAGCGCTCACGTTCGCGGACGGTGTCGCCGAACCCGGCCCGGGCCGTGATCGCCTCGCCGAGCTCGTGGGCGAAGGCTCGTGACCTGGCTCGCGTTCGCCGCCGCGGCCGCAACGTCGATGTCGCTCTTGCTGGCCCGCCCGTCGGCAGCGTGGATCCTCCGGGTCCGTCTGGGCGCTCGGACGACGAGGCGTCGACGACGTCCGAAGGTGGGCCCTGCGGCACGAGTCGGGCTGGTCGCGGCCTTCGTCGTCGTCGCCGTGGCGAGCTCACGCCCGTCCCTGGTGATCATCGCCGCGACCGCTCTCGGGTCGGCTCTCTTCGTCCTGAGACAGGTCCGTCTCTCCCGGAACCGCGCCGTCGCCGTGCGCACTCGTGCGCAGACCGTGGCCGCCCTCGATCTTCTCTCGGCCGAGCTGCGCGCCGGGATTCTCCCAGGTCACGCCCTTGCGGCCCTGGCCGATGATGTTCCGTCGCTGCGCCCGGCTGCCGTCGCCGCCAGCCAGGGCGGCGATGTCGTGGCCGCTCTTCGGGCCGCGAGTGCACAGCCGGGGGCGGGTGCGCTGTCGGACCTCGCCGGCGCCTGGCACGTCGGCGAGCGTGCCGGCGCTCCGCTCGCTGCTGTGCTCGATCGCGTGACCCAGACGGTGCGTGACGATGCCGAGGTCGACCGCGATGTTCAGGCCGAGGCCGCGCCGGCGCGGGCGACCGGACGGCTGATGGCTGTGCTGCCGTTGCTCGGTCTCTCGCTCGGCGCGGGCATGGGTGCCGATCCGGTGCACGTGATCACGCAGACGGTTGTCGGGGCGGCATGTCTCGCCGGGGGGCTTGCGCTCGCCTGTGTGGGCATCCTCTGGGTGGATCGCATCGTCACGGGCGTGGAGCGAGCGTGACCCTGGTCGCCGCCATCGTTGCCGCCATGTCCGTCTGGTCCGTCGTGCCGGCGCGCGCGGATCGTCGATGTCGGGCTCTTTTCGCGAAGCGCCGCGGTGGCCCGACCTTCGATCCGGTGCTGGTCGTCACCGTTCTGGTGCCGGTGTCCGCCGTGGTCGTGCTCGGTCCGATGCTCGGCGTGCTCGTGGCGTTCGTCGCCACGCCGGCCGCCCGGAGCCTGGTCAGAGGCATGGAGACGGCCGCCTCGCGCCGCCGCGCGTCCAGACTCGCCGAACAGCTCCCGACCGCCCTCGACCTGATGGTGGCCACGCTCGACGCCGGTCGTCCGCCGGTCACCGCCTTCTCCTTGGTCGCCGAGGTCACGGCCGCCCCACTGGGCGACGAGCTCGCACTCGTTGGCGCTCGTCTGGCAGTCGGCGGCGATCCGCACGCCGTCTGGGCACATCTGGCCGATGACCATGTGCTCGGACCGCTCGGCCGGGCGTTCCGGCGCGCGGCAACATCCGGCATGCCGGTCGCCCGCGTGGTGGCCGGCGTGGCCGACGAGATGCGCCGCGAGCGCCGCGCCGCCCGACGCGAGCTGAGCCGGCGCGTGGGCGTGCGCACGGCAGCGCCGCTCGGCGCCTGCTTCCTCCCCGCGTTCTTTCTCGTCGGGATCGTTCCCACGATCATCGGCGTCGTCGGCACCCTGTCCCTCGGCATCGACTGAAGGGCGGCCCATCCACAGGCACGGGTGGCCCCGTCCTCGTCCCCAGGCAACGAGCTCCGCTCGCAACCGAACCCCCGAGAACCCCATCTTCTGGCATCACATCCACTTCGAGAGGACACCTCATGAAGCCTTCCCAATTCCGCGCCCGCCGCAGCGAACGCGGAATGACCACCGCCGAGTACACCGTCGGAACCCTCGGCGCCTGCACCGTCGGCGGCGTGCTCGTCAAGATCGGCCAGTCCGAGTGGTTCGGCGACCTCGTCAAGGACCTGCTCGACAAGATCCCGGGCATGATCCCCGGGCTCTGAGACCAACCCCACCTGCGCGGCCGGTGGGCCTGGCTCGCCGGCCGCGCAGCCCTCGACGAAAGGAGCTCGGAATGCGTCACCCACGCGAACACGGCATGGCGACGGCGGAGTACACCGTCGGCACTCTTGGAGCCGTCCTGCTGGCATCCATCCTGTTCAAGCTTGGCCTCGACGACGGGTGGTTCTTCGATCAGCTGGCCGACATCATCAAGCGCGCTCTGAGCCCGAGGGTGTTCTTCGACCTGATGAAGAACCTGCCGGTGACGCCGTTCGGCCACCGATGAACTCGGTTCCGACCAGGGCCGAGCGGGGGATGGTCACCGCCGAGATGGCGGTGCTCGCCCCGTTCGGTCTCGCCTTCGGTCTCCTCCTCCTCTGGATCGTGTCGCTCGGGTTCACGCAGGTGCAGCTCGTCGATGCCGCTCGAGAGGGCGCCCGTCTCGTCGCGCGGGGCGAGGCGGTCCCTGCGGCGTCCGACGTCGCTCGCCGGCATGCACCGGCCGGTGCAGCCGTTCAAGTGTCCAAGGACGACGGTCTGGTGACGGTCCAGGTCTCGGCGAGGTCGAGGCTGCCTCTTCCGTTCCTGAGACACGTCGGTGCGCGCCGGTTGGAGGCGTCGGCGGTCTCGGCCGACGAAGCACCGTGAGGCGCCGATCCGTCAGGCACCGCGAGCACGGGTCGGTGACCGTCCACGCGTTGTGGGTTGCCACGGTGCTGTGCGTCGTCGCGGTGGTCATGGCGCAGGTGGCCACGGTCGTCAGGCTCAAGCACCAGGTCGCATCGGCCGCCGACCTTGCCGCGCTCGCAGGCAGCCGCGCGAGTCTGTCCGGCCAGGACGGCTGTGAGGTGGCGACGACGATGGCACGCCGCAACGGCGCTCGGCTGGTGCGATGCCGGATGGACCTCGACGTCGCAACCGTCACCGCGCGCCGGGCCACGCCCACCTGGTGGGGGCACCGGTGGGCCTTCGAGGTCGACGCCCGCGCCGCTCCCGACTTCTACGTCGGATGAAGATCGGGCGGGGCCTCGGCCAGCAACGCGTCCAGCAGACGCACGGCACCGGCCTTGTCCAGCGGCTCGTTGCCGTTGCCGCACTTGGGGGAGTGCACGCACGACGGGCAGCCGTCCTCGCACTCGCACGCCATGATCGCTTTGCGCGTCACGTGCAGCCATCGCGCTGCGACGTGGTGGCCGCGCTCCGCGAATCCGGCCCCACCGGGGTAGCCGTCGTAGACGAACACGGTGAGGGTGCCGGTGTCGGGATGGAGGGCCGTCGAGACACCCCCGATGTCCCATCGGTCGCAGGTCGCCAGCAGCGGCAGCATCCCGATCGCCGCATGCTCGGCTGCGTGCGCAGCGCCCGGCACGTCGACCGCCTCGAGGGCGTCCATCACGGCCGTGCCCCGCAACGTCCACCAGACGGCCTTGGTGCGCAGGGTCCGTTCCGGCAGGTCGAGCGGTTCCTCGCCGAGATTGACTCCGGCCGGGCTCCGCTTCATGTACGAGATGACCTGACCCACCACCTCGACCGTGCCGAAGCTGATGCCTGCCTGACCCCACATCTGCGTGCGTTCGGTCTCGATGATCGTGATCTCCGTCGTCGATCGGGCCTGGGTCGAGTACCCCGGGTCGTCGAGATGGACCTCGGCCACACCGTCCTCGACGTCGTAGTCGTCCACGACGTACACCTCGCCCTGGTGCACGTACACGGCACCGGTGTGCACGGTGGAGTCGGCCGATCCGGCGTCGACCGTGCCGACGAGACGGCCGGTGTCCGCGTCGACGATCTGTACGGGCGATCCTCCGCTGGAGCGGAGGTCGGCGAGATCGGAGGCGCGGTCGCGCCGGGTCCAGAACCACCCGGCGTCGCGCCGCCGCAGCAGGCCGGCCTCCTCCAGCGCTGCGATGCCGTCCGTCGTCCGCGGGCCGAAGAGCTCGACGTCGTCCGGCGTCAGCGGCAGCTCCTGCGCGGCCGCAGCGAGATGAGGGCCCAGCACATAGGGGTTGTCCGGGTCGAACACGGATGCCTCCACCGGCGCTCCGAGCAGCGTCTCGGGGTGGTGCACGAGAAACGTGTCGAGCGGCTCGTCGCGCGCCACCAGCACGCCCAGCGACTCGCGCCCCGCGCGGCCCGCGCGGCCGAGTTGCTGATGAAGCGCAGCCCGCGTGCCGGGAAACCCGACGCTGACGATCGCGTCGAGACCAGCGACGTCGATGCCCAGCTCGAGTGCGTTGGTGCTCGCAAGACCGAGCAGATCGCCGCTGCGCAGTCGCTGCTCGAGCTCGCGTCGCTCCTCCGGAAGGTACCCGCCGCGGTAGGTCGCGACGGTGCTCACCAGATCGGGGTCGATCTCGTGGAGCCGTCGTTGCGTTGCCGCCGCGACCGCCTCGGCCCCGCGCCTCGACCGCACGAACACCAGCGTCCGGACGCCGCCGACCACAAGGTCGGTGAGCATCTCGGCCGCTTCGGTCGTCGCCGACCGCCTCGTGGGCGGTTGGGTCGGATGTGCCACACCGACCAGAGGCGGCTCCCACAGGGCGATCGTGCGGGCCGCGTGCGGGGACGAGTCCTCCGTCACGGCCGCGACCTCGAGACCGGTCAGCCGGTGGGCGAAGCCGGCGGGTTCCGCCACGGTGGCCGACGAAAGCACGAAGACCGGATCAGCACCGTAGTGCGCGCACACACGCCGCAACCGCCGCAAGGCGTGTGCGACGTGCGCACCGAACACTCCGCGGTAGTGGTGGCACTCGTCGATCACCACGTACTGCAGGCCACCGAGCAGACGGGTCCATCGCGCGTGCGCCGGAAGCATGGAGCGGTGCAGCGTGTCCGGGTTCGTCAGCACGTAGTTCGCGTGGTCCCGCGCCCAGTCGCGCTCCTCGCGGCTGTTGTCGCCGTCGACCGTGGCCGCCCGCACCAGGTCCGCAGCCGGCCGAAGCCGGCGAAGCTGATCGGCGGCGAGCGCCTTGGTCGGCGCCAGGTACAGCACGGTGGGGGAGCGATGGCCGAGCAACGAGCTGCCGGAACGTCCCCCGGCGAGTGTCTCGAGCGCAGGTGCCTGGAACACGAGCGACTTGCCCGATGCCGTGCCGGTGGAGATCACCACGTGGCGTCCCTCGTGGACGTGCCGCACGCCCTCGGCCTGGTGGGCCCAGAGCTCGGTCGCACCTTCGGCCTCGAACACCGTGCGCACTCGCGGTGAGATCCACGCGGGCCACGGCTCGACGACGGCTTCACGCGCCGCCACGTGCTCGACGTGGGTGACGCGATCGCCGTACCGATGCAGCAGGTCGGCCGGATCCACCCGACCGAGTCTCCCAGACCGTCCTGACGATGCCGGCGGCGAACGCAGCATCGAAAGGCATGGTTGAATCGACGTCTAAGCATCCGTTTGGTGGGAGGGAGGAGCCCTGTGGAATTGACGTTGGCATCACGGACCGACGGGCCGTTCAAGATCATCGAGGTCGGCGGCGAGATCGACGTCTACACAGCCCCCCGGCTGCGCGAGGCGATCGTCGCGGCCATCGAGGCGGGTCACACCCGACTGGTCATCGACGTCGAGAATGTCGACTTCCTCGACTCCACCGGGCTCGGCGTGCTCGTCGGAGCCCTCAAGAAGGTGCGGGGCGACGGCGGCACCCTCGACATCGTGTGCACGCAGGAGCGCATTCTCAAGATCTTCGACATCACCGGGCTCGACAAGGTCTTCGGCCTCCACGACAGCGTGCCCGCAGCGATGGCCGCACACGACTAGCTCGATTCCCCAGCCTCGCGGGTACCCCGGTGTTCCGGGCGCCACAGCGGGCTGGTTTCCTTTCTGTCGGTAGTCTTGCCCCCTTTCGTGGAGGAATTTTTCATGGTCAACGCGACTTTTGTTGCGGCAGCCGAGGACATCGCTCTCAACAACGACAACACGATGATCGTGTCCGCCGTTGCTGGTGTCGGAGTCCTCGCACTCGTTCTTGCGGTCGTGTTCCGCGCCGAGGTGCTCAGGCACGGCGAAGGCACCGAGAAGATGCAGGAGATCGGACGCGCGGTGCAGGAAGGTGCCTCGGCGTACCTGACCCGCCAGTTCAAGACGCTCGCGATCTTCGTGGTGCTCGTCCCGGCCCTGCTGCTGGTTCTGCCCCCGGACGACTGGGGCATCAAGATCGGCCGGTCACTGTTCTTCGTGCTCGGCGCGCTCTTCTCTGCTGCGATCGGTTACCTGGGCATGTGGCTCGCGGTGCGGGCCAATGTCCGCGTCGCCGCGGCCGCCCAGGGCGAGGGCCGCGACCCCGCGATGCGCATCGCGTTCCGCACCGGCGGACACGTCGGCATGATGACGGTCGGGCTGGGCCTTCTCGGTGCCTCCGCCGTCGTCCTGATCTACAAGGGTGAGGCGCCCTCGGTGCTCGAGGGCTTCGGCTTCGGCGCCGCGCTGCTCGCGATGTTCATGCGTGTTGGCGGCGGCATCTTCACCAAGGCGGCTGACGTGGGCGCCGACCTCGTGGGCAAGGTCGAGCAGGGCATCCCCGAGGACGATCCGCGCAACGCTGCGACGATCGCCGACAACGTCGGCGACAACGTCGGCGACTGCGCCGGCATGGCGGCCGACCTGTTCGAGTCCTACGCCGTCACCCTGGTGGCCGCGCTGATCCTCGGCTCCGTGGCGTTCGGCGAGAAGGGCCTCGTGTTCCCGCTCATCGTGCCCGCCATCGGTGCGATCACCGCGATCATCGGCGTCTACATCACCAAGCCGCGCGCCGGCGAAGGCGGACTGACGACGATCAACCGGTCCTTCTACATCTCCGCGGCCATCTCCGCGATCGCCTGCTCGGCTGCCGCCTGGTTCTACCTGCCGTCGAAGTTCGAGGACCTCAAGGGCATCGATCCCAACGGCCTGATCGCCACGGTCGCCCAGCAGATCGGCCAGGAGCCCCCGGGCCTCGACGCCGATCCGCGCAAGATCGCCATGATCGCCGTGCTCATCGGTATCGTGCTCGCCGCGATCATCCTCGCGCTCACCGGCTACTTCACCGGCACGACGACCCGTCCGGTCAAGGACGTCGGCAAGACGGCCCTCACCGGTCCCGCGACGGTCATCCTGTCCGGCCTCTCGGTCGGATTCGAGTCGGCGGTCTACACGGCTCTCACCATCGGTGCCGCCGTGTTCGGCGCGTTCCTGCTCGGCTCCGGCTCCCTCGTGGTCTCGCTGTTCGCGGTGGCCCTCGCAGGCACCGGACTGCTCACCACGGTCGGCGTCATCGTGGCGATGGACACCTTCGGCCCGGTCAGCGACAACGCCCAGGGTATCGCCGAGATGTCCGGCGACGTCGACAAGGACGGGGCACAGATCCTCACCGAGCTCGACGCGGTGGGCAACACCACGAAGGCCATCACCAAGGGCATCGCGATCGCGACCGCCGTGCTGGCGGCCACCGCCCTGTTCGGGTCCTTCTCCAACTCGATCACCACGGCGATCCAGGCCTCCGGCCTGGCCGAGGACCCCGATGCCGTCACCGAGATCATGGTCAGCGAGACCTATGCGTTCAACGGCGTGCTCAACGTCGGGGACCCGAGCATCCTGTTCGGGCTGATCATCGGCGCAGCCGTCGTGTTCCTGTTCTCGGGGCTGGCGATCAACGCAGTCGGTCGCGCCGCTGGTGCAGTCGTGTTCGAGGTGCGTCGCCAGTTCAAGGAGATCCCCGGGATCATGGAAGGCACCGGCCGGCCGGAGTACGGCAAGGTCGTCGACATCTGCACGCGCGACTCGCTTCGCGAGCTCGCGACGCCAGGCATCCTGGCCATCTTCGCGCCGATCGCGGTGGGCTTCGGCCTGGGCATCGGCCCGCTGGGCGCCTACCTCGCCGGTGCGATCGCGACCGGTGTGCTGATGGCGGTCTTCCTCGCCAACTCCGGCGGTGCGTGGGACAACGCCAAGAAGCTGGTCGAGGACGGCACCCACGGTGGCAAGGGATCGTTGGCCCACGAGGCCACGATCATCGGTGACACCGTCGGCGACCCGTTCAAGGACACGGCCGGCCCGGCGATCAACCCGTTGCTCAAGGTGATGAACCTGGTGTCGCTGCTGGCGGCGCCGCTCATCATCCAGTTCGCCTACGGCACCGAGGAGAACGCGCTCCTGCGCTACACGATCGCCGGTGTGTCCGTGGCGATCATCATCGCAGCCGTGTACATCTCCAAGCGTCGTCCGATCGCGATCGGCAGCGACGCCGAGGAGGCCGAAGCGGCCGAACGGGCCGAAGCGACCGTCTGACGCACCAGCACGAACGCCGAGTGGCGCACGATCATAGCGATCGTGCGCCACTGGTGTCTTCTCTCTCCCTGCTTCAGTCGATCAGGGTGCAGATGTTGAGCTCCGGTCCCTCGTCGACGGTGAGGTCGCGGGATCCGTCGGCGTTGAACGTCACGACATGGTGGCCGCTGAGCCGGTAGTACCCCTGAAGTAGTGCATCGCCGGCTCCTGCCGGGTAGCCCACGCCCACGGGTCCCCACGTCTCGTACCGCTGCAGCTTGCCTTCCGGGGTGTACGTCGCGAGGGCGCGTCCGCCGAGGTCGACGACGTCTTCGGCACCGGTCTCCTGGTTGGTGAAACGGGACAGCAGCGGTCCGCGGTACTGCTCCGTCCGGACCGCCCCGTCCTCGTACCGGTCGAGCACCTGGCTCTGGATCTTCTGGTACTCGGGATGGGCGATCACCTCGAACCCGCAGTAGCGCTCCGCCGGAAGCGTGAGATCGCCCTCGACGTACGGCTGCCACGGCTCGGGTGTGTCGGCGCTCGCGGCCCCCGAGATCGCGAGCGCGGCAACGACCAAGCCGAAGCCGGTCATCATCTTCTTCATGGTTCTCCTAACCTGAAACTGTCGATTAACTGGTTACCGCTAATCAACCGGTTTCTGGGCTGCGCCGTCAAGTCGGGCATGATGGGAGGCGTGCACTACCAGGAGTCACGTGGACTCATCGTGCCCGTGCAGATCGCCGGCCATCCGGCTCTCGAGCTCTGCAACACGTGGGCCGGGTGGGACGAGCCGTCCACTCCTCGGAGCGACTTCCTGCGCACCTTCGATCACGTCGTCGTCGTGGCGGAGCTCGCGGGGCTCGTCGACAGCGACGTCGCCGACCGTCTGATGCGCCGAACTGGCCGTGAACCCGCCGCGGCCCTCGACGCGCTCGACCGGGTCCGGCGGTGGCGCCGCGATCTCCACGACGTGGTGCTGGGTCAGGCCTCGGCCGCTACGACAGCTCGGGTGGCCGACACGGTGGCCGGTGCGCACGCCCATCGACGCCTTCGCCTCGACGGCCGGTCTGGTGCCTGGTCGCTCACCGGCACCGATCTCGACAGGCCGCTACGGGCGTTCGCCGTCGCGGCAGGTGACCTGTTGACCTCGGGCGATGCCGAGCACGTGAGTGCGTGCCCGGGCGAGCACTGCGGATGGATGTTCGTCGACCACGCGGGGCGGCGGCGCTGGTGTCAGATGGCCGTCTGCGGAAACCGGGCGAAGGCACGCGCGCACGCCGCCCGGGCGCGGCGCTAACGAACTGGCTGCGACACCAGTTTCGTCCCGAACCGTGGCACCAGTTGTTCACCGTAGGAGAAGAGGGCGAAGGCCACCGCGATGGCGCCACCGACAGCGAAGCCACCCCACGCCCCGACAGCGTCGATGGAAGCACCGATGAACGGCGGGCTGGCGGCAGCGCCGAACATGAACGCGGTGCCCTGCCATCCCATCGCCTCGCCACGCCGGTCCTCCGGGACGAGTCGCGTGAGGGCCTCGGACGCAGCCGTCATCGCGGGAGCGCACATGACCCCGGCAGGGACGACCCACAGGGTGAGCGACCACACGGTGCTACCGAACCCCACTGGAATGGTGAGGAGTCCGAGAGCGAGCAGCAGGTGCGTGGGCCGGATCGACATCGGGAGGGCACCGTAGATCAGGCCGCCCACCAGCGACCCCACTCCCCAGAAGAGAAAGACGAGTGCGATGGAGCCGACCGAGTCGAGCTCGCGCAGCTCGGCGATGATCGCCAGGTCGGTGCCGGCGAGAGCGATCACCGTGCCGGCGGAGACCAGGAACACGAACATCACGGGCGCCGTCAACCAGCGCCCGGCCATTGTCGGTCCGGTGGGCTCGTTGGGCTTGACTCTTCGCATGGGCGGGTTCACCCAGAAGAACATGAGTCCGCCGATCATTTGACACACTCCGACAGCGGCGATGGCGATGCCGGGACCGGCCTGCGTGGCGAGGAGGGCTCCGGCGGCCGGCCCGATGATGAAGCTCGCCTCGGCCATGATCGCGTCGGCGGCGAAAGCCGTGCGACGCTGTTCATCCTCCACCATCACGGCAAGGGCGAGCCGCACGACCGTGAAGATCGGGATCAGGAAGACACCGACCAGGAACGCGAGCGGAACCAGCCAGGTGTACGAAGCGAAGGCCACGACCGGGTAGATGAGCGCGACGGCGATGATCGACGGCACCAAGACGCGTCGAAGACCGAGCCGGTCGATCAGCCGGCCGCGCCACGGCGCTGCGATGGCCGCACCCAGCGTCTCGGCCGCGACCACCAATCCGGCCTGCGTGTAGGTGCCGTCGAGCTTCTCGACGACGACCAGCGTGAGGACGATTGGGACGGACAGTTGGGGAATGCGCGCGAAGAAGGCCGCGACGTAGACCATGCGGACACGTGGGTCGGCCCACAGCCGCGCGTACCCCGAGAACCCCACAAGGAGTGATTCTGGCACCCTGCTCCGACACGATGTACCGGCCGGCCGGTGCAGTCCCGAGGCTCAGAACTTGTAGCCGAAGGTGGTCGCGTCGACGCGGAACCGTTCGTCGACAATGGCCCGCAGGTCGTCGCTGTAGTAGTCGCGGTAGTCGCCCCGGTCGCTGGTGTTGACCCGCGGAAGGTCGGCGTCGCAGCCGATCCGGTCGGCGATGCTCTTCCAGTCGTCGTTCAGGCTCTCCACGTGTCCGACGAAGTCGACGGCCATCTGCCCGTCGATCAGCAGGTGGTCGGTCTGGGGCATCGCGTGCCAGTGGGTGGAGATCGCCCGCTCCAGCGCATCCGGATCCTGCGAGCGGTCGAGCGACGGCAGCTCCCGGACGAACTCGTCGAACGTCAGCTGGTGCTTCTCTCGCTGCCGGGTGAACTGCCACCCGGACACCAACCGATCCCACGGGTTACGGACGAACGCGAACTTGAACGACTCGTCCCAGAGCTCCTGTCCGACGTCGGCCAGCAGGCGCCGGCACTCTCCGGCCTGCCAGGTCATGTCGAAGTCGTGGTCGACCGAGCCATAACCGGGATTCCGGTAGCCCGCCTGCCGAAGGGCGCGGCCGACGCTCCGGCCGGCGTTCTTCGGCACATGGACGAAGATCGCCTTGTTCTCCACGCTCACTTTCGACGACATCGAGCTCCCTTCAGCACGGCTCCGCCCCACGGTACCGATGCATGTCACACCCGATTAATGCGCGGTTCCTTGACAGGAGGGGTTAGCGTATGCCCCGTCCGACGTCATGCCATCCCCTTCCGTCCAGGAGAACCGTTTGACCACGCTCGTCATCGTCGAGTCGCCGAACAAGGTCCGCAGCATCGCGGGCTACCTCGGCGACGGCTACGTCGTGGACTCCAGCGTCGGACACATCCGAGACCTCCCGCGCGGCGCCGACGAGGTGCCGGCCAAGTTCAAGGGCGAGCCGTGGGCCCGCCTGGGCGTTGACATCGACAACGCCTTCGAGCCGGTCTATGTCGTGTCGGCCGACAAGAAGGCGCAGATCACCAAGCTAAAGAAGCTCCTCAAGGACGCCGACGAGCTCGTGCTCGCCACTGATGAGGACCGCGAGGGCGAGGCCATCGCGTGGCACCTGTTTGACGAGCTGAAGCCGAAGGTGCCCGTCAAGCGCATCGTCTTCCACGAGATCACCCGCGAGGCGATCCAGCGCGCCGTCGCCAACCCCCGCGACATCGACATGGACCTCGTCGACGCCCAGGAGACCCGGCGCATCCTCGACCGCCTGTACGGCTACGAGGTCAGCCCGGTGCTCTGGAAGAAGATCATGAGTGGGCTGTCCGCTGGCCGCGTCCAGTCGGTCGCCACCCGTCTGGTCGTCGAGCGCGAGCGCGCCCGGATGGCCTTCCGCTCCGCGTCGTACTGGGACCTCGAGGCCACCTTCGACGCGGGCGAGCCCCACGACCCACGCCACTTCCCGGCCAAGCTCGTCACCGTCGACGGCAAGAAGGTAGCCACCGGCTCCAGCTTCGGCGACGACGGCGCGCTCAAGACGTCCGACGTCGTCCATCTCGACGAAGATCGCGCCGGTGCGCTCGCGGCGGCTCTCAACGACCAGACGTTCACGGTCGGCTCCGTCGACGCCAAGCCGTACACGCGCAAGCCCTACCCGCCGTTCCGGACGACGACGATGCAGCAGGAGGCGTCGCGCAAGTTCGGCTTCGGCGCGGCCCGCACCATGCAGGTGGCGCAGCGGCTCTACGAGGGCGGCTACATCACCTATATGCGCACCGACTCGGCCACGTTGTCGCAGACGGCGCTCAACGCGGCCCGCGCCCAGGTGCGGAAGCTGTACGGCGCCGAGTACCTCCCCGATGCGCCGCGCACCTACGCCGGCAAGGTCAAGAACGCCCAGGAGGCACACGAGGCCATCCGTCCAGCAGGCGAGTCGTTCCGCACGCCCCGCGAGGTCAGCCTGTCCGGCGACGAGGCGCGCCTCTACGAGCTCATCTGGAAGCGCACCATCGCTTCGCAGATGAAGGACGCGAAGGGCGAGACGGTGACGCTGCGCATCACCGCTGACGCCACCACCGGCGAGTCGGTGGAGTTCACCAGCTCTGGCCGGACCATCACGTTCCACGGGTTCCTCAAGGCGTACGTCGAGTCCGGCGACGACCCCAACCAGCAGGGCGACGACCAGCAGACGAAGCTGCCCAACGTCGCACAGGGCGACACGGTCACCGTCGACGAGCTCGGCTCTGCCGGCCACCAGACCAAGCCGCCTGCCCGCTTCACCGAGGCCAGCCTCATCAAGGAGCTCGAGGACCGCGAGATCGGCCGCCCGTCCACCTACGCGTCGATCATCGGCACCATCCAGAACCGCGGCTACGTGTACAAGAAGGGCACCGCGTTGGTGCCGGCCTGGATCGCGTTCAGCGTCGTGCGCCTGATGGAGCAGCACTTCCCGCGGCTGGTCGACTACAGCTTCACCGCCGAGCTGGAGGGCGTCCTCGACGAGGTCGCCGGTGGCCGCGAGGAACGCGTCGCCGTGCTGCAGAGCTTCTGGACCGGCGAGGGCGAGAACGACACCGGCCTCAAGCGTCTCGTCGAGAACCTCCCCGACATCGACGCCCGTAGCCTCGCCACGTTCGAGATCGGCGAGGGTGTCAACCTCAGGGTCGGACGCTACGGCCCATATGTCGAGGGACCGCCGATGCTCCCCGGTGACGGTGGCACCGAGGTGCCGACGCGCGCCAACGTCCCGGAGGACCTTCCGCCCGACGAGCTCACCCTCGACAAGGCCACGGAGCTGCTCGCCAACCCGGCCGGCCAGGAGAAGCCGCTCGGCACGCACCCGGAGACCGGCCTCGACCTCGTCGCCAAGAACGGACGCTTCGGCCCCTTCATCACCGAGCTGCTGCCCGCGGACGCTCCCAAGAGCGCCAAGCCGCGCACGGCCAGCCTGTTCCAGTCGATGAACCTCGACTCGATCGGCCTCGACGACGCCGTCCAGCTGCTCAAGCTGCCTCGGGTCGTCGGCACCGGTGTCGACGGCGAGGAGATCACCGCGCAGAACGGCCGCTACGGCCCGTACCTCAAGAAGGGCACCGACTCGCGGTCGCTGCAGACCGAGGAACAGCTGTTCACCCTCACCGAGGACGAGGCGCGGGCCATCTACGCCCAGCCCAAGTCGTACGGACGCCGCGCGGCCGCGGCTCCGCTCAAGGAGCTCGGCGACGACCCGGTCAGCGGCAAGCCGATCGTGGCCAAGGACGGCCGCTTCGGCATGTACGTCACCGACGGCGAGTACAACGCCACGCTGCGCAAGGAAGACGCGATCGACACGCTCACCCCCGAGCGCGCCCAGGAGCTGCTGGCCGAGCGTCGCGCCAAGGGCCCGGCCAAGAAGGCGGCGAAGAAGCGCGGGGCAAAGAAGACCGCCAAGAAGACCGCCAAGAAGGCGGCCGCGAAGAAGCCTGCAAAGAAGTCCGCGGCGAAGAAGTAGCCGCGCCTTGCCTCAGTCGGGCGCTACCGTCTGGCCATGAGCCTGTTACACGTCATGGCGGCATGATCACCCTCGAGGAGCTGCGTGGAGTCCCGTTGCTCGCCGAGCTGTCGGAGCCGACGCTGACCTATCTCGTGGGAGCCGTGGAGGACATCCGCCTGGTACCGGGTGAGTACTTCGCCCGCGAAGGAGACGAGCGGTCGTTGTTCGTCGTCATGGACGGCCACGTCGAGATCACCAAGGTCGTCAACGGGGACGAGCGCGTCATCGGCGAGCGCACGCACGGGATGCTGTTCGGCGAGGTCCCGATGACCCTCAGCACGAAGTTCCCGGCCAGCGGCCGCGCGACCCTGCCGGCGCGGGTGCTCCGGCTCGGCGTCACGGAGTACCACTCCCTCGCCGCCATGGCGCCGACCGTCAGCGCGTCGGTCGCCGAGGTCGCGAGAGGCTACCTGTCCGACCTGCAGACCTGGGCGTCCGTCCAACCCGAGGCAGAGGCGCGCCTGATCGGCCCACGGGTGAACGCCGACGTGCGGGAGCTGGCCACGTTCTTGACCCGCAACCAGGTCGCGTTCGATCGGGTCACGCCAGATGAGGACGAAGGGGACACACGCGAGGGCTACCCCGTTCTCGAGCTCCGCGACGGCGCCCGGCTCGTCACTCCTTCGATGCGTGAGGTGGCAGCAGCGGTGGGCCTCGACGTCATGCCGTCCGCTGCCGAGTACGACGTCGTGATCCTCGGCGCAGGCCCGGCCGGCCTCACCGCGGCCGTGAACGGCGCCGCCGAGGGACTGCGGACCGTCGTCGTCGAGAGCTTGGCACCCGGCGGCCAGGCCGGTACGTCTAGCCGCATCGAGAACTACACCGGGTTTCCGTACGGTGTGACCGGCGAAGACCTGGCCAGCCGCGCCCTGCAGCAGGCCAGACGCCTAGGCGCCGAGATCGTCGTGACCCGTTCAGTGACCGGCATCGAGCCAGGTGGCCACCGGATCACCCTCGACGGCGGCGACACGCTGCACTCTCCGGCGGTCGTCATCGCCACCGGCGTCGAGTGGCGCAGCTTGAGCGTCCCCGGGGTGGAGAGCTACCTCGGCCATGGCGTCTACTACGGCGCCGCTCGCAGTGATGCCGCTCTGGCGAAGGGGCAGGACATCTGCATCATCGGCGCCGGCAACTCGGCGGGGCAGGCGGCGATCTTCTTCTCCAGGCACGCCAGGTCCGTCACGATGCTCGTTCGCGGTGAGTCCCTCGAAGCGAGCATGTCGCGCTACCTCATCGAGCAGATTGCAGCGAACGACTCGATCCGTTTCGAGACCCGCAGCCAAGTCGTGGGCCTCCATGGCGAGACCGACCTCGCGGAGGTCGACGTCCACGACGCGACCACAGGACGTACGGCGCGCCGACCAGCCACAGTGTTGTTCGTCTTGATCGGCGCCAATGCCGTCACCGGCTGGCTGCCTCCGAGCATCGCGCGCGACGAGCATGGCTTCGTCATGACCGGCTCCGATGTCGCAGGCGCCGAGCAGTGGACCTCGGACCGGCTGCCGTTCGCGCTCGAGACCAGCGTTCCCGGCATCTTCGCGGTGGGTGACGTGCGGTCGGGGTCGGTCAAGCGTGTCGCGGCCAGTGTGGGCGAAGGGGGCGTGGGCATCGCGTACGTGCACCAGTACCTCGCCCTGCAGCAGGTCTAGGTTCGATCCATGCCGTCTCTCGTCCGTCCGCTGTCACCGCGTGACCCGCAGGAGGATCACCGCGCGGCTACGCCGCTCGAGCTGTTCGCCGACCTCTGTTACGTGGTCGCCGTCGCCCAGGCCGGGCTGACGCTGCACCACGAGATCGTCGAGGGGCACGCTGCGCACGGCCTCCTCTTCTTCGCGATGGCGTTCTTCGCGATCTTCTGGGCCTGGTTGAACTTCGCCTGGTTCAACTCCGCCTATGACCCCGACGACACCCTGCACCGGCTGCTGACGCTGCTGCAGATCTTCGGCTCGCTCGTGCTCGCGGCCGGCGTGCCGCGCATCTTCGAGGGCGACTTCGCACTCGGCATCATCGGATACGCGATCATGCGCGTCGGCCTGGTGCTGATGTGGCTCCGCGCCGCAGCCGGCCACCCGGAGCGACGAACGACGGCCATGCGCTATGCCATCGGCCTGATCGTCGTGCAGGCCGGTTGGGTGACGGTCCTGCTCGTGACCGGTGGATACATGCCGGTGTGGCTGTTCGTGCTGGGAGTGACGCTCGACTTCGCCGTGCCGTTCTACGCCGAGAGGGCCGGGGCCACGCCGTGGCACCCGCACCACATCGCGGAGCGGTACGGGCTGTTCTTCATCATCGTGCTGGGCGAGACGGTGTTGTCCGTCGCGCTCGCGCTCCAGGTCGCGCTCGACAAGGAGAACCCGCCGGCCGCGCTCGCCTCCGTCATCGCCGGCGGAGTCCTGATCACGTTCTGCGCGTGGTGGCTGTACTTCAACCGCGACGACGCCGCCGTCCTCACCGGAAACGACGTCGGGTTCGTCTGGGGCTTCGGCCATTACGTCATCTTCGGCAGCGTGGCCGCGTTCGGTGCAGGGCTGGCCGCCCGCGTCGAGTACTACGAGCATTACGCCGACGTCTCCGACATCGTGAGCAGCGCCTTCGTCAGCGTGCCCGTCGGCGCGTTCCTCGTCGCATCGTGGTTCATCTGCGTGCGCCTGCACGACGCATCGGCACGAACGATGGTCCCGTTCACGGTGGCGATCGTCGCATCCCTGGCCCTCATCTGGGTTCCATACACCGAGCTGTGGGTCGGTTTCGTGATGTCCGCCCTGCTGGCCGTCGAGCTGGTTCTCACCCGAGAGACGACGGACGCTGTCGGTGAAGAGTCCTAGCATCGGGCCATGGACGACGACCTGAGCCCCGAGGTCCTCGACCGCGTCCGATCGATGTGCGACACGTTGCCCGAGACCTACGAGCAGGCCGCCTGGGTGGGAGTCCGGTGGCGCATCCGTCATCACACCTTCGCCCACCTGCTCGCGGTCGCCGACGGCAAGCCGCAGGGCCACGCCAAGGCCGCCGGCACGGACGGCCCCGTCACGGTGCTCACGTTCCGGGCACCGGCGTCCGAGATCGAGGCGTACGGGGCGATGGGTTCTCCCTACTTCTACGCGGGCTGGGGTCGCGACGTCGTCGTCGGACTTGTCATCGACGACGACACCAACTGGGACGAGGTCGAGGAGCTGGTCATCGACAGCTACCGCGAGCTGGCTCCGCGCATGCTCGTGTCTCGTCTCGACGCGTCTGCCGGTACCTGACCACGCGCGGGTGCCGCCGCCTAGGATCATCGGCATGGAGCCGCTCTTCACCGAACGCGGGGTGTTCGTCGCCCTCGAGGGCGGTGAAGGTGCCGGCAAGTCCACCCAGGCGCGGATGCTCGGCGACTGGCTCGACAAGCTCGGTCATCGGGTGCTGCTCACCCGCGAGCCGGGCGGAACCGACGTCGGAGCTCAGCTGCGCCGCATCGTGCTCGACCACTCCACCGGCGACCTCTCCCCACGTGCCGAGGCGCTCATCTATGCAGCCGACAAGGCCGAGCACGTCGACGAGGTCGTGCTCCCCGCGCTGGCCGAAGGCATGGTCGTCGTCACCGACCGTTACGTCGACTCCACGCTCGCCTACCAAGGCGCAGGGCGCGCCGTCGACATCACTGAGCTCGAGCAGGTCGCGCGGTGGGCCACGTCCGACCTCCGCCCTCACCTCACCGTCGTCCTCGACGTCGACCCGGCCACCGGCCTCGGCCGCGCCGGCGACCACGACCGCATCGAGGCGGAGCCGCTGGAGTTCCACCAGCGCGTGCGTGAACACTTCCTGGCGCTGGCCGCAGCCGATCCCGACCACTACCTCGTTCTTCCCGCCGACGACGATCCGGATCTCCTGCACAAGGCCATCCGCGCACGTGTCGAGCCATGGCTCGGTCAGGCCGCCGCAGCATGAGCGTGTGGGACGAGCTCGTCGGACAGGAGCCGGTCGTCGCCACGCTGCGCGAGGCGGTCGACGCTGCGTCCGGTGGTGGTGCCGGTCCGCCGCAGGGCGCGATGACACATGCCTGGCTGTTCACCGGCCCGCCCGGCTCGGGACGCTCCAACGCCGCCCGCGCGTTCGCCGCGGCGTTGCAGTGCGAGCAGGGCGGCTGCGGCGAGTGCCATTCGTGCGTCACGGCCGCGGCCGGCAGCCATCCCGACATCACCGTGATCCGCACCGACGGCCTGTCCATCGGTACCGAAGTCGCTCGAGAATACGTCCGCAGGGCCGCGTTGCGTCCGGCGCTCGGTCGCTGGCAGGTGCTGATCGTCGAGGACGCCGACCGGCTCACCGACCAGGCGGCCAACGCGCTGCTCAAAGCGGTCGAGGAGCCGGCTTCCCACACGGTCTGGATGCTCTGCGCGCCGGCGGTCGAGGACGTCATGATCACCATCCGCTCGCGCTGCCGACCGGTGCTGTTGCGCACACCGTCCGCGGAAGCCATCGCCGAGCTGCTCGTCGGACGTGATGGTGTCGAGCCGCAGCTCGCGCACGCCGCGGCGGCTGCGTCGCAGGGTCACATAGGCCGCGCGCTCGGACTCGCCCGCGACCCAGTCGCCCGTGAGCGTCGCCGCTCCATCCTCGCGGTGCCGCTCGGGGTGGGCAGCCTGGGCGACTGCCTCGCCGCCGCCCAGACGATCAACGACGAGGCCACCGCACGAGCGTCCGGCGTGGCCGACACCGCCGACGAGCAGGAGATCGCCGATCTCAAGGCGTCGTGGGGGGTCGAGGACCGAGGCCGCCGTCCCGCGGGCTTCGCCGGCGTGCTCTCGACGCTGGCGAAGGACCAGAAGCGTCGCCGCACCCGGCTCGCGCGCGACTCGATCGACGGAGTCCTCATCGATCTGCTGGCGTTCTGCCGCGATGTCGTCGCGGTGCAGTGTGCTCCCGGGGCCGAGCTCGTCAACGCCGACGTCGCCGACGATGTCGCATCCGTCGCCCGTGTGTGGACGCCTGAGTCGTCCCTGCGCCGCATCGATGCGATCGTCGGGTGCCGCGAAGCGCTCGACGCCAACGCCGCTCCCCAGCTCGCTCTCGAACGCATGATGATCGGATTCCTGCCATGAAGCGTCGAAACATCATTCTCGCGGGCGCGATCGCGGTCGTCCTCATGGGCGCCATCGTGCTGGCGTACGTCTTCGGCGGCGGTTCCGACGAAGCCGACACGACGAAACCGGTGGGTGCGGTGCCGAGCGGACTCGACCAGTACTACACCCAGGATCTCGAGTGGGAGGAGTGCGGCCAGGCGAAGTGCACGAACGTCGAGGTGCCGATCGACTACGAGAAGCCGGACGGCGACACCCTCGAGCTGCGGGTCAAGGTGATCCCTTCCGAGGGCGAGAGTGGCCGCAGCCTCTTCGTCAACCCGGGCGGTCCGGGAGCCTCCGCCCACGACTTCGCCGACGCCCTGGCCGGCCTGCTCGGCGCGGACGTGCTCGCGACGTACGATCTCGTCGCCGTCGACCCCCGCGGGGTCGGGGACAGCACCCCCATCGACTGCGTGTCCGACCGTGACTTCGACGCCTTCATCGCCACCGACCCCAGCCCGGACGACGACGCCGAGGTCGACGAGTACCGCAAGCTGCTGTCCGAATTCGGCGACGGTTGCACGAGCAAGTCGGGCGGTCTCGTCGAGCACGTCTCGACCGAGGAGGCCGCCCGCGACTTCGACGTGGTGCGGGCGCTGCTCGGCTCGAAGACGTTCGACTGGTTCGGCTTCTCCTACGGCACCCAGCTCGGAGCCACCTACGCCACCCTCTTCCCGGAGAACGTGGGTCGCATGGTCCTCGACGGCGCCGTCGACCCGTCTCTGAGCCAGGTCGACGGCTATGCCGGGCAGAGCAAGGGTTTCGACCGTGCCGTGCGTGCCTATGTCCGCGACTGCGTCCGGCAAGAGGCGTGCCCGCTCGGTACTGAGACCGGCCCCGCGCTCGACAAGCTCCGCGACTTCCTGGCATCCACCGATGCCAAGCCGTTGGAGACCGGCAGCGCGCGCATGCTCACCGAGGGCCAGGCCTATCGCGGCCTCTTCTACCCGCTGTACTCCAAGGAGAGCTGGCCGTTCCTCACGCAGGCGCTGACGGCCGCGTTCAAGGGCGATGGCGCACCGCTGCTGCAGGCCGCGGATGCGTACTTCGAGCGTGGTCAGGACGGGTCGTTCAGCAACAACTCCGGCGAGGCGTTCCTGGTCGTCATGTGCCTTGACCTGGACGAGAGGGCCACCCTCGACGAGACCAGGCAGGCGATCCCGCGCTTCGAGAAGGGGAACCCCGTCTTCGGTCTGCAGGATGCGTGGGCCCTGCTGTGGTGCACGGACCTGGCGCTGAAATCGACGCATCCGCAGGTCCCGATCGACGCCCAGGGTTCGGAGCCGATCGTCGTGATCGGCACGACCCGCGACCCCGCCACCCCGTACGAGTGGTCACAGTCGCTCAGCGATCAGCTCGGCACGGGCGTCCTCGTGACGCGCGAGGGTGACGGTCACACGGCCTACGGGAGCGGCAACCCCTGCATCGACGACATCGTCGACTCGTACCTGGCAGACGGCAAGGTCCCGAAGGACGGCACCACGTGCAAGGAGTAGGAACGCAGACGCTTCCTGATCCGCCGTTGGCGATCGAACACCAGATGATTGGATCTCATTCGTGACACGTCGCAACTCCTTTCTCGCCGCCCTCGTCGCCTTCGTGCTCGTGGGCGCGATCGTCCTGGCGTACTTCGTGGGCGGAGGTGGCAAGGACGACCAGGCGGGCGACTTCGACGAACCCAACCCGGTCGCAGAAGAAGTACCTGCTGGGCTTGAGGAGTTCTACACCCAGGAGCTGTCGTGGGGGGAGTGTGGCCGGGCGCAGTGCACGTGGGTCAAGGTCCCGGTCGACTACGACGAGCCCGACGGCGAAACGCTCGAGCTGCGGGTCAAGGTCATTCCCGCGAGCGGCGACGGCGGGCGCACCATGTTCCTCAACCCCGGTGGTCCGGGTGCCCCGGGAACCGACTTCGCCGACTCCATGAGGGGCCAGTTCGGCAACGACGTCCTCGACGCGTATGACCTGGTCGGCGTCGACCCGCGCGGAGCCGGGAAGAGCACCCCGATCGACTGCCTCACCGACCGTGGGTTCGACGCCTTCATCGAGGGCGACCCCACTCCCGATGACGATGCCGAGATCAAGAAGTACCGGGCGGCCTACACCGACCTCGGCGCCGGGTGCGAGGACAAGTCGGGTTCGGTCGCTGCGCACATCTCGACCGAGGAAGCCGCTCGCGACTTCGATGTGGTCCGGGCGCTGCTCGGCTCGAAGACGTTCGACTGGTTCGGTGCCTCCTACGGCACGGTGCTCGGTGCCACCTACGCGACGCTGTTCCCCGAGAAGGTCGGCCGCATGGTGCTCGACGGTGGCTCCGACCCGTCCCTGAGCGTGGAGGACTCGTCCTTCGGCCAGACCACCGGATTCCAGCGCGCGCTCCGGGCCTACCTCAAGTACTGCGCGAAGGAGGAGGACTGCCCGCTCGGTCGCGATGTCGATGCTGCTGAGCAGAAGCTCAAGACATTCGTCGACGCCCGCGACACCGATCCTTTGAAGACCGATGAGGAGCGACAGCTCACCGAGGGCTACACGTTCCTCGGCATCATCGCCCCGCTCTACTCCAAGGAGGCCTGGCCGATCCTCACGCAGGCCCTCGACCAGGCCCTCGACGGCGACGGTTCGATCCTGTTGCGGCTGGCCGACAGCTATCTCCGGCGACAGCCGGACGGGTCCTACGCGAGCAACCTCCACGAGGCCAATCCGGCGATCAACTGCCTCGACGCCACCGACGAGGAGGGCACCATCGAGGACGTCGAGGCGGCGTTGCCCCGCTTCGAGAAGGCGTCCCCCATCTTCGGACCGACCCTGGTCTGGGGAGCGCTAGGCTGCACCGACTGGCCGGTCAAGGGTGACCATCCACAGATCCCGATCGACGCCAAGGACTCGAAGCCGATCCTCGTGCTGGGCACCACTCGCGACCCGGCGACGCCCTACGAGGAGTCCGGCGCACTCGCCGACCAGCTCGGGTCGGGTGTGCTGGTCTCACGCGACGGCGACGGCCACACCGCCTACGGCTCGGGCAACCAATGCATCGAGGACATCGTCGACAACTACTTCGTCAAGGGGAAGGTCCCGAAGGACGGTGTCCTCTGCAAGGAGGAGTGACACCGGTCAGCCGCGGATGGCCTCGTGGTGGCGGATCACCTCGTCGATGATGAAGGTGAGGAACTTCTCCGCGAAGGCAGGGTCGAGGTCGGCCTCGGCGGCCAGCTGGCGCAGCCTGGCGATCTGGCGCGACTCGCGCTCCGGGTCGGCCGGCGGCATGTGGTGATCGGCCTTCAGCTGCCCGACCCGCTTGGTGCACTTGAACCGTTCGGCAAGCACGTGCACGAGTGCGGCGTCGATGTTGTCGATGCTCGCGCGGATGTCCTCGAGCTCGGCCAGGGTCTCTTCCGTCGGTTCCACAGTCGCTGATTCTACGGGTGCCCTTGTCGTCCAGCCCCGCGATTCGATCGGACCTTCCCCGGTCGGTAGACTCGTCCCGGCCCGGCGGGCGACGCCCCGGCGGACCTCGCCGCTTTAGCTCAGTCGGTAGAGCGTTTCACTCGTAATGAAAAGGTCGTCGGTTCGATTCCGACAAGCGGCTCCACCCTCGAAGTCTGTGCCTGACCTGTCGGAGGAGGACCCCGAACCGGATGATGGATTCGTCGACATCACTGAAACCCCGATCCCATCGAGAACACGGATGGTCTGGTGACTTCAAGTGCTCGGCTGGCCGACTTCACAACTCGCGGCGACTACGTTCACATTTCCAGCACGTTGCCGTGGGCCGTACATGGGAAGGGCTATTGGACGACCTCTGATTCCCACTTGAAGACGCACAAGGCCTGGGTAACCGTCGAAATCCAGTATTACCGCGGCGAAGCCGGGTGGAGGACGGTTGAGACGAAGCGCCAGGCCCGTTATGCATACAACGTCGGGGGCGGAAAGACTATCGCTCGCGAACAATGTTCATCCATGTGGTCCAAGACCTGGAGGAGCCGGGTCGATATCGACATCATTGGCCACATCGATTCGCCGGGCAAGAAGGTGACCGCGAATAGGGCACTGAATTGCACGCCTTGAGGATTGGGTCCTGATGACTTCGAACGAAGAGACACTATTTGCGGGTGTCCATGGCGTTCTCTCGCTGTATCCGTGGACAAACGCCGCACTCAATGACGAGGACCCGGCCGAGGCCGTGGAGAGGCTGATCGGGACCAGGAGTGAGGCGCTGGGACTCGCTTCGACCATCTTGAACGACGACAGTCACGACGACATGGCTCCGGTGCGATGGGGACACTGTGATTCAGGTGGCGATCTAACGCAGGATGGATCGACGCGAGAGGTCGCTTGGTTGCAGGTCTATGCTGCCGACCTCCCACAGCAGCGGGTCCCCGTGCTACCCGCTATCGCCGTTCTCGACGACGTGGTCCAACGCTTGGGAGACTTCCGACTGTCTGGAACCCATGCACTCGTTCCCCTTCACATGGGTCCGAAGTCGAGTTTGGGGGTTAGCGACCATGCCGATTGGTTCCGGACTGACAATCCCGCCGTTCGGAGCCGCTTTACCGCTTCTCTGCGGCTGAATGAGGAGCCATCTGCGACATGGCTCGAGGAGTTCCTAGATGAGCTCAAGACAAGAGCACATGACACAGTGAGTGTGCAGAGCAGCCAACCTGAACCCCAAGCGCGGCAGTTGCCGGGTCATATGACAGGTGACGTCGAATGGTTCATTCGGCAGGATGCGGAGACCCACCACTTCCAATGCGAAGGCGGTCAGTGGTCCATTGACCTCGCAGGCTGGTTTACCGAGATCATCCTTGACGCAGCAAGGGCCACTGGCGCTTGCTCAGCCGCGTTGGTCACCGTGACGCTCAGCACCGCCACCTAATCGCGGCAGCATCTTGAGAAGCGTATTGATCGCAGGATCTCTCAAGT
>NZ_JBOHDT010000119.1:0-4821 GCF_050700635.1 Aeromicrobium sp.
CTCGATGACGTAGGGGAAGTACCTCTCCTTCGTCTCGGGATCGAAGTAGCGCAGGTCGACGCCCGAGGCCTCGGAGTGGCGTTTCAGGTCGAAGTCGGTGCGGCAGGCGATGCCCTCGAGCTCGCCCCAGCCGAAGGGGTACTCGTACTCGATGTCCGAGGTGCCGGTCGAGTAGTGCGCCAGCTCCTCGCGCGCGTGCTCGCGCATGCGCAGCTTCTGCGGATCGAGGCCCAGGTCGAGGTACCACTGCAGGCGCGCCTGCTTCCAGTAGGTGTACCAGCGCTCGTTCTCGGCCGGCGGCACGAAGAACTCCATCTCCGCCTGCTCGAACTCGCGCGTGCGGAACACGAAGTTGCCGGGCGTGATCTCGTTGCGGAAGCTCTTGCCGATCTGCGCGATGCCGAACGGCGGTTTCTTGCGGGCGCTGGTCATGACCTGGGTGAAGTTGACGAAGATTCCCTGCGCCGTCTCGGGCCGGAGGTAGTGGAGCCCCTCCTCGCTCTCGACCGGGCCGAGGAACGTCTTGAGCAGGCCGTTGAACATGCGCGGCTCGGTCCACTCGCCCTTCGTGCCGCAGTGCGGGCACGCGATGAGCGACATCTCGACCGCGTCGGGGTCTTCGAGGCCCTTCTTCTCGGCGAACTCCTCCTGCAGGTGGTCCTGACGGAACCGCCGGTGGCAGCTCTGGCACTCGACCAACGGGTCGACGAACGCTGCGAGGTGGCCCGAGGCCGCCCAGACGGGCGTGGGCAGGATGACCGACGAGTCGAGGCCGACGATGTCGTCGCGGCTCTGCACCATCGACCGCCACCAGAGGCGCTTGATGTTGTCCTTGAGCTCGACGCCGAGCGGACCGTAGTCCCATGCGGACTTGGTGCCGCCGTAGATCTCGCCGCACTGGTAGACGAATCCACGACGCTTGGCGAGTGAGATGACGGTGTCGACCGTCGTGGTCTTGGAAGCCATGCAAATGTTCCGTTCCGGCTGGGTGTCGGCGGGCCTGTGCGTGCTGCCGTGGCAGCCCGCGCCCGAGGTGGCGTCAGTCTATCGACGGGCTCGCGACGGTCGTCGAGTGATGCTGAATTGACAACGGTTCTCATTTTATTGAGAATCGTTGTCATGAAGTCGGCGGCCATCGCGATCGGTGCGATCCTCTTCGGGACCGCCCTCACCGCGTGCGGAGGCAGCGCGCAGGCGGAGGGCACGCGAGTCGTGGCGTCGTTCTACCCGTACGCCTTCGTCGCCGAGCAGGTCGGCGGTCCACATGTCGAGGTCGAGAACCTCACCTCCCCCGGCGTAGAGCCCCACGACGTCGAGCTGAAGCCGAAGCAGGTGGGCGCCGTCCAGGAGGCCGACCTGGTCATCCACCAGCAGGGGTTCCAGAACGCGGTCGACCGGGCCGTCGAGCAGGCCGGCCGGTCCGAGGACGATGTGCTCGACGTGGCAGAGCTCGTGTCGCTCAGCGGTCGCGACCCGCACACCTGGCTCGACCCGCGAACGATGATCGCCGTCACGCAGGAGGTCGAGGCCCGGCTGAGCGACGCCGACCCGACCCACGCCAAGGAATTCGCCGCCAACGCCCGACGACTCGAGGCGAAGATCGAACAGCTGGACTCGGACCTCGCTGCCGGGCTGAAGACGTGCCGCACCCGGACGATCGTCACGAGCCACGCGGCGTTCCACTACCTCGCCGAGCGCTACGAGCTGAGCCAGGTGCCCATCGCCGGCATCGAGCCGAGCAACGAGCCGTCCCCCGCGCAGCTCGCCGAGATCAGCTCGCTGGTGCGTCATGAAGGGATCACGACGGTGTTCACCGAGGAGCTCGTGAGCTCAGCGGTCGCCGACACCGTCGCACAGGAGACCGGGGCAGGCACAGCGACTCTCGACCCGATCGAGGGTCTGGGTGAGGACACCGCCGACGAGACATACCTGACCCTGATGAGACGCAACCTCGACACGATCCGCACCGCGAACGGCTGCTCATGACGACCGTCCTGTCCGTTCGCGACGCATCGCTGATGATCGAAGGTCGGCCCGTCCTGCAGAGGGTCAGCCTGCAGGTGGCCGAGGGTGAGGTCGTCGCGCTGCTCGGCGCGAACGGCTCCGGCAAGTCGACGCTCGTTCGTGCCGCGATCGGACTGGTGCCGGTCGACGAGGGGGAGGTCGAGCTGTTCGGGACGCCCCTGGCCAGGTTCCGGTCCTGGCAACGTCTGGGCTACGTGCCGCAGCACTCCCGGGCCGTCGCCGGTGTGCCAGCCACCGTGCAGGAGGTCGTGACGAGCGGGCGACTCTCCCGCCGCCCGTTCGTCGGCCGCCCCCGCTCGGGCGACCACGAAGCGGTCCGCGGAGCCGTCGCGCGGGTGGGACTCACCGATCGCCTGCATTCTCCGCTCAGGGAGCTGTCCGGCGGTCAGCAGCAACGCGCACTCATCGCGAGGGCCCTGGCCGGCGACGCGGACCTCCTCGTCATGGACGAGCCCACGTCCGGCGTCGACCACGAGAACCAGGAGGCGCTCGCCGAGCTGATCGGCGGGCTGGTGGGCGACGGCGCCTCGGTGCTGCTGGTCGCGCACGAGCTCGGCCCGATGCGGGGCCTGGTCGGCCGTGCGGTCACGCTCGGCGATGGTCGGGTGACGTACGACGGACCCGTCGTCGGCGTGACCCACGAGGAACACGAGCAGGTCCACCACCACGGTGATCCGCCGGACCCGCATCCCGAGGTGCTGGGCGGCGAAGGGGTGTTCCGATGATCGAGCTGCTCGACTACGACTTCATGCGTCGTGCGCTGGTGGCCGCCACGTTCACCGGACTTGCGGCACCGGCGATCGGCACGTACCTCGTACAGCGGCGGCTCGCACTTCTCGGCGACGGCCTCGGCCACGTCGCCCTCACCGGCGTCGCGCTCGGGCTGCTCACCGGCATCGCCCCCCTGCTGACGGCCGTGCTGGTCGCAGCAGCGGGCGCGGTCGTCATCGAGCTGCTTCGCACATACGGGCGTACCAGCGGCGATGTCGCGCTCGCCATGCTCTTCTACGGCGGCATCGCCGGCGGTGTGCTTCTCATCAACCTCGCCGGCGACAGCGCCGCGACGCTCACCAGCTACCTGTTCGGCTCCATCATCACCGTCTCGTCGGGCGATCTGTGGCTGGTCGGTGCGCTCGGCGCGCTGGTCGTCGCGCTGGCCATCGGACTGTCACCCCAGCTGTTCGCGGTCTGCCAGGACGAGGAGCACGCCCGGGTCAGCGGGGTGCCGGTACAGGCGTACAGCATCCTCATCGCCGTGCTCGCCGCCGTCACCATCACCGTCGCCATGCGCACGGTCGGGCTCCTACTGGTCTCGGCCCTGATGGTGGTGCCGGTGGCCGCCGCGCAGCAGCTGACCCGAAGCTTCCGCGCGACGCACCTCACCGCGATGGTCGTGGGGTTGCTCGCGGCCCTCGGTGGCGTCGTCACGAGCTACGAGATCAACGCTCAACCCGGGCCGACGATCGTCGTCCTTGCCCTGGCCGGCTTCGGGGTCGCCACCGTCGCCGGTTGGCTCATACGGCGGCAACGGCGTCCGATCCAGACATGAGAGACCGAGGAGGAGACATGGTCGAGACACCCCGCAACACCCGTCAGCGCCGCGCCGTCGGTGCGATCCTCGACGATCTCGACGGCTTCGCCAGCGCCCAGGAGATCCACGACATCCTCGAGCAGCGTGGCGAGAAGGTGGGACTCTCGACGGTCTACCGCAATCTGCAGGTACTCGTCGATGCCGCCGAGGTGGACTCCCTGCGCGGCGACGACGGCGAGCTTCTGTACCGCAGGTGCAGCGCCGGTCACCATCACCATCTCGTATGTCGATCGTGCGGCCGCACCGTGGAGGTCGAGGGACCGACGGTCGAGCGGTGGGCCGACCGCGTGGCCGGTGAGCACGGGTTCAGGGACATCGAGCACACCTTGGAGATCTTCGGCACCTGCGAGCAGTGCGGCCGATGAGCACCATCCGCTGCGTGCCCGGCCACGAGCTGACGGCCCAGGACGTCTACGACATCTGGCGCATCCGTGACGCGGTGTTCGCCGTCGAGCAGCAGGTCGAGGACGAGGACGCCGACGGTCGGGACCTCCTGCCCACCGCGACCCACCTCTGGCTGGCCGACGCAGACGGACCCACGAGCTACCTGCGCGTCTACGTCGCGGACGACGGTGTGCGGCACATCGGCAGGGTCTGCACACGCCGCGACCAGCGCGGCCGCGGGTTGTCGGGCCGGCTCATGGCCGAGGTGCACCGGCTGTGGGGCGACGAGACGCTCGTGCTCAACGCGCAGGCCTACCTCGAAGCCTGGTACGGGACCTTCGGCTACCGCCGTTCGGGTGACGACTTCGACGACGCCGGCATCCTGCACGTGCCGATGACCCGCGAGCCGTCGTAGCGGTCAGGGCTCGTCAGGGCTCGTCGCCAGCGACGCGGTCGAGCGCCTCGGCGGTGTCGCCGTCGATCTGGGTCGCGAGGTAACGCACAGCCTGCCGTGCGTCGTCGTACTTCGAGCCGAAGCTGAACTCGTAGCTCGCGCCTGCGTCGGCCTTGTCGGCCATCACCGAGACCTCGTCGATGAGGTAGCTCACCGCGCCGTCGACCTCGGCGGCGACGTCGGCGGCCCCTTTCGGCACCTCGGTGGCGCGGAACTCGGCCAAGGCGCCGTTCAGCTCCGGGATGACCTCGTTGCGCAGGGGTCCGCTCTCGAACACGAGGGGATGGCTGAGCAGGACGCCACGGCTCGTTCCCAGTGCGTCGTCTGCGGCCTTGACGAAGGTCTCGGCCTCGGCGGCCCGGCCGAG
>NZ_JBOHDT010000120.1:0-16076 GCF_050700635.1 Aeromicrobium sp.
GCGCCGAGCTGGAGGCGGGACATCGACTCGATGCCGCAGGCGATGCCGGCCTTGATCTGACCGGCGCCGATCATGGCGTGGACGAGATGGGTGGCCTGTTGTGCCGACGAGCACTGCGCGTCGATCACGGTGGAGGCAGTGGCGTTGGGAAGTCCGGCGTGCATCCAGGCCCGGCGCACCATGTTGTTCGACTGCTCACCGGCTTGGGTCACGCAGCCGCCGATCACCTGGTCGATCAGATCCGCGTCGATGCCGGTGCGGGAGATCACCTCGGCCTGGGTCATGCCCAGGAGCACCGCGGGGTGGAGACCGGCCAGGACGCCCTTCCTCTTGCCCACAGGCGTGCGGACGGCATCGACGATCACGGGGGTGCCCATGGACCAAAACTAGAACACGTTCTCGTTCAGCACAAGGCTGGGGCAGGCTTCCGAAACTTGGAAAGTCATGTCAGGATAAGTAGAACGTGTTACAGAAAACGAAGGATTCGATGTGACCACGACGCCCGCCGCCCCTGCCGTTCCAGCCGGTTTCGACCCGACCGACCCCGATCTCTGTCAGGCGGGCATCCCGCACGAGCAGCTCCTGGAGCTGCGGCGGACGGCCCCGGTCTGGTGGGTCGAGCAGCAGCCGGAAGCGCGCGCCGGCTTCCCCGGCGAGGGCTTCTGGGCGGTGAGCAAGCACGCCGACGTGGCCGCGGTGTCCAAGAACAGCAAGGACTTCTCCAGCCAGGAGAACGGCGCGATCATCCGGTTCGCCCCGGACATGACCCGCGAGCAGGTCGAGATGCAGACCATCATGCTGATCAACCAGGACCCCCCGGGGCACACCAAGATCCGGCAGATCATCAGTCGTGGTTTCACGCCGCGCTCGATCAACGCGCAGCACGATGTCCTCGTCCAGCGGGCCAACGCCATCGTCGACGACGCCATCGCCAAGGGCTCGGGTGACTTCGTCAGCGAGGTGGCCGCCGAGCTGCCGCTGCAGGCGATCGCCGACCTGATGGGCGTGCCTCAGGAGGACCGGCGCAAGCTCTTCGACTGGTCCAACACGATGATGTCCTTCGACGACCCCGATTTCGTCGACAGTCCCGACGAGGCTGCTGCAGAGATCCTCGTCTACGCGATGGGCCTCGCCGAGGAACGGCGGAAGCACCCGCAGGACGACATCATCACCAAGCTGATCACCGCCGACGTCGACGGTCACGGAATGCTCAGTGAGGACGAGTTCGGCTACTTCGTGATCATGCTCGCGGTGGCCGGCAACGAGACCACCCGCAATGCGATCACCCACGGCATGAACGCGTTCTTCGCCCACCCCGACCAGTGGGAGCTGTGGAAGGCCGAGCGACCGGCGACGATGGTGGACGAGGTGATCCGCTGGGCGACGCCGGTGACCGTATTCCAGCGCACCGCGCTCAACGACGTGATGGTGGGCGACGTCCAGGTCAAGAAGGGCGAGCGCGTCGGTCTCTACTACGCCAGCGCCAACCACGACGAGGACGTCTTCACCGACCCCGGGACGTTCGACATCACCCGCGACCCGAATCCGCACCTCTCCTTCGGTGGGCACGGCGCGCACTACTGCATCGGCGCCAACCTGGCCCGACTCGAGGTCGAGATCATGTTCAACACGATCGCCGACCGGCTTCCCGACATCGTCAAGGAGGGCGAAGCCCGGCGCCTCCGCCACGGCTGGATCAACGGCATCAAGGAGCTCCCGGTCAGGTACGCCTGATCCGGCGCCGTTAGGCCCGGGGATCGATCTTCTTCGCTCTTCGCCGATGGTATTCTTCTACCATGCGCATTACCATTGACGGTGCCGGTCGCATCGTGGTCCCCAAGGCGGTCCGCGACGCCATGGGGTTGGAGGCAGGGAGAGAGATCGACATGGTCTTCACCGACGGACGGATCGAGATCGAGGTCGCGCCGGCGAGGGTGAAGATCGAAGAGCATGACGGCCTACCCGTCGCCGTGCCCATCGACGACCTGCCGCCGCTCACCGACGAAATCGTTCGCGACACCATCGAGGCCACGCGTCGGTGACAGCTGGCACGACCTGCGACACCAGCGTCCTGGTGCCCGCGCTCATTCGATGGCATCCCGATCACGCACACACTCGCTCCGTCCTTGGCCGAGTGACGGCGTTGGGCGCGCACGTGCTGCTGGAGTCCTACAGTGTGCTCACTCGTTTCCCGGCTCCCCATCGATTCGCCCCGGCGGACGCTGCAGACGTCCTCACTCTCGCGACCATGACCGTGGCGCTTCCGGGCGATGACCATCAAGACCTGATCGTCGAGCTGTCGCGTCACGGCATCCGCGGTGGGGCGGTCTACGACGCTCTGATCGCGGCGACCGCCCGTCACCACGACCTGGAGCTGCTCACGCGCGATCACCGGGCTCGTGCCGCGTACGACTTGATCGGGGTGCGCTACACGCAGATCTGAGGTCAGCTCGTCGGCTTGTCCGCGCCGACGACCCACATGGCGAAGAACTGGGAGCCGCCGCCGTAGGCGTGCCCGTGGGCCGTGCGCGCGCCGTCCACCTGGTGCTCGCCGGCCTCGCCCATGACCTGGAGCGCGGCCTCCCCGAAGCGCAGCATGCCGCTGGCGCCGATAGGGTTGGAGGAGAGCACTCCGCCGCTCATGTTCACCGGGATGTGGCCCTCGATCCGGGTCTCGCCGGCGTCGGTGAGCTTCCAGCCGTCGCCTTGCTCGGCGAAGCCGAGGTTCTCCAGCCACATCGGCTCGAACCACGAGAACGGCACGTAGATCTCGGCGCAGTCGATCTCGTCGATCGGCGAGGAGATTCCCGCCTGCTTCCACAGCGCAGCCGCCGCGTCGCGGCCGGCGTGAGGGTTCACCTGGTCACGCTCGGCAGCGGTGGTGGGTTCACTGCGCATCTGGGTACCGTGGATCCAGGCGGCGTTGCGGATGTCGGATCGATCGACGGCGACCTCGGAGGCGATCACCAGGGCGCACGCGCCGTCAGAGGACGGGCACGTCTCGTCGTACCTGATCGGGTCCCAGAGCATCTGTGACGCCAGCACCGACTCGACCGTGGTGTCGGGGTTCTGCAGGTGCGCGTAGGGGTTCTTGAGGGCGTTCTGCCGGTCCTTGGCGGCGACCACGGCGCCCACGTGGTCGGGTGCGGAGGAACGCCGGATGTAGGAGCGCACGTGCGGGGCGAAGTAGCCTCCGGCCCCAGCGTGCACGGGCATGATGAACGGCACCGGCACCGACAGCGCCCACATCGCGTTGGACTCGGACTGCTTCTCGAAGGCCACCGTCAGCACGCGTTCGTGGATCCCGGCCTCGACCAGCGAGGCAGCGACGATCGCGGTCGAGCCTCCCACGGAGCCGGCCGTGTGCACGCGCAACAATGGCTTGCCCGATGCTCCGAGCGCCTCCGCGAGGTACAGTTCGGGCATCATCACGCCCTCGAAGAGGTCCGGAGCCTTTCCGACGACGACCGCATCGATGTCGGCGAAGGTCAGCTCGGCGTCGGCCAGGGCGCGATCGACCGCCTCGCGCAGGAGCCCGGCGATGGACACGTCCTCACGCTTGGCGCGGTGGTGGGTCTGGCCTACGCCGATGACGGCGGCGAGCGTGCTCATCAACGGGCCTCCATCGTCAGGACCAGGTTCTGCTGCAGGGCGGGCCCGGAGGTGGCGTGCGCGAGGGCCCGTTGGGACGCTCCCGACCACACCTGCCGTGCCGCCTCCCCGATCCGGTTCAGCCCGGCACTGAACATCGGGTTCGCGGTGAGAGCACCACCCGACGGATTCACCCGGACGTCGTCGCCCAGGCCGAGTGCCTCCCGGAGGATCAGCTCTTGGTGGGAGAACGGCGCGTGCAGCTCGGCCAGGCCGACCCCATCGACGCCGGCCGCGGCCCCGGCGGCCGCCGTGCTCGCAGACACCGTGAGGTCGCGGCTGTTGAGAGCGATCGGTTCGATCCGGTGCTCGAAGCCGGTGATCCAGGCTGAAGCGGTGTCCGCAGTCTGGGCCTTGCCGGTGGCGGCGATCACCATGGCGGCAGCCCCGTCGCTGACCGGCGCGCAGTCCCAGCGTCGCAAGGGGTCGGCATACACGGGCTGGCCGAGCACGTCGTCGACGGTGGTCGCGCCCTTTCGAATCGCCCACTCGTTGCCGGCGGCGTCGGTCATGGAGCGGGCTACCACCTCGGCCATCGCCTTCTCGTCCCAGAGCCCGCTGTCGAGCCCGAGCCGCGCCTGCATGCCCGCGATCGACACGCTGTCGGGCCACAGCGGCGTCACCGTGTACGGGTCGAGCTGCAGCGTCATGGTCCGGCGTAGGATGCCGGCCGACGCCTTGCCGAAGCCGTACACGAGCGCGCTGTCGACCTCACCGGTCTGGATCTTCACCCAGGCCTCGTAGAGCGCCCACGCGGCGTCCATCTCGACGTGTGACTCCATCACCGGTGGCAGCGCGCCGATCGCGTCGACGGCCGACACGAACGAGAACGAGCGGCCCGCGAGGTAGTCGCTCGAGCCGGAGCACCAGAAGCCGATGTCGTCCTTGGTCCAGCCGGTCTGCTCGAACAGCTCGGCGAAGATCGGGACGAGCAGCTCGACGCAGGTGGGGGAGCCGTCCAGCTCCTTCATCTGTCGCTGGGCGAACCCCACGACGGCGACGTCTCTCATAGGTGCACCCGGTAGCTCTCGTAGTCGGCGTCCGGCTCGCCGGCCGGCTCGAAATGGCTGATGTTCTCGATCGTCGTGCCCCACTCCTCACGCGGTTTCCAGACTGCCTCCACCCGCATGCCCATCCGCACGTCGGCCGCGTCCACGCCGAGAATCAGGTGCAGGAAGGCGATGTCGGCGCCGTCGAGCAGGACGTACGCCGACACGTAGGGAGGCTCGATCTTCTGCCCCATGAACGGCACGTTGACAATGCAGAACGTCGTGACCGTGCCGTGGTCGGGCAGCTCCACCTCGTCGGTCGTCGGGACGCCGTCCACCGGGCAGGCGCCACGCGGCGGCACGTAGACCTTGTGGCACACCGGGCACCGCTGACCGAGGATCCTGCCGTCGGCGAGTCCCCGGAAGAAGGCCGACTCCTCGGACGATGCTGCGAAGTCGTAGCTGAGGTGCACCGGGGAGACGATCCCGGTCACCGGCTCTCCGTCGGCGCGGTCCGGCGTCGGCGCCGGTTCAGCACCGAGAGGCTCGAACCAGCGGATGTCCGTGATCGCCCCGACGGTCTCCTCGGCCCAGCGCACCCGCACACGAAGGCCGGTCTCGACCTGGTCGGGCGCGTCGACCGCGACCGCGTGGAGAAGCGGCCGGTCGGCTCCGTCGAGGAGGACGTGGGCGAACGCGAACGGTCGGTCGAGGGGTTGGCCCGGGACCGGCTCCGGCACCCAGGCCCAGCTCTGCACCACTCCCTCGTCGCCGACCGGTACCAGCTCGGTGACCGGATCGAGCGTGTGTGTGTCGTACTCGGGAGGGGGCACGGCCACCGATCCGTCAGAGAGCACGCCGCCGAGGATCTGTCGGCGTCTGAGGCCGGTCATGAACTCCGACAGGGTGGCCCCGAGTGATCGGGTGTAGTCGAACTCGACGTTGAAGGGAGCGTGCAGCGTTCTGGGTTCGCCCATGCGGCCAACCTAGCATTTGAAGTAGAACGTGTTCTAGTATCGGACGCATGATCACGTCGGACGCCATCAACTGGAACGCACCGAACGACGAACACCCGGCCCGCGCCGCCTCGCAACGCTCCTACTCTGCGGTGGCCAAGGGGGACCTGGAGGAGTGGCTCACGGTATACGCCGAGGACGCGGTGATCGAGGACCCGGTCGGGCCGTCGATGTTCGACCCCGACGGCAAGGGTCACCGCGGCCACGACGGGATCCGGGCGTTCTGGAACCTCGCGATCGCGCCGATCGAGCGCTTCGAGTTCGAGATCAACGACTCGTTCGCCAACCCCGAGGGCAACACCTGCGCCAACATCGGACGGATCCGGACGTCGTTCGCCGACGGCAGTCACACCACGACCGAGCTGATCATGGTGTACGTCGTGGACGATGACGGCCGGGTGGCCTCGATGAAGGCCTACTGGGAGCCCGAGCGGACGATGGCGACATTCACCAAGGCCTGAACTCGGGCGACAGAAGGGAATCGCATGGGCGTCTTCGGCACGAACATCCTGGAAGGCAAGGTTGCCTACGTCGCGGGCGGGACGCGCGGCTTCAACCTCGCCATCGCCAAGCGCTACGCGGCCCAGGGCGCGAAGGTCGCCGTGATGAGTCGCAATGAGGAGCGGTGCGCCTCGGCCGCGAAGGAGATCCGCGAGGCGGGCGGCGAGGCCCTCGGGCTCCCGGCCGACGTCCGCGACTATGCCCGCGTCGCCGAGACGATGAAGGAGACGGCCGAGACGTTCGGCGGGCTCGACATCGTCATCGCGGGCCAGGCCGGAAACTTCTACGCGCCCGCACTGGGAATGTCGGACAACGCCTTCAAGTCCGTCGTCGACATCGATCTCCAAGGCACGTTCAACCTCTTCCGCGCGAGCTTCGAGCACCTGCGGAGGCCGGGTGCGTCGCTGATCGCGATCACGGCGCCGGAAGCGGTGAAGCCGCTCCCCTTCCAGAGCCACGTCTGCGCGGCGAAGGCCGCAGTCAACATGCTGCTCAAGTGCCTCGCGATCGAGTGGGGCCCCGCGGGCGTGCGCGTGAACGGCCTCAGCCCCGGCCCCATCGAGGACACCTGGGGCATGGACAACGTCATCGCGTCGATGCCGGGGATCAAGGAGCGCATCACGGAGGGGGTGCCGCTCCGCCGCTGGGGGACGCACGACGACATCGCGGACGCGGCGCTCTTCCTCGCCTCGGAGGCGGCGTCGTACGTCAACGGCACGATCCTGGACGTCGACGGAGGTGTGACGATCAAGTCCACCGGGCCGGAGGAGGGCGACGCCGTCGACTTCGAGGACAATCCCCGCTTCAAGGGTCCGGGCAAGGGAGCTCGGTAGGACATGGCGGTGACACTCGACAGGGACATCTACCGCGGCCCGCACTCGGGGCAAATGCTGCTGCACTCGCTCCGGCGGCACCGCGACGCGTCCGTGCTCCAGCTTGGCGACCGGAGCATCACCGGTCAGGAGATGGCCGACCAGATGAGCCGCTACGTGCGGGCCCTGGAGGAGCTGGGTGCCGGCACCGGTGCTGCGGTCGGTCTGCTGGCCGCCAATCGGCCGGAGGTGCTGTTCCTCATCGGCGCGGGGCAGACGCAGGGCTATCGGCGTACGGCGTTGCACCCGCTCGGATCCCTCGACGACCACGCCTACGTGCTCGAGGACGCGGGCGCCATCGCGCTGATCGTCGACAACGTGCCCGCATTCCTGGAGCGGGCCGAGGCGCTGCGGGAGAAGGTCCCCGCACTGGAGACCGTGATCACCATCGACGACCTCGCCGAGAAGGCTGCGACGTACGACGCCCAGCCGCTGGTCGCGAAGGAGCTCGCACCCGACCACGTCGTCGGCGTCACGTACACAGGAGGCACCACCGGCAAGCCCAAGGGTGTGATCGGCACGGCGGCGAGCATCGCCGCGATGACCCAGGTGCAGCTGGCCGAGTGGGAGTGGCCCGATGCGCCGTCGTTCCTCATCTGCACGCCGCTGTCCCATGCCGGCGCGGCGTTCTTCGCGCCGACGGTGGCCAAGGGAGGACGACTCGTGGTGCTGCCCGGGTTCGACCCGGCGACCGTCTTGCGCACCATCGAGGAGGAACGGATCACCGCGACGATGCTTGTGCCGAGCATGCTCTACGCGCTGATGGACCATCCGGACTCGCAGAGCCGCGATCTGTCCAGCCTGGAGACCGTCTACTACGGCGCCGCGGCGATCAACCCGACCAGGCTGGCGGAGGCGATCGACCGCTTCGGCCTGATCTTCTCCCAGTACTTCGGCCAGTCCGAGTGCCCGATGGTGATCTCCTACCTCGCCAAGGCCGACCACACGCCCGAAAGGCTCGCCAGCTGCGGACGCCCGAGCGCCTTCCTCCGCACGGCGCTGCTCGGCGAGGACGGCCAGCCTGTGAATCCGGGGCAGCCGGGCGAGATCTGTGTCGCCGGGCCGGTGCTCGCCGGGGGCTACTGGAACAAGCCCGAGGAAACCGCGGAGGCGTTCCGTGACGGGTGGTTGCACACTGGCGACGTCGCCCGCGAGGACGCGGACGGCTTCTGGTACATCGTCGACCGCGTCAAGGACATGATCGTCAGCGGTGGCTTCAACGTCTTCCCGCGCGAGGTCGAGGACGTGATCGCCGAGCACCCGGCCGTCGCCCAGGTCGGGGTGATCGGGACACCGCACGAGAAGTTCGGCGAAGCCGTCACGGCGGTCGTCGTGCTCCGCCCTGACACGGAGCGCGACGAGGTGTCGCTCACTCGACTGACCGAGGAGATCCAGGCGTCGGTGAAAGAGCGCAAGGGTTCTGTCCAGTCGCCGAAGCAGGTCATCGTCGCGGACTCCCTGCCCCTCACCCCTCTGGGCAAACCGGACAAGAAGGCCCTCAGGGCGCAGTTCTGGACCGGAGAGCGAAGCGTCGGCTGACCTCCAGAGAGGTCAGGCTGCCGCGATGAGCCAGCCGGCGGCCACGGCCGGGGTGAGGTAGAGCAGCGGGAACGGAACGTGGCTGTAGGCGTGGGCTCGGACCACGGTGATGACCGCGCCCAGGAAGTACAGGACCAAGCCAACAGCGGCGGCGATGCCGATGACCGGGACGAACAGTCCGGTCAGCAAGCCGATGGCACCCAGAGCCTTGGCGGTACCGAGCCAGGGCCACCAGCGTTCTGGCACCCCGTAGGCAGAGATGTTTTCCACCACGAAGGCCTTCTTGGTCCAGATGGCATAGGCGGAGAAGCCGACCCAGGCGGCGGCGACGATCACGACAACAGTGGTGACGACGTTCATTGAACAGTCCTCTCGGTGGGGCGATCCCGTTGACCGCCTCTCACCCCTTCGACTCGCCGCGCAGCCGAGATGTGACCGGTTCCCGTGTCTGGTCGGTCACATTCCTGGCGTTTGAACCGTCGACTAGACATGAAACACGCAGGGAATGGACTGGCCGTGGTGACCGAGGGCGAATTCGAGAAGCACCGTTCGCAGCTTCGCGCGGTGGCGTACCGGATGCTCGGCTCGTCAGCCGATGCCGATGACGCCCTCCAGGACGCTTGGTTGCGGGTGAGTCGCTCCGACACGGCCGCGGTGGAGAACATGGGCGCCTGGTTGACCACCGTGGTCGCCCGGGTGTGCCTCGACCAGCTCCGCTCACGTCGCCAACGGCGGGAGGTCCACGTGCCCGACCCGATCATCAGTCCGGAGGACGGCGTGGGTCCGGAGGAATCGGCGCTCATGGCCGACGGGGTGGGCCTGGCGCTGCTCGTCGTGCTGGAGTCGCTGTCGCCGGCCGAGCGGCTCGCGTTCGTCCTGCACGACACGTTCGGTGTGCCGTTCGACGACATCGCTACGGTGCTCGACCGCACTCCCGAGGCGACACGCAAGCTCGCCAGCCGTGCACGTCGACGCGTCCGGGGTCAGGCGCCGGATCCCGATCCGGACCTGTCTCGACAGCGAGAAGTCGTGGGCGCGTTCTTCGCGGCGGCCCGCGACGGCGACTTCGAGGCGTTGGTGTCGGTCCTGCATCCCGACGTGGTGCTCCGCTCCGACGGCGGCACCGCACGCCCGCAGCTCACCCTGACGATTCACGGTGCGGAACAGGTGGCCGCCCAGGCCCGCCTGACGTCCCAGCTCGCGCCGTTCGTGCGCCCAGTGCTGGTCAACGGCGTGCCGGGAGTGGTGGTCGCGCCGCGCGGTCAGGTCCAGGTCGTGATGGCGTTCACCGTCACCGATGCCAAGATCGTCGCCATCGACGTCCTCGGCGATCCCGAGCGTCTGGCCGACCTCGACCTCTCCGCCGTGCTCGAGTGAACCGTCAGCGGCCCTTGAACTCGGGCGCCCGCTTCTCGGCGAACGCGCGGGGGCCCTCCTTGGCGTCCTCGGAGGCGAAGACGGCTGCGCCGACCTCGGCGTCCGCCTTCCAGCACTCGTCCTCGTGCTTGCCCTCGGAGTCGCGGATGGTCTTGAGAACCGCCTGGACGGCGAGCGGTCCGTTCGCGGCGATCATGCCGGCGATCTCGTATGCCTTGGTGAGCGCCTGACCGTCGGGCACGACGTGCCCGATCAGGCCGATCTCCTTGGCCTCCGGAGCCTTGATGTGCCGCCCGGTGAGGAGCAGGTCGGCGGCGACCGTGTACGGCAGCTGGCGGGGGAGCCGCACCGCCGAACCGCCCAGGGGGTAGAGCCCCCACTTCGGCTCGGAGACCCCGAACCGCGCGGACTCGCCGGCAACCCGGATGTCCGTGGCCTGCAGGATCTCGGTGCCGCCGGCGATCGCCGGACCCTCGACGGCCGCGATGAGCGGCTTGGTCACCCGGTAACCCTTGAGCAGGGACTTGATGAAGGACGGGTCGAACTCGCCGGACTCGAACCGGTCCGACGGCGCCGTGGACGACATCGCCTTCAGGTCGGCACCGGCGCAGAATGACCCACCGGCGCCCGTCAGGATCACCACCAAGACGTCAGGATCTGAGTTCGCCCGGTCCCAGGCGTCACTCATGAGGGCCAGCATCTCCGCGGACAGCGCGTTGCGGGCCTCGGGACGGTTCATCGTGACGACCAGGGTGCGGTCCTGGAGCTCGACCAGGCAGTGGGCAGCGTTGGCGGTGTCTGACATCTCTGGCATGACGGCAGCGTAGTCAAGAATGAGAACGTGTTCTAGTCTTAGGGTCATGCCACTGAACATCGCCGACTTGTTCGAGCACGCCGTTGACGTCGTACCTGACCGACCGATCATCCAGGTCGGCTCCCGCAAGGTGAGCTACACCGAGCTGGAGGAGCAGGCCAACCAGCTGGCGCACTTCCTCGCGTCGCGGGGCATCGGCCCGGGCGAGCACGTCGGGATCTACGCGAAGAACAGCGTCGAGCACGTCGTGGCCCTGCTCGCCATCTTCAAGATCCGCGCCGTCGCGATCAACGTGAACTACCGGTACGTCGAGGCCGAGCTCGACTACCTCATCGAGAACTCCGACATGGTCGCGCTTCTGCACGAGCGGCCGTATGCCGACCTGGTGGCCCGCACCGCGCCCAAGCACGCCAAGCTCGCCACGATCGTGGTGATGCCCGACCCGATCCAACCCGACAACCAGGCCGACATCACGCCGTACAGCGGGATCGCCTGGGACGAGGCGCTCGCCGGGCAGAGTGCCGAGCGCGACTTCGAGGTGCGCAGCGGCGACGACCTCTACATCGTCTACACCGGCGGCACCACCGGTTTTCCCAAGGGTGTGATGTGGCGCCATGAGGACTTCTGGCGGGTCCTCGGCGGCGGCATCGACTTCATGACCGGTGAGCGGATCGAGGAGTACACCCAGTCCAAGCAGGCCGAGACCAGTGAGCCGATGGTGACCTTCCCACTCAGCCCGCTCATGCACGGCGGTGCCCAGGCGGCGATGCTGATGCACCTCTTCGCCGGCCACCTCACCATCCTCGAGCCGACGTTCGACGCGGAGCAGACCTGGCGGATCATCGAGCGCGAAAAGGTGCAGCTGATCTTCATGACCGGCGACGCGATGGCGCGCCCGCTGATCGAGGCCTACGAGGCCGGCAACTTTGACGGCAGCTCGCTGGTGGCGGTGGCCAGCAGCGCCGCGATCTTCAGCAGGCCGGTGAAGGAGAGCTGGATGAAGGCGTTCCCCAACGCCTTCTTCACCGACTCGGTCGGATCGTCGGAGACCGGGTTCTCCGGCACCGGGCTGCAGGACAGCGACAACATCCAGGGGGAGGGACCCGTCGTCGCGCTCGGCGCGGAGACCGCCGTGCTGGACGATCAGAACCAGGTGATCGACGCCTCTGCCGTCGGCGCCGTCGGCCGGCTCGCCCGCTCCGGCAGCGTCCCGCTGGGCTACTACCGCGACCCGGAGAAGTCGGCGCGCACGTTCATCGAGGCGGACGGTGTGCGCTACTCCGTCCCCGGCGACTTCGCGCGCATTGAGGCAGACGGCAAGGTGACCCTCCTCGGCCGCGGCTCCAACTGCATCAACACCGGGGGCGAGAAGGTCTACCCCGAGGAGGTCGAGATGGCGCTCAAGGGTCATCCCGACGTGTACGACGCGCTCGTGGTCGGCGTCAACGACGACAGGTGGGGCCAGCACGTGTCGGCCGTGGTCCAGTCGAGATCGGATGCGCCACCCACCCTGGAGGATCTCCGCGCCCACCTCCGTCCATTGCTCTCCGGCTACAAGTTGCCCCGCTCGGTCGCCTACGTGGACGAGATCCCCCGTACCGCCACAGGCAAGGCGAACTATCCGGCTGCCAAGAAGCTGGCCGATGACGCCCATCGAGGAGCTGTCGCTGATGCGCCCCGCCGAGGAGTCGGCTGATGCGTACTGAGCTCTGCGAACGGTTCGGGATCGACGTCCCGATCTTCGCGTTCACCCCGTCCGAGCACGTCGCCGCCGCTGTCTCCAAGGCCGGCGGCCTGGGCGTGCTGGGCGCTGTCCGGTTCAACGAGGCCGAGGAGCTCGACAAAGCCCTCGACTGGCTCGACGAGAACACGGACGGGAAGCCCTACGGCGTCGACGTGGTCATGCCGATGAACGTGCCGACCGAGGGCACGCCAGGCGATCTGCAGGCGATGATCCCGCCCGAGCACATCACCTTCGTCGAGCGAACTCTGCAGAAGCTCGGGGTACCGCCGCTGCCGGAGGGCGAGGGCCGCGAGGGCGTCTTGGGCTGGCTGCACTCGGTCGCCCGCTCACACGTCGACGTGGCTCTGGGCCACCGCCCGGTCCTGATCGCAAACGCACTCGGCTCGCCTCCGGCGGACGTCATCGAGCAGGCCCACGAGCAGGGTGTGCAGGTGGCGGCGCTGGCCGGAGCGGCGAAGCACGCGTTGTCCCACGTGGCGAACGGCGTCGACGTCATCGTCGCCCAGGGCTACGAAGCCGGCGGCCACACCGGTGAGATCGCCAGCATGGTGCTGACCCCGGAGATCGTGGATGCGGTCGGGCCCGACATCCCGGTGCTGGGCGCCGGCGGCATCGGCCGCGGCCGCCAGGTGGCGGCCTCGCTCGCACTGGGAGCGCAGGGCGTCTGGACCGGGTCGGTGTGGCTGACCACCGAGGAGTACAAGAACCTCAACACCAACACAGCGATGACCGAGGCGTTCCTGCGCGCATCCAGCGCCGACACGGTGCGCACCCGCATCTACACGGGCAAGCCGGCCCGGCTGCTCAAGACCAAGTGGACCCAAGCATGGGATGACGAGGACGCGCCCACGCCGCTCCCGATGCCGCTGCAGAACCTGCTCGTGGCCGATGCGCACAACCGGCTGAACGCGGCCAACAACCCGGACGCGATCTCGATGCCGGTCGGTCAGATCGTCGGCTCGATGAATGAGGTGCGGACGGTCGCCGACGTGATGGCTGACCTGATCCGCGAGTACGACGAGACGGTCGCCCGCCTCGCCGGCCTCTAGAACGACGCATCCAGCCGCGTTCCTCAACGCGCGCGTCGGAAAGGCGAACGGCCCGGCCGCCAGGACGGTCGTGCCCTACGATCGACCCACCAGCCTCACCCCGGGAGGGGGACAGATTGGGCGATAATCCGCTCCTCCGGATGGCAGTGCTGATTGATGCGGGGAGCACCGATCCGGGTGCCGCTGATGCACTGTTCGAGCTGCTGTCTGGCTACGGCGTCGTCTCCGTCCGCCGGGCATTCGCGGATTGGACCAAACAGGACCTGAGGCCGTGGTTTGCCAAGTTGCGACGACACGGCATCCAGCCGGTCCATCACTTCGCAGGCCATCATCCCGAGCAAGCTCTGGTCGCTCTCACCATCGACGCCGTCGACATCGCTCGTGAGTCCGCGGTGGACGCGGTCGCCGTCGTCGGCGATCTGGGATCCAGCCTCCCGCTGGTCGACCGCCTCCGCGCAGCAGGACTCCATGTCCTGGTCGTTGGCCCAGCAAGAACCCCACACACCCTCAGGGCCGCTTGCGACGAGTTCATCGACGCATCGACCCTGACCGACGCGTCCGTCAGCAACCCCGGCAAACACCGCTCCTGAGCCGAGGCAGCAGTGTCATCGTGCCGGGCGTCGGCGGTCCGCGCCGGCTCCCCCGACCTCCGCGGAGAGCAGGAGCAGGCGATTGAGGAGATCCGCGGCTCGTGCGACGCTGTCACGCTCGCCGCTGACGAGCAGGTCCAGGAGCAGTCCGCGGGCGGCGGCGAGGGCGAGGCGCGCATGGGTGCCGGCCTGGTTCTCAGGTATCCCGATCGCCCGACAGAGGTGGGTGACCGAAGGTAGCCAGGCTGCAATGAGCTCGTCGCGGAGGATGGCGGCGTGCTCCTTGCCCTGCATGGCGTGTGCCGCGAGCTCGAAGAACAACGGCCCGTAGCGCATGGTCGCCTCGGCGGTCTCCTCCCAGTACCTGGCCGCCGCCTCAAGGGGCGGTAGTCCGGCGGCGTAGGTCGCGGTCATCACCGCGCGCTGCCGTTCCTCCACCTCACGCGTGACCGCGGCGAGCAGCCCCTCGCGCGAACCGAAGTGGTAGATCAGCATCCGGTGGCTGGTGCCCACCGCCTCGGCAATCCCGCGCAGGCTCGTGTCGCCGATGCCGTTGTGACCGAAATGGTCGATCGCAGCGTCGAGAAGACGTTCGCGCGGCGTCGGGCGCACGTTGTGTGCAGCCGGCTGCGTCATGCGGCCGGTGTGCGGGTGACGCGCCGGTCCAGGCTCTCGGCCTCGAGTTCGATGTAGCGCTGGGTGAGCCGGCGCCACACCAGGGCAGCGACGGCGCCCATCGAGCCGGTCTGCTCGATGCCGAGGATGAACTTGGATCCGGCGGCGTCGGGGACGACCCGGTGTCGGCCCACCGTTTTCATCCCGGGTCCCTTGGCCTCCCAGGTGAAGCTCCGACCGTCGACCACCTCGGTCACCTCCCACAGCGCCTGGGGCAACTTGGGCTGGCGGACCTTGACGCGCGAGCCGACCTGGAGCGGGCCGTCGTCAAGGCGCTCGACGCTGTCGACCGCCGGGGTCCACTCAGGCCACCGAGCGATGTCGCTGAGCACTTCCCAGACCTGTTGGGCCGGCGCCTCGATATGCCTGCTGATGTTGAAGAATCGCCTCATGTACCAGATGGTACATCGGGCGAGGTGGTCACACCCCTGCGCACCGACCCGCGGTCAGCTCTTCTTCAGCTCCTCGGCGAGCATTACGAGGATGCCGCTGGGACCGCGGACATAGGTGAGCTTGTAGACGTCCCTGTAGGTCGCCACGCCGCGCAACGGGCGGCACCCGTGCCTCGCCGCGATCTCGAGGGCTTCGTCGATGTCATCGACTGAGAAGGCGACACGGTGCATGCCGATCTCGTTGGGCCGGGTGGGCTTCGTCTCGATCGCGTCGGGGTGGATGTACTCGAAGAGCTCGAGGCGACCATTGCCGTCTGGCGTCTGGAGCATGGCGATGTTGGCGTGGTTGCCGTCGAGACCGACGGCGGTGTCGGTCCACTCGCCACTGACCGTGTCGCGGCCGAGGACGGTCAGGCCGAGGTCGGTGAAGAAGGCGATCGTCGCTTCGAGGTCGCGGACGGCGATGCCGACGTTCTCAAGTTTGATGGGCATGCGATGCACGCTATCGAGTCAGGGCGATTCGCTCAGGTACGTGGGCTGCCGGTTCTCGATCACCCGGGCCCAAGAGCATTTCGCAAGATCGGGGTCGCGTCAGTCACAGGACACCACGGCGCAAAGCCGGGCAAGGCCAAGGCCAGTAGCCGCTGGGATAGGGTCCTACAAGACCTGTCCGCATGGATGCCCGGTGAGGGACGGCAGCCGAGTCGCACCCGACCACGGTTGGCGACACGCGCCGACTCGTGCGCCCTGATCCGAGTGGCTCGTCTCACGGCAGGTAGCGCGTTCCACGCTCCTCGCGAGTCCAGGTGACGTCGGTGATCCCGGCCGCGGTGAGCTCGCGATGGAGCACTTTGTTCGTCGCGGTGC
>NZ_JBOHDT010000121.1:0-11235 GCF_050700635.1 Aeromicrobium sp.
TCCGTGCGGTGGCCTCCGTCGCGCCGTACATGACGAAGAAGTCCCAGCCGCGGCGCTGCCCGAGTCGCAGGTACTGCGTCACCCGTTCTGGGGCGAGCTTTCCGCCGGCCTGGGTGACGTAGCGGAGTCGGGTCAGCTCACGGTCAGCGAAACCGGAGGCGTCGAGCAAGTCGAACGTGTGGGGGACGCCGGCCAGCCCGGTGACCGCGTGCCGCTCCATCAGGTCCCAGAAGCACGCGTCGACGACGGAGAGGTCGGTGACGACGACACCGGCTCCGGCTGCGAGGTGGCTGTTGAGCACCGACAGGCCGTAGCAGTAGTGCAGCGGCAGGTTGAGCGCGCCGCGGTCGGCGGCACTCAGGTCGAGGTAGGCGGCGATCGCGGCTGCGTTCGACGTGAGGTTGATGCGCGAAAGGCGCACCAGGCGGGGTGAGCCAGTCGACCCTGACGTGGTCAGGAGAAGCGCCAGGTCCGGGTGGAGGTCGTGCGTGCTCGTGGTCCGCCGGACGTCGACCTGGAGTCCTGCGACATCGGCATCCACGACGATGTCGGGATCATGCGCGGTCAACCAGGGGTCGGGTCGGCCCGGACGTGCTGCCGGAGTCAGGATCACCGGGTGCCCGGCGCGGAGGGCGGCGAGGTAGGCCACCACGGCGTCGACGCTGTTGCCGCCACGGAGCAGCACCAGACGCCTGGCGCCACCGAGCACCTCCACCAGCTCGTCGATGCGGTCGGCCAGCTCGACGAAGGTGAGCACCGTGTCGGAAGTGAGCAAGGCCGGTCGATCGCCGTGGCGTCGAAGGTCGCCGAACGGTGCGTCGACCAGCCGCTCGATCTCGGGAGTCGCCGTCATCAGGCGCCTCGCTCGAAGGCGAGAACCGGTCCGTGCAGCTCCACTCCCAGCCGGTCTCCGACCTCCGGCATCAGCGCCGTCGGCACGCGCGCCATGATCATCTCGCGTGAGCCTTCGTCGATCAGGCGGACGACCACCTCGTGCCCGTGGAAGGCGACCGCCGTGACGAGTGAGCCGCCGTCGGCCACCGGTCGCACGATCACCTGCTCGGGGCGCACGAAGATCAGGACCTCGGGTCCGGTCACTGAGCGGTCGACGGAGACGGAACCGAACGAACAGGTCGCGCTGTCGCCGCGCAGACGGGCGGGGAGCAGCGAGCCGTCGCCGACGAAGGCCGCGACGAACGGGCTCTCCGGCTGCGCGTAGACCGTGCTCGGGGGGCCGGCCTGCAGCAGTCGGCCACGATCCATGACACCGACGTCGTCGGCGAGCGAGAGCGCCTCGTCCTGGTCGTGAGTGACCAGGACCGCGGTGGCCTTGCGGGCTCGGATGGCATTGACGACGGCACGTCCGGTGCTGGCGCGCAGCGCCGCGTCGAGCGACGAGAAGGGCTCGTCGAGGAGGAGGACGGTCGGTTCGGGCGCCAGTGCGCGGGCCACCGCCACTCGCTGCTGCTGTCCGCCGGACAGCTCGGACGGGCGTCGATCCGCGAGGTCGCGGGGCAGCTCGACGAGGTCGAGCAGCTCGGCCACTCGCGGTCCGCGTCGCTCGCTGCGCGGCAGCCCGAAGGAGATGTTCGCGGCGACGTCGAGGTGCGGGAACAGCGCGCCTTCCTGCGGAACCAGCCCGACCTTCCGCTGCTTCGTGGGGACGACGCGCGTGCGGTCGGCGACGACCAGACCGTCGATCGACACCGTTCCCTCGTCCGGCGCGAGGAAGCCGGCGATGAGGCGAAGCAGCGTCGTCTTGCCGCAGCCGGACGGGCCGAGGACGGCCATGATCGAACCGTCGTCGACCTCGAGGTCGAGCCCGTCGAGCGCGGTGACACCACCGAAGCGCTTGACGAGTCCGTACGAGCTGAGGCGGCTCATGGCGTCCGCACCACCCGACCGAGCAGGAAGGTCGCGGGGATCGACAGCAGCACCAGCAGCAGGGCGTACGGGGCGGCGGCGCCGTACGAGAGCGACGACGACTCCGACCAGAACTGGGTGGCCAGCGTGCGCGTGCCGATGGGCGCGAGCAGCAGGGTCGCGGTGAGCTCGGTGGCGATCGCGATGAAGACCAGGGCGGCGCCGGCGCCGATGCCCGGAGCGACGAGCGGAAGGGTGACGCGGCGGAAGGTGGCCCAGGATCCCTGGCCGAGGGCGCCGGCAACGTCCTCCAGGACCGGCGGAGCATGGTCGAGTGCGGCGCGCACCCCGACAACGGCCCGCGACGCGAACATGATCACGTAGGCCGCGACCAGCACCAGCGTCGTCTGGTAGATCGCCGGCGTGAAGTCCAGCGACAGGCTCACCAGGGCGAGCGCGATGACGATGCCGGGGAGTGCGCTGGCGGTGAACGTGCTGCGCTCGATCAACGTCGAGGTCCGCGACGTGTGTCGGACGACCAGCAGCGCGACCGGGATCGCCAGCACGGTGGCCGCGGCGGCACCGGAGGCGGCGAGACCCAGCGTCGTCATCGTGGTACTGACGAGTTCGGCGACCGGGAAAGCCGTCGATGCTCCGACCAACATCCACCGCCCGAGGCTTACCAGCGGGACACCAAGCGAGAGCAGCACCACCGCGATGAGCACGCCGATCGCCGACGCGCGGGCGCCGCCGAGCCGGATGCGGACGGCGCTCCGTGGGGCACCGCCGCCGGTGCGCGCGATCGTGGTGCGACCGCGCAGGCGCAGCTCGGTGACGAGGACGACGAGACACAGCAGGGCGAGTGCGGTGGCCGTGAGGTTGGCGGCCGGGCCGTTGAACGTCGAACCGAACTGCTCGTAGATGGCCGTGGTGAAGGTGGGGAAGCGCAGCATCTGAAGGGCGCCGAACTCGGCGAGCAGGTGCAGCGCCACGAGCAGCCCGCCGCCGAGAAGGGCAGGCCGCAGCTGCGGCAGCACGATGCGGGTGAAGATGGCGACGCGTCCGAGTCCGAGGGTGCGCGCGGTCTCCTCGAAGGCCGGGTCGAAACGCTGCAGCGAAGCGGTGACGGGCAGGTAGATGAACGGGAAGTAGGACAGGGAGACGATCAGCACCGCGCCGGCGAAGCCCTCTACCGCATGCGTGAGCGAGATCCACGCATATCCGTTGACGAACGCGGGCACCGCGAGCGGCGCGACCAGCAGCCCACGCCACACCCGTGGCACCGGGACGTCCGTGCGCTCCACCAGCCACGCGCAGGCGGTGGCGATGACTGCGCTCAGCGTGACGCCGGCGACGACGAGCGAGACGGTGTTGACGAGCAGGAGGCCCATGCGTGGCCGGATCAGCTGCTCCCGCGCCACGTCGAAGCCCACGCCCGATGCATAGAAGACGACGTGTGCCAGCGGCAGCAACGTGAAGGCGGCGAACAGCGCCCCGGCAATCAGGAGCCTGGCCGGACGCTTCTCGCGTCCGTGCCTGACGTTTCCTCGTCGGAGCGTGACGCCGCTCAGAGGAGTCCGACCTCCTGCATCATCGCGATGACCTTCGGTCCGTTCAGCTCGGTGAGGTCGACGTCCGGGGGATCGAGCTCGGAGAGCGGCTTGACCGGCGGCTCCAGCTCGACCTCCGGGTTGAGCGGGTACTCCAGCGCGTAGCTGTCGGCGAGGGCCTGCTGGCCGTCGACGTCGGTGAGGTAGTCGACGAATCGCTGGGCGTCGGCCTGCTTCTGGCTGGCCTTCAGGACGCCGGCTCCGGAGACGCTGACGAACGCGCCGGGGTCCTTCTTGCCGAAGAAGTGCAGCCGCGAGTCGTTGCTGTTCTCGCCGGCCTCGGCCTGGTCGCGATACCAGTAGTAGTGGTACATGATCCCGGTCTCGACCTGGCTGTCGTTCACCGAGTTCATGACGATGTTGTTGCCCTGGTAGACGGTGCCGTTCTCGGCGATGCCCTCGAGCCACTCCTCGGTGGCCTTTTCGCCCTCGAGCTGGAGGACGGCGCTGACGATCGCCTGGAAGTCCGCGCCGGAGGGCGAAAACGAGGTGCGTCCCTTCCACTCCGGCTTCGCGAGGTCGAGGATCGACTCGGGCAGGTCGGCCTCGTCGACGACGTCATCGTCGTAGATCAGCACTGTGGAGCGGGCGACGAACCCGGTCCACGCGCCGCTGGCCGGGCGGTACTGCTCGGGGATGCGGTCGAGGCTCGTCTGGTCGAGCGGCGCGAACAGGCCCTTGCTCTCGACGAGCGACATCGCGGGGGAGTTCTCGGTGAGGAACACGTCGGCAGGTGTCTGCTCGCCTTCCTGCACGAGCTGGTTGCCGAGCTCGAAGTCCTTGCCGTTGCGCAGCTTCACGTCGATGCCGGTCTTCTCGGTGAACTTCGGCGCCAGCTCGGCGAGCAGTTCCTCGTGCTGGGCGTTGTAGACCGTGATGAACCGATCGGACTCCTCCGAGCCGGTGCCGCACGCGCTGAGCGTGGTGGCGACCAGGGTGGTGAGCGCGGTTGCGGCGAGGACGCGCAGTCGCATCTCCCGTCCTTCCGTCAGGGGAATAAGGCTTGGCTTACCTTAGCGCCCCGATCGCCCGCGAAGGAACGGCCCCCAGCACTTGAGGATCAGACATATTCTCGTCGCCATGGAGACGAACCCGAGAGGCAGCGTGGGCCACGCGAGCACACGCAGGCGCCGCAAGCAGCGCCGCAGGCTGGTGGCCCTCTCGGTGGGATTGGGGCTGACCCTGGCCACCCTGCTCCTGGTGGCATTCGTCTTTCCGCCGTCGTTCCTCAGCTCGTCCGAACAGAGCCGCCCGTCCGTGAGCTCGGGTGAGCCGGTACCGGTCATCGAGGAGGAGCCCGAGGTTCGCATCGCGATCGCCGGCGACACCGGCCTGCGCAACGAGGCCGAGTACCGCACCGCGAGGCGGATGGAGCTGGAGTCCGAAGACGACCCGTACGACGCGCTGATCCTGCTCGGCGACATCATCTATCCCGACGGCGACTCGGATCTGACGCGAGAGTCCGTCACCATTCCGTTCGCGAAGATCCTGGAGGACGCCACCGTCCTCCCTGCTTTGGGCAACCACGACGTCCAGAGCGACGAGGAGGATGAGATCCTCGCCGAGCTGGGCCGCGACAACGAGTGGTACGTCGAGCAGGTCGGGCCGGTCCGTGTGATCACGCTGGACTCCAACCAGGTCCGGAACCAACGACAGCTGGCCTGGCTCCGCGAGGTGCTCGCCGAGGAGGAGCCGCCGGACACCTGGACGATCGCGTCCATGCACCACCCGGCCTACTCCGCCGGCGAACACGGCTCCACCAGGAGCGTCCAGGACCTCTGGGTCCCGCTCTTCGAGGAGGCCGACGTCCCGCTCGTCCTGGCCGGCCACGACCACGACTACCAGCGATCGGCGCCGATCAACGACATCACCTACGTCATCTCCGGCGGCGGCTCCAAGCTGCGAGAGACGGGCAGCGAGGACTTCACCGAGGTGAGCGAGTCGGTCTTCCACTTCGTCGACCTGCTCGTCTACGACGACCGCCTCGAGGGCCGTGCCATCGACCACGACGGCAACCTCGTCGACGAGTTCACGATCAAGCGCTGACGAAGCGATCGGCCTCCCGGCCGACTGTTGTCCTCCGGCCGGATCGCTGCCAAGGTGACGAGAGACGGAGTTCTGCCATTGGAGGGCACTCATGAGCGTTTACAAGGTCATCGACGTAGTCGGCACGAGCACCACATCCTGGGAGGACGCCGCGCTCACAGCGGTGAAGACCGTCAAGTCCAGCGTCCGCGACCTTCGGGTCGCCGAGGTCGTGGAGCAGGACCTCGACCTCGGAGGCGATGGCGAACCCACCTTCCGGGTGAAACTCCGGGTGTCGTTCAAGTACGAGGGTGGCTGACCGCTCGCGCTGCTCGATCAAGGTCGCCGGTCGGCATCACCCTCATACTGTCAGTGTTCAACCACTGTTTACCCATTTTGCTGTGGAACGGCGGGAAAAGGACCACTCTGGGCATAACGATCATGTGATCGCGGCTTCTCGGGCCTCCGGCGCAAGTGCGTCGCTGGAGCCAACTCACCCTCTGGAGGATGAAGTCGATGAAACGCACTTCCATGAATAGAACTTTCGTCGCGCTCGCTCTCGTCGCCGTCGGCGCCTTCATCAGTGCCCCGGCGATGGCCGAACCGGACGACGACAAGAAGGTGAGCATCTGTCACTTCCCCCCCGGGAATCCGGACAATGTGCAGTTCATCACCGTCAGCGTCAACGCCTTTGAGAACCCGCATGAGAAGCACAACGACTTCGAGGCGAGCAGTGCAAGTCAATGCCGCGGCGACGATGACGACGACGATGACGGCGGCGACAACGGCGACAACGGCGACGACAACGGCGACAAGAACGGCGGCGGTGGCGACGCAGACAGCAGTAGCAGTGACGACGGGACTCTGGCAGACACCGGAGCCTGAGCGATCGGACCTGCCCCGCTTCAGGTGACCCTGAGGTGGGGCAGTCCGTAGCGCCAGGACGAACCTGGCCGTGAGTTACGAGCCGAAGTCAGTGACCTGCACTACCTCGAGGTCGTGGTACGTCGGCTCGCCGATCAGCAACCCGGCGACCTTCCGGGCCATGGCGTCGGTCTCGGGAAGCTCCGAGATCTGCATGGCTGCCTCGTATGACTCGAACTCGTTGATCGTCATGAAGTGGCTCGGGTCGTTGCGGTCGACAAGGAACGTCTCGTGCTGGAGTGTTCGGCGGCCCTCGGTGGCCGCCAACCATTCGTCCTCGATGCCGCGAAGGGCGGAGGGATCGGTGCAGTGGAATGAAACGATCTGGATGAAAGTCATCGGTGCTCCTGACATGACCCGGCTGCGGACAGCACGATTGCGGGACCCGGCTCGCGGCGGTGTCGGCGTTGCCGGCATGGGTGTAGAACCGAGACATGGGTGTCGTCCTGCCAGAGATCGAGAGCACGCTCAAGCCGGCAGAAGAGTCGCCACAGGGGCGGAGCACGGCCGCTGATGTCATCGGCCTCCGGCTGCGCGAGCAGGTCGCCGAACTGATGTACCAAGATCCCCTGGTCCGCCGTGACGTTCCCGACTCGGTGCACAAGATGCGCGTGGCGATACGGCGGCTCCGAAGTGCGCTGGCAACGTTCCGGCCGCTGCTGGACCGCGAGCGGACTGAGCCCCTTCGGGACGAGCTGACGTGGATCGCCGGTGTGCTCGGTACGGCCCGAGACGCCGAAGTCAAGCACCAGCAGCTGGCTGCACTCATCGCCGACGAGCCCTTCGACATCGTGCTGGACCGCTTCTCACGCCGAGTCGATCGCGACCTCGGAGACGCCTACCGCCTCGCCCACAGACGCTCAATCGAGGCCATGCAGTCAGAGCGTTACTACACGCTGATCGACAACCTCGAAGCCCTGATGACCAACCCACCGTGGACGCCTCCGGCCGACCAGCAGGCCACCGATGTGCTGCCCGCTCGCGTGTCCAAGGAATTCAAACGGTTTCGCCGGTGCGCCGCCGCCGCTGAGGACGCGCCCGACCGACCCATGCGGGACGAACGCCTCCATGAGGTCCGGAAGGCGGCCAAGCGCGCCCGATACGCTGCGGAGCCCCTCGTACCCATCTACGGCCGAGACGCGGCCCAATTCGCGGAGGCGATCGAACGCGTCCAGACGGTCCTCGGGGACTACCACGACGTGGTCATCACCCACCCGTTGCTGCGTCAGCTCACGGTCCAGGCAGATCTGGACGGAGACAACGCGCTCCTCTACGGACGGCTCCTCGTCCGTCTACGAGCCCGCGCGGCGGATCTGCGAACGGAGTACAGCGAGGCCTGGTCCCAGGCGAACCGCAAGAAACGGCGCAGCTGGCTCACCTGAATCCCTGTCGGCTGCGTCCAGAAGCCAGAAAAACCCCGGAAAACCGGGGCAAATCTGTAGTGGGCGATACTGGGTTTGAACCAGTGACCTCTTCCGTGTCAGGGATATGCAGCCGATTCGCCGAGATCCGCAGGCGACCGTCTGTGCAGGTCAAAGGGCTGGCGCGGACATTGGCGGACACGAGCCGACCCCCACAAACAAACAACCTGTGGGGGTCAAAATGGGGGGTCAGTCACCCCCGCCGGGGTCGAAGGTTGGGTCAAGGCTCGCCCCGAGCAACTCGCTCATCGGGTGCCAGTGATCCCTCACTATTTCGAGGCCGTCCGTCGTGCTGCTCTCCGGCACAGCCTTACCAAGCGTGTGTAGCTCAGTGGTGAAGGACCAGCCCACCAGAGTCACAACCAACGCACCAAGAGACGCTGGATCGAAGGATTCTTGCCCCGTGTCACCGGGAAGATCCGGGGTCCGCACCCACAGGAGAAGGTCGCTCTTGTCAATGTATGGAAGCTGCTTGGCCCATACGTAGCCGGCATTGTGATTGAACCCACGTTCCTGCCAAGACTTCACGTCGATGCGCCGTGGCGGACCGGGACGCTGTATTGCCACGTCACACTCACCCTCCCGAGCGGGGTCGAGAAAGACGCGGTCGACTTCGTAGCCTTGGTCGACAAGCCAGTTCGCCACTGCGACTTCGCCCAGCTTCCCAACCATGTGACTCGTGACACTGTTGTCGCCAGGAAACTGGGGAGCGCGGCGTGCAGCCCAGTCCGCTGCCTTTTCCCGAGCTGAATCGAAGGCCTGGACGACATCCTCAGAGCTGAGGGAAACGAGCGGCTCGTCGGAGTGGGTGTCCGGTTGCTTCTGCATCGTCGCCACGCACTTCGCTTCAACTATCTGTTCTTCAAGATCCGTCGCGCCTCGTCAAGTTCCTCGGGTTCGACGCAGTCGGGGTTGTCGGAAATGACTTGCCACACGTTGTAGTACGCCTCGATGAGTTTGCGGTCGGCCGGGTCCGCGTTCCCTGATGCTTTCCTGTCGAGAGCGTCCTTCAAAGTCCACTCTCGCGCGACCCGCTCTTCGTACCTTGTCGCCTCGATGTTGAAGCGTGTACGGGCGCGAGCCATCTTGTATCCGCAACTCGACCTGATCGCGTCGGGATCTTCTTGTGCCTCGTCAAAGGGGTCGGCGCGAGTCGATTCGACTGCGGCTGCTGCGAGACGTTCCTCGGCAGAGACGATTAGAAGGCCGCTGGCCGTAGCCGAAAGGGCGAGGACTATGCACCAGGCCGCGAATGGGGCATAGGACGTGGAAGTGGCGCGGGCTCGCCATGCCGGGTACCCAGGGAAGAGGAATCCCCAGATAACACCCCATGACTTGTCTGACGTAAGTCGTGGCAGCTGCGCGAAGTCGACGAACGCGAGCAACCAAAGCAACACAACTGCCGATGCGGGGACCACAATGCGCCAAAGATTGGAGTCGGGGGATACATCGCCTTGAAATAGCGCAGCCTGAAAGGCGACGACCGCCAAAGGTGCGAACGCGAATGCCCAGAGCCACCTTCTCGACGGTGGTTCGGTCGCGTTCCCATTGGCACCAGGCTCGGCGGGTGTCTCGGTCTCGACCTGAGCGACCATTGATGGCGACGTGTCTTCATAGACGTCAGTCCATCGACTCCCGTCCCACCACTGGCGCTGGCCGCCGGGATTCGCGTACCAACCTGCCGGTGGGGGTTCCGAGCCATCGCTCATGGCCTGAAGTGTATGGCCGCCAACGCGGCGCGCTCTCATATCCGTGATGTTCGATCACGTGTTCTAATCTACGTCGTGTGGGGATGAACCCGAGCAGGCGTGACAAGTGGCCGGCATACCGGCCCACCCGCCACGTCCTCGTCCTCCGAAAGCGTCGCTACGAACGTCCCTGGCAGGGCTACGTCGTCGACTGGAAGCACAACAGCTACAAGTGGAAGGCGCTGGTCGTTTACCAAGACGAGACTCTCGACGGGGCACCACTTGTCTGGAAGTGGTTCCCGGTCGTACAGCTCCGGCCGCTATACCCCGACCCAAACCCTCAAACAGAACTGAATTACTGAAAAGTCACTACAGTTGAGCCTCTAGGAGCTCTTTCTCGTCGTCCGATAGGTCGAAGAGCTTCTGCACTTCCGATTCGATGCTGGCGTGCGTGGATGCGATTTCCTGGTCGAGTTCTGCAATCTCTGACGTGACGATTGTCGAATCTCGAGCTTCGGTAGCCGCTTCAATTTTCTTGACCAGTTCAACGATCTGGTCATGATCCGCGTCGCCGGCAGATCGCCGTGGGATCGGGAGCTTTCTCACTGTGTTCTCGTAATACTCGTAGTTCCCACCCCCGATGAGTTTCCCAATGAACCGAAATCGGGCCGTGAGAGTCCGCGAGTTCAGTAAGGCAAGGATGTACCGAAGATCCTCTGGTTGGCCGTTCTCGTACAGCACCGTCGTGTCAGTGAGTCCGAGAAACTTGCGCTGCTCGTCGAGCGCGAAGCGATTCCAAGACGCGCGGTAAGGACAGATGATTCGCGGTCGATCGAAGAACTCCTTGTGCAGTGGCCAAGTGAATTTCCACCACAAACAGTCTCCGCGCTGGTACGCAGCTCGCGACTCCAATGTGGTTCGATGCGAACTGAGATGGGCCCTCACGTCTGCTGGCAACTGACCGAACGCTGTTGAATCCTCCACGTACAAGGTGCGCGGGCCGGCCTCAGCGATGCGATAGGGACGAATGTCGCTGTTACGGGCCCGTCGGTAAAGCTGCCTGGCCTGAACCAATTCAGCGACTCGCTTCTCACCTGGTTCGAAGCTGAACGCCTTGTTTGCGCCGGTCTCCATGCCTTTGCCGATGTGCAGAATGCTTCCAGCCTGCGTGCCGGCGGAATCGATCTTTGCCATTAGTGTTCGAACGTCTGCCTCGCCGAAGTTCCATGCAGAGCGTCCGAGTTCACTCATCGGCATCAGTACCTCTGAGACTTCGCCAGAGTCTCGCAAGGTGTCGGCTGTGAAGTCCGGGGGGAGATCGCGGTGCAGGTAACGCCTGAATCGTGCCTGTTTCGTGTGCTTCGACTTCGTGAACCGAACGATCGCCGTGTTAATCCCGACCTTCGGAAACACGTGAGCCTGTCGGAAGTCCAGAACCTCGCGCACACGCGAGTTTGTCGACAGCCATTCCCGCAAGTGTTGGGCTTTGTCAGCTTCCAGGAAGGAGCGGGAGACGATCATGCCGACCTCGCCCTGGCAAATGTCGACCGACCTTTTGAGGAAGTAGAAGAGTATGTCGGTCTTGTCCGTGTGGATCGATGAGTACGCACTCTTGATGTATGCCAACCGCGGGTCGTTCTTCCCCCAGACGCTGTCAACGTTCAGATATGGAGGATTCCCGACCACGGCTTGGAAACCGCCGCC